>CAZNDJ010000034.1:0-30345 GCA_964571705.1 uncultured Chitinophagaceae bacterium
ACACAGGACCCCTCTCTCGTGACCTCTACCCTACTCCACCACCGCCGGGACTGGTGCCTAACTGTGCCGAGGGTGGCGTGCTGGGTGTGCTGCCGGGCATCATAGGCAGCCTGCAGGCCAATGAGGTGATCAAAGTAATAACCGGTGTGGGCGAAACACTGAGCGGCCGCTTCTTTGTATTCGATGCGCTGACATTTGAATCGCGCACGCTGAAGATCAAGAAACAAGCAGCCACACCTCAGGTCACCACGCTGATAGATTACGAGCAGTTTTGCGGCGTGAAGGCTGTAGACGGCAAGATCAAAGAAATAACGGTAGAGGAATTTGAGGAGTGGCAGGCATCGGGAGTAGACATACAAGTGATAGACGTTCGCGAGCCGGCAGAATATGCGGAGGTGAATATCGGGGCGCTACTGATCCCTCTTGGCACAGTTTCTGAAAGAGCGAAAGAGATAGCGCGCGATAAAAAGGTAGTAGTACACTGCAAGATGGGCGGTCGTAGCGCCAAAGCTATCCGCGAACTGGAGGAAAAAGCAGGCTACGACAATCTGTACAACCTCAAGGGCGGCATCACAGCATGGGTGCAATACCAGCAGCAAAAAGAATTGGCTAACTAATAAAACTGAAATAATATGAGTACGACTGATGCCGCCACTGAGGCGAGAGTGAACGAAAATGTGGTCCGCCTGGTAGCGGCCCAGGTATTGATCTTTGCTATTGCTACGATAGTGACCGGCTGGTGGTTTCTTGCAGCATACCTGATATTAGACTTTTTTGTGCGCGCTTTCACGGCCTGGCGGACGCCCTTTGTGATAGTAGCGCGTCAGATAGCAGAAGGGCTAAACCTGCCTAACAAACCTATATATGCCGCTCCAAAGAAGTTTGCGGCGGGCGTGGGCTTTGTCTTTTCCATTCTGATCACAGCACTGCTGCTGACAGATCAGCTGCTGGGTGCAAGGGTTGTGACGGGGATATTGGCAGTGTTTGCTACACTGGAGTCAGTGTTTTCCATCTGTGCTGGCTGCTATGTGTACTCTTACCTCGTGGCACCGCTGCTAAATAAATACAATCACCGCGAAGCTTAAAACTTCAGGTAAAAATCTTGCGTCAGGTGTCTGTACTCGTCTGTATAGGCACCTGATTCGTTTTGAATGGTGATAGTATCGCGATGAATGGAGCCGTGAGAGCGTGACAGACAGAGCATACTGACGTAAGGATCGCGGCCATGCACAGCTATCACATCTGTGCGGCGGGTCAGGTACAGCGCTTTCTCAGCAGCATGGATCAGAAACTGCTCCACATTAAAGTAAGGCAGAATAATACTGGCGCGACCATTTGAAAAAAGGAGCCTGGCAATGCCGGCGATCAGTTCATCATAGGAAAGGGTAGTACTATGCCTCGCTGCGTTGCGCTGGGCATCAGCAGATGTATAGTCATTGATGAAATAAGGAGGATTAGATACGATCAGGTCATAGCGCACTCCGTCCGGCATATCTTGCAACGCTGTATGCAGCACCGATACACGGTGAGCCCACGGCGATGCAAGCGCATTTTCTGTAGACTGATCGTAGGCGTCCCCGTCGATATCTATGGCTGTGATAGCTGCGCGAGGGTTCCTTTGCGCCAGCATCAGTGCTATGACTCCTGTACCTGTGCCTATGTCCAGTATCTGATGGGCATCTGACACATCAGACCACGCACCCAGTAGTACACCATCCGTGTTTACCTTCATAGCACACCGGTCATGTGCGACACTAAATTGCTTGAATCGGAATGGCCTGCTCATGGAGCTATTTCACTCCTGCCGGTTCTTTCCCATTCACCATCTTCTTGAGCTCCTCCACCACGTAGTCTATCTCCTCCTTTGTATTGTGCATAGAGAAAGAGAATCGTACTGATTTCCTGTCCTGAGCGGCATGGATACCAGCCAGCACGTGAGAACCCACCTCAGACCCTGAGGTGCAGGCACTGCCTCCCGAGGCACAGATGCCAGCTATATCCAGATTGAATAGTATGAGGTCTGTTTTTGTATTATGAGGGAGAGAGACATTCAGCACTTTATAGTGACTGCGCTCATCTGTATAGCCATTATATGCTACGTCATCCAGCTCGCTATCCAGTCTTGATTTCATGTATGTTTTGAGCGCGGTGACGTGCTCACGGCGGGCATCCATATTAGCAATAGCCATTTCGAGTGCCTTGCCCAACCCTATTATCCCGTAGAGGTTTTCCGTGCCTCCACGCATATTGCGCTCCTGCGAGCCACCATCTATGAACGGTTGCACCTTCACGCCCCCATTGATGTACACAAAGCCGATTCCTTTTGGCCCATAGAACTTGTGCCCCGAACCACTGATAAAGTCGACACTCAGTTTTTGTACATCCATAGGAAAGTATCCTATCGTCTGCACCGTATCAGTATGAAAGTATGCTCCATACTGCCGGCACAGTGCGCTGACGCGCTCCAGATCCAGCAGTGTGCCGATCTCATTGTTTGAATGCATGAGCGTGACGAGCGTCTTCTCTTTACCATTGCTCAGCAGTTGCTCCAGATGGCTGTAGTCTACTTCGCCGTAGTGGCCTATGTTTACCATATCCACCTGCACACCTTCACGCCCCTCCATCTCTACCGAGTGCAGGACACAATGATGCTCAATGGGACTCGATATGATACGGCGCACACTGAGATTTTTCACGGCCTGCTTGATCACCATATTATTTGACTCCGTACCGCATGAGGTAAAGAACACCTCTGAGGTGGAGGCATTGATCGCACCAGCTACGATTTTGCGCGCTTTCTCTATCGCGGCACGGGACTTGCGTCCATAGCTATGTATGGAGGAGGGATTGCCAAAATTATACGTTAAAAATGGCAGCATCTCATCCAAAGCTTCTTTGGCGAGTGGCGTGGTGGCGGCGTTGTCGAGATATACTTTCATGTGCGAACCTCTTTGAAACAATAAACACTAATACAATGCCATAGGTAGCATCTCTGTTTCGCGGAGCAAGTTAGGAAATAAAGCAGAAAACGAAATCAGCGCTGTGGATAGCTGCGATAGCGATTTTAACGTCTATTTAGAAGCTGCTGGATTTGGTACGATTTTCCGTATTTTTATAGAAAGATAAATCTCTATGGCAAAGTATTTTGCGACACTGGCAGTACTGTTTCTTACGATGTGCTCATTCAGACCTGAGAAACCTGCGGCTGCAGAATCACACATCACCTGGATGACATGGGATGAAATGCAAAAGGCGCAGGCCAAGCACCCCAAAAAGGTCTTTGTAGATGTCTATACAGACTGGTGCGGCTGGTGCAAGCGTATGGATGCGACTACCTTTGAAAATCCAAAGATCGCAAAATACATGAGCGAAAATTACTACTGCGTCAAATTCAATGCTGAGACAAAAGAGAAAATTGTGTTCAAGGGTGAAGAATACCTGAATACAGGTCGCTACAGCTCCCTCGCTACCTTTCTGATGCAAAACCAGATGAGCTTTCCTACCACGCTTTACTTTGATGAGCAGCTGAATATGCTCAGTGCTGTTCCAGGTTATATGGATCCAAAGACAGCGGAGCCTATTCTCAATTACTTTGTAAGTAACAGCTTTAAAACCACTCCTTGGGAGGAGTACCAGAAGAACTTTAAAGGTACTCTGTAATTAGTTTAATCCCGAGCACAGATCTTGACAAAGTCGCAATAGCGGCACCTGTCTCTATTCTCCGTCTTGGTGAACGGCACTTCCTCATTGACTATCTCGCGTAGTATATCATCCAGTATCGCTTGAAACTCGTCCAGCGTCTGGTCTGTCAGTATATCCGACCCATTCTTTTGCAGCGGCTCATACCTGCCCTCTGCATGGCGCAGCCAGTAGATACCTGACCGGATGCCATCCGGCTGACTGCCGTGTACACAGCGATACAGCCACGCATACATCATCAGCTGAAACGATTTGCCATACTCCGGATCAGTGCGGAGTAGCGGCATATCGTCTATCTTGATCTTGCTCTTCTTTGAGTCTCCCGTTTTATAGTCGGCGATGTTCACGACATCATTCACCCGGTCTACCCGGTCTGTGAGCCCATGCACCAGGATATCATAGCCGCCTATCTGGACGCGCTGTTGCATATCCTGCTCCAGTAGTATCACAATGCCCTTCTTGCCCTCTAGCTCCAGCGCTTCTACCCGCTTCATCTCATTCTTCAGGAAGTTGATCACAAGGCTCGTACAGACATTATACAGCAGGTAGTTTTTGCCTTGCTGCAGGCTCTGCACGTCAAAGCGCTCCTGAAGATAAGTGCGTATCAGTCCCCCCACTCTATAAGTATCAGAGATGACACCTTTCAAAAAAGTGACTGTCAGAGGTGCTCCCAAGGTTTCCTTATAGATATGCTCGAGCGCGTAGTGCACGGCGGAGCCTATCGTGCTGGCCTCCATCTCCTCTTCTATATCCTCCTGCTCCCGCAGGCCTATGATATTTTTGAAATAGAACTGTAGAGTACAATTAATGTAGCTATTGAGCGCCGTAGGTGACAGTCCTTTGACGGCCATATAGTTTTTAAGAATTGCCTTGACACCTTCATCCTTTTGCACGACTATGGGGCGCTCCTCCTGCCTGATCTCTGCGCCTAGCACAAAGTTTCGCTCGCGCAGTTTGATATTGGCCTTATCTTTTAGCTCGTGCTGCATCTGCAGTATAAAGCGGCTTTTCTCCCCCCCGCCCAGCAGGTCGCTCTCCGTATTATAGATCAGGTACATGCGCTCAGCCCGCTGCATGAGCCTGTAGAAAAGATAGGCTGCCACTGCGTCACGCTCCCTGTGTGTAGACATATATACCCTCCGCACATCATGTGGTATGAATGTTTGTGCACCCTTGCTAGATGGCAGGATGCCTTCATTCATAGACAGGATGATCACGTTCTTGTAATCCAGGCAGCGCGTCTCCATGATACCCATCACCTGCAGGCCGTCAGCTCTGTCACTTTCAAATGGCAGCCTGACATTGCGGATCTCGTTTTCCAGTAGCTTCTGCAGAGACTTTATATCCCATACAGGCTCAAAGTCTGCGAGCTGTGCCTGTAGATCAGCCAATACTTTTTTGAGCCAATAGAGCACCTCGATGTCCGTAGCTACCTCTGTACCTGCAGCTGCGAGTGCCACAAACTTCTGATAGAGCCACTCTATCAATCCCGCCATGCGGGACAAATAACTACCAGGGGTATCAGCTATATCAAACAGCAAACGTATCAGCTCCTCATCAGCGCGAAACCAGTCCAGCAGTTCATCCCGAGTGACTGTCACTTTATTTTCCTGCCGGATGTGGCGGATCGCATCCGGTTGGCTCTCCTTATCCCTTACCATCATACGGAAATATGTATGATGCAAAAGCGTCAGCACATCCCGGTGATAAAACTTTTGTAAGCCGGCAGAAGATACCGACGCATTGTTTTGCAGGCCGCTGATGTGGTGTATGAAATCCGTCAGCTGCATATGCGACAGCGGCAAGCCCATCGTGATATTGACAGTATCTATGCTATCCGGTAGCGAGGCCATCACGGGCTGTAGCAGTTTCTCATCCAGCAGTACTACTACGGTATCGCGCAGATCTGCTTTAGTCACTTTCAGATGATTCTGTAGTATATCACCTGTGAGCTTGGCCTGGCCTATACTGCGGGCTACACCTATCACTTCTATATCTTTTGGCGTAGTGAGGATATTTGACTCCTCCCATCGGAAGGAGCGTATGCGCCATGACTTCTTATACTCGCGGAAGAAATCTCCCGCCTCCTGCTTATCATCATGCAGGTAATAAGTATCTGCATCTATGAGAAACTCTGCTGTATTGATATCGAGTAGATAAGACACTATCTTCTGCTCCGAGCGCGTGAGCCCTGAGAAACCGACAAAATATATCTTGCTGTATGCTGTCAAGTCGGCCTTATGGATATTCTCCGCCACGTCGCGGTAGATCATCCCATTATAGGCCTTACCCGAGCCCTGCAATGTCTCCTGCAAGCGGAAATAGCTTTGACGGAACACGTCCCAGAAATCGCGGTAATTTTTAGAATACTCAGTCAGCGTCTCCTCATCTTCCAGAAAGGTATTCATCGACTTGACATCGTAGAGATCTTTGAAGAAAGACTTAGCCTTGACCATCTGCATATCCACTTCATTGAAGTCAGACAGCATGGTATAGCCTGTAGGGATAAAAGCGTCGAAGTCGTCTATCCCTCCTACTTCTTTATAAACTTTAAAGAGGATATTGATCAGCTCTACCTGCTGAGTGAGCTGCTTTTGTGACAGGCTATGCACCCAGCGCTCCATGGCTATGTAGGAGGGATGAGCAGAACCAGCTGCTGCAAATTCCTGACGGGAAAAGTAAGCAGCACGGTTATTAGGAAAGCAAAGCAGCACGCGATCCAGATCAGCGGGATGCTGGCTGCGGATGTATTCGCCTACTTGGTTCAAAAAGCCTTTCATGATGCTACTTCATTTTCACTGGTGGGCAAACTCTCATCTGACAGACGTATCTGCAGCCGCTTTGCACGCGTATTTGTCACGCCGCTATATACGAACTCATTTACCGCCTTGCGACTCTCGGTAGCTTCCCTACGTGTAGACGCATCTCCGAAAATATATTCCTGGAAACCATCCCACTGGCCCGTCTCCCTGAGAAAGCGCACCAATAGCGCCGTGACGCTATTCAGCCGCTCGGGCTCATTGTCCGGCTGCTCTGATATGATGTATAGCATCTCCTCCGGGCGGGTAGTAGCTACATAAAAGAGATTTACCAGATCCAGAAGCGAGTCGGACATTTCCTTGGTGTACAAATGCCCATATGCGGTCGCCTCCAGATCAGCCTGCACAGGCAGCGGAAAGACATTCACATTCTCTACAAAGTCTTCCTTCAACTCGGACCACAGATACTTCTTAGTGTTTCGCAGTTTGAAATCTGCGTCAGGAATGATCACTACAGGATACTGTAATCCCTTAGCCTTGTGTATGGTCTGCACACGGACCGCGTCCATGCTCTCCGGATAGATGATGGACTTGCGGTGCTTATTGGCCTCCCACCAGGCCAGAAACTCGGTAATGCGATTGCCATTGCGCACGGAGTACTCCAGCACTTCATCCTGAAAAAACTGCGTGAAAGAATCCTCCTTATTCAGAAAAGGGAAGGCTCGTATCAATGCTTGTATCAGCTCTGGCAGGCGATTTTGCACCAGCCTGTCACTATCGAAAGCAATACCGGTCAGCTCCGATATGTACATCTCAAAATCCATATAGGAGCCCCGCAAGCGAGCATGCACGGTCTGCCCATCACGACTCATCTGATCCGGCGCGGTATAGTATAGTACTTCCGCACGGCGGATCAGATTATCCTTATCAGACAGATAGTATAAAAAGGAGATCATCGCGCGCACCTCATACGAGCTATTGATCAGCAGACTCTCTGATGACACCACAGGTATCTGCTGCTGTAGCAGATAGGCGGCTATCTGGCTCCCGATACCATTGGTACGTGTCAGCACAGCTATATCACTCCAGGTATATCCTCTGTCCCGCACTGTATGGATCAGTGCCTCGACGTGCGCGCAGAGCTTTTCTACATACTCTCCCTCATCCTCCTCGCACCGCAGAAAATCTATAGATACCATGCCACCCTCCACCTCACGGCCTGATAGCTGCGCATGTTCCGTATAGATATGCTGGTGCGCAAACTCCGGCTGCGCAGCGGCCACATCATAAAACTGATTATTGAAGTCTATGATGCTCCTCCGGCTGCGATAGTTTTTATTTAGTGATAGCTGCTCTACGCCATAGTTCATGATGGCCACTTCACGAGCCTGCAGCATATAGTTGCCTTCACTCTTGTACACCTGTGGCAGCGCTGCAAACTGCTCCACCTCTCCACCACGGAAGCGGTAGATAGCTTGCTTGCCATCGCCTACTATGAGGCTATCCTCTACCTTCATCTGGCTATTCTCTATCAGGGGCAGTAGATTGTGCCACTGCAATACCGATGTATCCTGAAACTCATCTATCAGCACACTATCATACCAGTCTCCTATCCGCTCATAGATGATCGGCGCATCCTGTTCGTTCACTATCTGGCTGATCCGCTTTTGAAATTCACTGATGTGGAGCAGGTTATTTTCCTGCTTGTATTCCTCCAGCATGCGCTTGATCTCTGTCAGCAACATGAAGGAATAGATATTCTTGAGCAGCAGTTTGGCCAGTACATAGTCGGATTCGTTCTGGCGCGAGTGCTGTATCTGATCATAGTATTGGGATATCTGGCCTTTGATAGATTCTACCTTTACCTTGTCAGAGGTAGAAATTTTGCCAGCCGTCCATTTATCTTCTTGTATCGTCTTTTGCACATAGCTATTGGGCTCTAGTTTCGCTGTGGAGGCATCGGACGCTATATTGAGCAGATACTTATAGATACTAGCCCGTGACTGGTAGAAATGCGACTCATCTAATCCACTGGCATGTATCAGCTCTATGGCAGCTTTAGCCGGCTCAGAAAGTTTGCCTTCATAGGCCGCCTTCACGGCATATAGGCGGTCACGCACTTTGGCAAAATCTTCCAGACTAAAAGCAGACAGGCGATCTACAAACTCATACGCCTCTTCATTGAATAGCTCCTGCGAGAAATTGATCAATGAATATTCAAGATTCCAGCCCTTGCCTTCATTCAGGTTATTCTCAGCAAAGTCTATGAGCGCTTTTGTGATCTGGCTCGTTCCTTCATCATTTACCTTATCCAGCAGCTTCTCCACCGCCTTGGTCAGCAGCTCTGCACTATCCATTTCTATTTCAAAATTGGACGAGATGCGCAGGTCATAGGCGAAAGACCGTATCAGGCGATGTACGAAACTATCAATGGTGGAAATAGAGAAATCGGAATAGTTGTGTAGAATATCCAGCAGGAGTACATTGGCGCGCTTGCTCAGTTCCTCGGCAGAGATGCCCAAGGCCGTGGTCAGATCATCTGACAGGCTTTTTGTTTTTGCACTGCTCTCCGCCAGGCCACCCAGAGCAGAGATGACCCGCTCTTTCATTTCATTGGCAGCCTTATTGGTAAAGGTGATAGCCAGGATATGCCGGTACTTGTCAGCCTCGCCGCGCAGCGCTATGCGCAGGTACTCGCGAACAAGCGTGTAGGTCTTGCCAGATCCGGCAGATGATTTGTAGATGCGCAGCATCTTTCAAATATAAAGATTAGCGCCATCGTATATGGGTAAGGTGAATAACTTCCTAAAGAGGTTTTCTGGCCCGTACCATTTCCCTTTTGCCTGGTGGGCCGGGCAGCTTCTCTATCATAAACCCAGCCTCCTGCATATTCCGCCGCACGTAGCCCTTGGAGCAGTAGGTCACCAGCACTGCCCCTGGGTTCATACTGCCGTATATCTTGCGGAAAATCTCCGCAGACCAGAGCTCCGGCTGCTTGTCCGGAGAGAAAGCATCAAAGTACACAAGGTTCTGCCCTGCCGGAATCGTGCAGTCAGTCAGCGAACCCTGCATTTTGTGCAATGAAAAATGATCGTCAAAATCTGTCGTCTCTCCCCACCGCGCCTGATGCAGTTTATGAAACTTCTCCCCATGGCCCGGGAAAAGCGAGGCCAGGTTGATCTCATCTAATATTTCCTTAGAAACAGGGTATAATTCGATCCCGGTGTAGTGGACCTTTGACCCTTGCTGCTCCGCATATATCCAGGAGATAAGGGCATTGAGTCCCGTTCCGAAGCCTACTTCAAAAACGCTCAGCTCTTGGGCATCCATAACCGCTAAACCGCTTTGGATAAATACGTGTTGCGATTCGGTCAGCGCACCTCTACGGGAGTGATATATCTCATCAAAATGCTCTGAATAGATCGTATGAGAACCGTCTTCGGTCAGGAGTAGTTTCATGCCTTTGCGTCCTCCCCGCTGCGATGAAATGGCCTTATGATCAGTCGGATATTGCGGTCATAGCTGACATAGTTCCACAGCCAGTTGAATAGTGTCACTACCCTATTGCGGAAACCCACGATGGACATCAGGTGCACCAGCAGCCAGGTAGCCCAGCCGAAGAAGCCGCCGAACGAAATCTTGCCGACCTCCACCACCGCACGGTTTCTACCAATAGTGGCCATAGAGCCTTTATCAAAGTAATCAAAGGCTTTGGTCGGCTCACCTTTGAGCAGGTGACGGATATTTTTGGCCAGGTTGTGCCCCTGCTGGATCGCTACCGGCGCCACTTGTGGGTGCCCTTTGGGATATTTATCGGTGACCATATAGGCCATATCGCCTATAGCAAAGACATTCGCATAACCACTTATCCTGTTTGCCTCATCTACCATATATCGTTTGGTCGGCGTGACTATCTCAGGATTGAGGCCTTCTATCATTTGACCTTTCACACCTGCGGCCCAGATCAGGTTTGCGGCTGTGATCGTTTTGCCTGAGGCAGTAGTGATCAGGTGGCCATCATATTTCGTCACCCGTACATTCAGCCATACTTCGGCACCCAGCTCATGCAGGTAGCGTACTGATCGGGCACGGTTATCGTCATTCATCATGGACAGCAGCCTGTCTCCTGACTCTATGAGTATGACTCGCATCTTGCGAAAGTCCAGCTCCGGATAGTCATTTGGCAACACATGCTTTTTCAGCTCACAGAGCGCTCCGGTCAGCTCCACACCTGTAGGCCCGCCACCTACCACTACGAAGGTCATCAGCGCATCGCGCTCTTCTGTAGACTGCACCAACAATGCTTTCTCAAAATTTTGAAGGATAAGCGAGCGAAGATTCAATGCTTCTACTACAGACTTCATAGGCATGCTCTTCTCTGCCAGGCCATCAATACCAAAGAAATTGGTAGTAGTGCCAGTGGCTACGACCAGGTAGTCATAGTTGCAGATACCGATGCTCGTCTCGATATTCTTCTGCTCTGCATTGATACGGAGCACCTCGCCCCAGCGGAAATGGAAATTCTTATGCCCCTTGAATATCTTCCGGATAGGATAGACGATAGAGTCCGCCTCCAGGCCTGAGGTAGAGACCTGATAGAGCAGTGGCTGGAATGTATGGTAGTTATTTTTGTCTATCAGCACGACCTGTACAGGCGCATCAAAAAGACTTTTAGCTAGCTCCAGGCCACCAAAGCCGCAACCGACGATGACCACACGGGGCAAATGAACCTCTGGTATGTTTATCTTCATATCTCAGAATTTTTGCGCTGCAAAGGTATATGTTTCAAGTTTCATTTAATGGCATATTCAAACTAAAATTGTACCAATAAACCAACTGTCACAAAGCAGCTATATGGAGAAGAAGACCAAAGCGACCTGCCATATCACGGGCCTGGAGCATGACCTGGATGAACTGATCCCGGGTGATGATGTCAGAGAATCGCTGATAGAGGAGATCCGTAAAGACCATCCGGGTTTCAATGAGAACTCCTACATCTCCACCCGGGAGCTATTCCGCTACAGGATGCGGCAGATGGAGAATATCGTAAAAAAAGAGGTGGGCGAAATGACCGAGCTGGAGTCTCAGGTCATAGATAAATTGAAGTCCAACAATTTCATCTCAGACAATGTAGAGCCGGATATAGAAGCCGAGGCGACGCTGGGCGAACGCCTGGCAGATAAGATCGCCGAGTTTGGCGGCAGCTGGAGCTTCATTATTTTCTTTCTCACTCTGATGGCGATCTGGATGGGGCTGAATGTAGTGGTGTATAAAGAACGAGGATGGGACCCCTATCCATTCATCCTGCTCAACCTGGCCCTCTCCTGCCTGGCCGCCCTGCAGGCGCCTGTGATCATGATGAGCCAAAACAGGCAAAATGACAAGGACCGCGCCCGTAGCGAGCATGACTATCAGGTCAATCTGGCCGCAGAGCTGCAGATACGCCTCCTGCATGACAAGATAGACCACATGATGCTCAATCAGCACAAGCAGATAGTGGAGATACAGCAGCTACAACTGGAGATGCTCCAGGAACTGGTAGAGAAAGTAGAAAAGGCCGTACCGCCCAAGGCGTAGGCACATTAAAACAATGCCTTGCCGGTCATCTCCTGGGGCTGCGGCAGGCCCATCAGTTTGAGTACGGTAGGTGCTATGTCGGAGAGGCCACCATTTTTCAGGTCAGGCCGGAGTTCATTATCTATAAGAAATAGCGGCACCGGGTTTTTGGTATGCGCCGTATTGGGCGAGCCATCATCATTGATCACATAGTCAGCATTGCCGTGGTCTGCGGTGAGCAGGATGGCATAGCCGTGAGCCAGACAGGTAGTGACCAGCTTTTCTACGCAGTTATTGACCGCCTCGCAGGCCTTGACCACAGCGCTGAAAACGCCCGTATGGCCCACCATATCCGCATTGGCATAGTTCAGGCAAATGAAATCCGGCTCCGTCTTGTCTATAAACTCTACCGCACGCGCTGTGAGTCCATAGGCGCTCATCTCGGGCTGCAGGTCATAGGTAGCTACCTTTGGCGAGGGCTCCATTATCCTCTCCTCTCCGGGAAACAAGGCCTCACGACCGCCGCTGAAAAAGAAGGTCACGTGCGGATATTTCTCAGTCTCAGCCGCACGCAGCTGCGTTTTGCCAGCATTGGATACGACCTCACCCAGTGTCATGGTCAGATCATCATTAGAGAAGATATTCTTTACATTTTTGAAACTATGATCATAAATCGTGAGCGTGGTATAGTTGAGATCCAGGCGCTTCATATCCTGCTCGGGAAAGTCCTGCTGCGTCAGCGCCCTGGTGATCTCGCGGCAGCGGTCAGTGCGGAAGTTGAAACAAAGTACAGCGTCTCCTTCTTTGATCGTAGTCAGCGGAGCGCCAGCAGTGTCAGTGACGAGTATGGGTTTGATAAACTCATCTGTCACATCAGCGGCATAGGACGCCCTGATAGCAGCCAGTGCATCTGTAGTCTTGTTGCCCTCACCTTTGACCAGCAGGTCGTAGGCCAGTTTTACGCGCTCCCACCGGTTGTCACGGTCCATGGCGTAGTATCTGCCGCACACGGAGGCTATGCGTCCCGTAGAGGTCTGCAAATACTCACTGAGGTCGGTCATATAGCCCAGTCCACTGCGCGGGTCAGTATCCCTGCCATCTGTGAAGGCATGGATAAAAAACTGATCGGAGCTCAGGCCATTGGCACCGGCTATGTCACAGATAGCGCGCAGGTGTGATGTGTGCGAGTGTACGCCGCCATCAGATACGAGGCCCATGAGATGCAGCGGTTTCTGCTGCTCGCGACAGTAGCGGATGGCATCGAGCAGTGTAGGATTGGCAGCCAGCTCTCCATCGCGCACAGCTATATTGATTCGCAGCAGCTCCTGATAGACTACTCTGCCAGCGCCTATATTTAGGTGGCCTACTTCGCTATTGCCCATCTGGCCGTCCGGCAGGCCTACAGCCTCACCATGGGTGATCAGCTCCGAGTTAGCGTATTTTTGATATAAACTATTGATAAACGGAACGTTAGCCTGAGCTATAGCGCTACGATCAGGCTGGCTGCCGTGGCCCCAGCCGTCCATTATGATTAATGCTACCTTACGATTCATCTTGATAAATTTGCTTACTAGCTTCTTTTTAGGTAAAATAGTAGATTGATTCGGTTATTTGGCACGAATTTCGTAAGAATAGCGATAAGTTTTACAATTAGCATTAATAATAAAATGAGAGCCTTCTATAAACTCTTTGCGGCCCTGCTTATCAGCATGACAGTTTTTGTCAGCACCAGCCAGGCGCAAAGTTTTGATAACATAGAGTCTGCCATCGGTTCTGGCGATGTATCTGCCCTTTCGCAGTATTTCTCCGGCAATGTCGAGATACACATACGCGATGCGCAAAACTCATACAGCAAGTCTCAGGCAGAGGCTGTATTAAAGAACTTTTTCAGCTCCCACTCTCCTCGTTCGTTCTCCGTACAGCACAGGGGTGAGTCTCCCGGAGGGGCTAAGTACTTTATGGGTAACCTGTCTACCACTGCTGGTTCTTACCGCACCTATGTATATGCCAAGCAGGTCAACGGCGTTTTTGCGATCCAGGAGATACGCTTTGAAGAGCAGTAGCTCTTTTTGACCTTTCATTCAACTACCAGTTTTTCCGGCTCACTGCCGGGCACGCACAGATAGGCTTTGCGTACCTTTGCATCGAAATTTCTGAAGCAATGCGTACCTATATGTCACCTGGTTTTTTGAAGACATTTCTAGCCTTTACTATCCTCTTCCTTGGCACCGGCTTTACAGCCCGCTCCACTGATGCTCCGGCTGCCAAAGCCGGCGATATAATCAGCTACAGCCTGATCAAAAGCTATCCCCAGGAGGAGCTAAAAGCTTTTTTCAAGCAGCAGCACATACCGGGTGTCATGCTCGGAGTGAAGCAGGGTATCAATATCTATGAGATCATCTACCTGACCACCTACGCCGATGGATCGCTGGTGCGTGCATCCGGTATGCTATTCGTACCGCAGGCCAATACCGACCCGGCCCCTACTATGATCTACAATCATGGTACGGAAATTTGCCGTGAGACTCCCTTTGACGGTACAGGGGAGCAGAGCATTTGCCTGGCGTTTGCCACAGATGGCTATATAGTACTGTGTCCTGACTATATAGGCAAGGGCCTCGGTGAGCGCGCGCAGCTCTACCTGGATGCCAAAACTGAGGCCGGGGCCTCTGTAGATATGCTCATAGCTGTAGATGGACTGCTGCCATCTCTGCAAGTCAAGAAAGGCAATCAGCTTTTTGTCACCGGCTACTCGCAGGGGGGCCATGCTGCCATGGCTACGCACAGACTGTTGCAGGCCAACTATGCTGACCGCTTTCCCGTTACCGCCTCCTCTCCTATGAGCGGTCCCTACGATGTAGAGAACACCGTCTATACCACACGCAGGAAGCACTATGACTATCCAGGCTACCTGGCCTTTATGCTGGCATCCTTTTACGAGACACAAGGAGGCATGGAGCTGATGAAAAATGCACTCGTAGCTCCATATGATACTATTTTGCCACGGCTGGTAGATGGCGCCTGGCCTATGGAGGTGATAGATGCCAATATGCCCGACACAGCATTCAAAGCAGTGAAGAATGAATTCTACCTGGATTTTGAGCAAAACCAGAGTTCACCATTTCGCCAGTATCTGGCATCTAACAATGTCTATGACTGGAAGCCGGACGCTCCGGTGCAACTCTGCTACTGCCGCGGTGATGAGCAGGTGACTTACAAAAATTCTATCAAAGCCTACGAGACCATGAAAAAGAATGGTGCTCAGCATGTAGAACTATGGCAGGCGGGCAAGAAGTTTCACCATGTCAACTGTGCGCTCTTTGCCGTGATCTACACCAAGATGTTTTTCGACGGATTTCGTGTAGGAAAGCCAATGTATCATGGCCCGCTCTTTAAAAGGCTATTACTCGGCGTGGGCAAGCTTGCGGTTAAACCTTGATACTCATCAAAGTAGCTTATTCGTACAAAAAAAATACTGTAACAGCCCTTCGCTGGTCTCCTGATTTCGTCCTATCTTTAGTGTAAAACACAATTTGCAGTAAGGCAAAAACCTTTGGCAATGATAGCGGACAGACAGAATACAATATCGTACACTGCGGGGATGGAGCATCTGGTGCTCACTGTACAGGAGCTCTCTATGGCGCGTACTATGGACAGAGTCACTGAGATAGTACGCAGTGCAGCCCGCAGGCTGACTGGTGCCGACGGTGCTACATTTGTGCTCAAGGATGGTGACTTCTGTTATTATGTAGACGAGGACGCCATAGAGCCACTGTGGAAAGGCCACAAGTTTCCTATGACCTCCTGTGTCAGTGGCTGGGCCATGCGCAATAAAAAGGCGGTGGTCATACCTGATATATATGCAGATGAGCGTGTTCCCGTAGAAGCCTACAGGCCTACATTTGTGAAAACAATGGTCATGGTGCCCGTGCGGCAGATGAATCCCATAGCGGCTATAGGAAACTATTGGGCCTATCACCACACCCCTACCGCAGAGCAGGTGCACCTGCTACAGTCCCTGGCAGATATCACAGCTGTGACGATAGAGAATATTGAAATGTACAACGATCTCGAGCGCAGGGTGGCGGACCGTACCGCAGAGCTGGAGGCGGCCAATGCCAACCTGGAGTCTTTCTCCTACTCTGTATCTCATGATCTGCGCTCACCGCTCAGATCTGTGATAGGATTTATAGATATGCTGGTCACCGATAATGACACCGGCATCGACGCCACTTCCCGCGAGCTACTGAATAAAGTAATGAAAAATGCCAGGAATATGTATCAGACCATCGATGATCTGATGGCGTTTTTTACAATGGGCAAAAAGGATCTGATACGTACGCCTACCTCTATGATGGATATGGTGCAAAAGATCTGTGAAAACTGTCTGGAGGCAGAGCCCCTGCGCAATATTGATTTCAAAGTGGGTGCATTGCATGATGCACAGGCCGATAGTGTGACCATGCAGCATGTCTGGACAAACCTGATACAGAATGCAGTAAAATACTCAAGACAGAAATCAGATGCAATAATAGAGATCGGCTCCGAAGTGAAAGGCAATAAGATAATATATCACGTCACTGATAATGGTGCCGGCTTTGACATGACTTATTACAACCAGCTTTTTGAAGCATTCAAACGACTCCATAGCGGGAGGGACTTTGAGGGCTCTGGTATCGGGCTATCTATCGTACACAAGATCATCTCACGGCACGGTGGCGAGGTATGGGCAGATTCTGAAATTGGTAAAGGGTCCACTTTCTTCTTTTCGCTGCCGCTCACTACATGACATTATATGGCGCTCTATTTCTTGGCCTGAGCGCCTACCCTATAGCCCATCATATAGAGTACTATCAGCAGTACCACCAGCTGAGATGCCAGTGTCTCCACAGTAGGGAATAATCCCAGCAGCTCCACATGCGGCAGTGAGGCTATACCGTGTATAGGAATGATGCCCGTCTCCTGCAGAGAGTGTACACCCTTGCCTATCAGTATCACAGCCAGTATGCCCATTACAATAGAAGATATTTTAAAAAGCTTAGGTATAGGCAGGCGTGCAGAGAACTTTAATACGACATAGGCCATAACAATAACGAGTACGAAGGCTGTCACTACTCCCAGCAGGATGGCCTTCTCCTGCTTGCCTGCAGATTCTACATTGATAGCCGACAGGAAGAGGACAGACTCAAATACCTCCCGGAATACCACGATAAATGAAAAGGCAAACAAACCTGCCAGGCTGCCTCCGCTCGTGAATCGTTTGATCTGACTGGTCACGTATTCCTTCCATTTCGCTGCTTCTGATTTGCCATGCAGCCAGAAACCTATATAAAGAAGCATACCTACCGCTACCAAGGCTATGGCACCCTCCATCAGCTCTACCTGCTCCATATGAGATTGGATCAGTTGGCCGCCTATCAGCCAGAGTATCACACCACAAATGGCAGCTACTATCCATCCTGCATGCACATACATCTTTGATGCCCGTATTCCTGATGCATTGATGATACCTAGTATGACCATGATCACCAGAAACGCCTCAAGACCCTCTCTAAGCAGTATAGAGATAGCCATCATGATAGCCATCCAGAATGACATCTCACTCTTGCTGATAGCCTGTCCCGCCTGTGCGATCAGTGCCCGTGAGGCCTTCAGGGAGTCACTGATCTCTATGAGGCTGCGGTGCTCATTGATGATCTTGTGCGTGTTATTCATCTGGTCTTCCAGCCGCTCCATGAGGCCGGGATCCGTAGCACGGAGCTGCTTCTCTATAGGCTCTATACCTTCCATATAGGCCATGCTCGCCAGTTTTTCAGCCTCCTCATAGTTGCCGTCCCGCGATGCTTCCAGAGATTCATCTATGTACTTGATGGCTGCATCTATGAAGCGGTCTTTTGATTCATTGGGCTGATAAAAACGCAGGCATGTCAGGTCTTTGCGACCAGCCCGGAATGTCTGCTGCAGCTCGTGATCGCTCAGTGTAGCTATCTGTGCCAGACCGATAGATCCAAACCGTTCTTTGATAAAAGCCTCGCCGTGCTTCTTGTCACACTCTCTGGCATCGTAGCGCAGACTCATCACATAAAAGGCGGCGTCCCATACCTCCTCGTCTGATAGCTGTGGATGGGCCTTCATACCTGTACCCTGCACACCACAGCGCACCGTATTATAAACAGAAAACGGTGACATCAGCGCCATCTTACCTTCATCATGAAAGTTCCTCGGTCTAGGGTCCAGCTTCTCCCCGTCCTTGCCATCACCAAAACCGCCAACACCATGGCACTTTGCACAGTTTGCCATGAATACAGCCTTGCCATTCAGTATACAGGGATAGGTAGTAGGCGCTATGGTCAGCCCGCTGGCTTTGATCACTTCTGCCTTGGCCATATTAGCCGTCTTCGCTACATCAGCAAAGGATGCCTTAGCACGTATCAGACTGTCTGTCTGGCGGACCAGCACTCCTATTTTTGCCGAGTCAGCCGGCCAATCCGGAGCAAATTGCTTGTAATATTTCTCCGCCGAAGCACAAAAGCCCAGCATTTCCTCATATTCCTCATCATTGATCACCTTTCCGTTGGCTACTCCATTAGGATAGTCACGGCTCATATAGTTTAAGGTGTGTACGAGGATACGAGACGCCTCGCTATTTTCATTTGCTAATGAGGCATTTACGCATAAAAATAAAAATCCACACAGCAACCAGAATCGGGAAGTCGGAGTGATGGATCTCATTTAGCTTATTTAGACTGAGTATAAACAAGGCAAATATAATGGCTTCATTGAGGATTAAAAATGATTTAACTCAATACAAGCATCCGAAACCGTTGCTAAAGCCATTATTCCTATTTATATCTTGCAAAACACGCCTCAATCTCATTTGTTTGAAAAAAGGTATTGTCTCCATCCTGCTGTCCTTTCATTTACTACTCGTCTTCACGGGTACACGGATCTTCGACTTTGGCCGACTGCCCGAGTGGTTGCAGCATCCTACTATATTCTACCTATCGCTGACCGGTGGGCATCCTTACTCCTTTTTCTCGCCAGATATTCCTGCGCAGTATATCGTCACCACTACCCTGACGGATAGTAGCGGCCACGCCTACTATCGTATTATGGATAGGTCTACCAGTACTGCCGGGCTTCGGATCATGGCATCTATACAGCTGATGTGTGATAATGAAGACTATGAAACCCTTGCTGCTATCGTAGCAAAGTACCAAAGGGCCCAAAATCCTGACACAAAGAAGATCGTAGTCACTATCAGCAAATGTCTCGCACCACCGCCAGGTACATATGGTTCCAGTAGTGATCAGGAGCTATACAAAAGTGAGTATCGCTATGATTAATCTAAGACACATATCAAAGTCCATATTCGCTGCCAATAACGGCAACAGACAGTGGCTAAAGATACTGCGTCTCAGCGCTGCACTCATGCTCATAGCCAAAACGCTCAGTGAATGGAGCAGTCTGGAGCTGCTCTATGGCAGTCAAGGGTTTATTCCTTCAGATATAGCAGCTTTCTCACAGCATCCACTCCTGCCATCAGTACTGGGCCTGTACAGTCATTTGCAGCCCTGTTTGTCTGAATCTGCATATCTGCAGCTGTACTTCGGCATAGTAATGATCGGTGCTGCTATGCTGGCCATCGGCTACTGCAGCCGGGCCGCTGCCATTGCATGTTGGATACTGACCGTGATCACATGCAATAGCAGTCACCTGACCTCCTACGGCTTTGATGCGGTACTGACTATGATGTTATTCTATTGTGCCATTTTTCCTGTAGGGACGGTTTATGTCAGGTCAGAGCAGCAGGACCTGAGTCCCATATACCTCAAAATGCTCCAGGTTCACGTTTGCCTGATATACTTCGTCAATGCCGTGTGCAAGATCAACGGTCCTGCCTGGCATGATGGCTCTGGTCTGTGGGACATGGTGCACCAGCCCCAGTTTGCCTCACTGCTCACACCACTGCTCATCAGGGTGCTCAGTTTACCGCATATAGCTTCAGTATCGGGTATGGCAGTCATTATCCTTGAGCTGCTATTTCCCTTTTTGATATGGGTACGCCCACTGCAGCGCATTGCATTGCTGCTGATCATAGCTCTTCACTTGATCATCGCTATGGTCATGGGATTGTGGCTATTTGCCCTGACCATGATCCTGCTGGATATCGCAGCGTTTGGTGTAGTACTTCACCGGGATTAGTTCATTTCCAGAATTGCCACCACCTGGCATCTTCACCCGGCACCAGAGCCTTTCCATTGGCGTGAACCATGGGCTGCTCTTTCAGCTTGGTGCGCTCTTCATCATACCAGCCTTCGGTCAGCTTGACCGCATTGATCAGCATCTCCGCTATTTCCTTTGGAGGACCTACAGAATCTTCTCCATAGGTCACTTTAAAGCCTGCTTCCTCCCCGCCTTCGCCGCTGAATACTACCAATAGCTTGCAGAGCCGGCCTTCATACGGCGCTTGCTCAAAGGCACCCGAAAACATAAACCAGTTTTCATCTACAGTCATCATAAAGGCCTGAAAATGCTCCAGGTCACTATTGCCTTTCAGTAGCTCCAGATGAGCATCGGGATTACCATTGCCCCCGCGGCAGATAGTACCATCCTTGGCCATTACTATAAATAAAGCATTGCGGTCAGCTATATCAAGGGAGATGAGGCATTTGTCGAGTTTATCCTTGTAGCTCATATGCGGTGTTTATATAGGTATATAGTAGTTCCTATATGGAAACGAACGAAGGCTACTATTGTTTTATTACTTGATATTTTGCGCTTGTCCACGATTTATACTTCTCCAGATAAAGTACACCGGGATTCCTGTCAGTATGATGATCAGGCCGGGTATGGAATTTTCTGGTTTAGCATAAAGCAGATTGATACAAAACAATGCAGCAAAAATAATGTACACTATAGGTATGACAGGGTATCCAAATGCTCTATATGGCCGTTCTGCATCGGGCCGTGAACGCCGCAATACGAATATCCCTGCAATGGTGAGGATATAAAACAACATCACGCCAAACATGACGTAATCCAGCAGTGGGCCGTATTTGCCGGATAGCGTGAGCAGGGAGGCCCAGATAAACTGTATCCACAAGGCAAACCCGGGCACTCCGTTTTTATTATCCTCCTTCATTTTATTGAAAAATAATCCATCAAGCGCCATAGCCTGGTACACACGTACGCTGGATAGGATGATCCCATTGTTGCAGCTGAACGTAGAGATCATTATGAGGATAGCCATGATCACTGTAGCTGTGGTACCAAAGATCATGGTCGCTGCAGCCGTCCCCACACGGTCATTAGCCGCAAACTGTATCCCTTGTGAAACCGGGGATAGCGCATCAGGATCTCCGGCCACAGGCAGCAGGCTCAGGTAGGCCATATTGGTGAGCAGGTACAGCACAGTCACAATCAGCGTACCAAAGAGCAGACTGAGGGGGATATTGCGCTTGGGGTTTTCTATATCACCAGAGATGAAAGTCACATTATTCCATGCATCTGACGAGAAAAGCGAACCTACCAGTGCGGCCCCCAGGGCCGTGGCCACACCCATAGAGGTCAGCTCATGCCAGCTCCACTGGCCACCGTCTTTGGTCCAGGCTATAGTGCTCCAGGTGTCCATAAAGTTTTTGTGCCACACCTCAGGATCACGAAAGAATAGCAGACCCAGTATGATCAGTCCGAATAGCGCTATGAGCTTGGTAGAAGAAAAGATCCGGGCGATCACCTTGCCATAGTGGATACCCCGGATATTGATCAGTGTCAGGATAAATATAGAAATGACTCCGACTACCTGCGCTGCTGATAGCTGGTACCATCCGAGATCTATCAGAATATTCTTCTCACTAAAAGGAGCGTAGATGACGCCTGAAAATTTTGCAAAGGCCACCGCCACCGCGGCTATAGTCCCGGACTGTACTATCAGAAAGAGCGTCCAGCCATACACAAAACCTACAAGAGGATTGAAAGCCTCCTTGAGATATACATATTGCCCGCCTGCATGAGGAAACATACCCGCCAGTTCTCCATAGCTCAGCGCTGCAAAAACAGTGATCACGCCGGAAATAACCCATAGCAGCAGTAGCCAGCCGGGCCCTGATATGGTACGGGTCATATCGGCACTCACGATAAAAATACCTGAGCCGATCATGGAGCCTGACACGATCAGGATGGCATCAGCCAGGGTTAGCTTCTTTTTTGATTCCATCTTCTAAAGATATGAGATAAGATGAAATACAATAGGCCTCACACTAGCAAGCCACGCATCCCGCGCGGCCATTTTTCCTCAAATACAGCAAAGTATCACTCGCTTTCTGCAAAATCACACGCAGGAAGGCTACAAAATCCGGTGGCATAGACTTTGGACCTGTAGGGTTAAAACTAACTGCAATGAAAAAGATAGCAATCATCCTCGGTCTCATAGCCACAGTATCTCTGGGCTCATGTAAGAAGGACTGGACGTGCTCATGCACAGATCAGTCTGGCAATAATACCTACCACACTATTCCTAATGCCAGTATCAGCGATGCGAAAAATACCTGCAACGGATATGAATCACATGTCAGTAGCAGTATCTATACAAATTGCTCTATAGAGTAATTGAAAAGGTCACTATCCCTTGCGGAGAGTGATCTCAGTGATCTCAGGCAGTATACCTACGCGGCCAGGATATCCGAGAAATCCGAATCCACGGTTCACGTAGATATACTGCTTTCCTTCCTGATAGAGGCCCGCCCATTGCTTATATACAAATTGCGATGGAGACCACTTGATGTAGCGGGTCTCTATACCAAACTGAAATCCGTGCGTATGGCCACTCAGTGTGAGGTCTATATCCGGATAGTCTGGCCGCACCTGTGCATCCCAATGCGAAGGATCATGGCTCATGAGTATTTTAAAAGGAACATCTTCTGTGCCTTTATGCGCTTCATTCAGTTTACCATACTTGGGAAAGTGGAGTGCATTACCCCAGTTTTCAATGCCGATGATGGCTATCTTCTGTCCATTGCGCTCTAGTAGATGGTTTTCGTTCATCAGCAGTTTCCAACCCATGTCAGCATGCGTCTGCATAAACCTATTGAAGTTAGCTTTTTTCTCCTCCGCAGAGTCCCAGCCTACATAGTCGCCATAGTCGTGATTTCCTGTGGTAGAGAGTACACCTTCTTTAGCACGGAGCTTTGAGAATATCTCCTTGTATGGTGCGGCTTCTTCAGCTATGTTATTCACCAGGTCACCAGTGAATAGAATGATATCAGCATTCATGCTATTGATATGCTCTACCGCACGCACCAGCGGCTCTGTACGATTGAAACTACCTGTGTGTATATCAGATATCTGTATGAATCTGAAGCCGTCAAAAGCTTCTGGCAGATTTGGGAACTTTAAGGTGAGTCTGTGATATTGATAGTTATAGGCATTGACCACCACGCCATAGATCAGGCTAAAGACAGGAACTGCAGCGGTAGCGAGTGCCACCCGCGCCAGAAACTTGGAGCGGGGTATGCCCGGATCTTCAGATGCTATTTTTGGAGAGTCAAATAAAGTATAATACAAGTACCCCACCAGCCTGGCCAGGTCACCTATCAGCATGAAGAGGAGCACTACGAGTTTGGCTATGAGCAGCAGCGCCATCAGAGACGTGACTGTAGTGAAGATGATCTTGTGGTCTCCCTTCATACCAAATGCCCGGTAGGAGAAGAAGATCACATACAGCAGTACATCAAATATGATATAGCCGATCACAAACGGATGCAGCCGCTCACTTTCGCGAGCCGGGAAGAGCAGCTTGACGCATTGAAACATATAATACTCACCTGCAGCCAGCAGTGCGATAAAGAATATAGGGAGCAGACTTTTCATTTATATGTACCTGTTAAATAGCGGGAATAGTTATTAGACGTTTGTATAGGCAATATATTTATTTTAGCCACAAAATTACCGGATGTCCCTGAATAAATACGACCGTTTCACCGGCATATTGACAGCATTTATAAAATTCTCATGCCTTTCCTTTTCGCGTATCGCGATTGCCGCATGTCTGCTGGCATTTGCTGCTACACATAGCTTTGGCCAGCTGCTCGATCAGAAAAAAGCTTTCACCCGTGCCGATACGCTACGCGGCAGCCTGCGTCCTGAGCGCACTTGCTATGATGTGCAGTTCTATGAGCTTCGCATCAAGGTAGACACCATACACCAGTCTATCAGCGGATCGAGTGAGATCTTTTTCCGGGCGCAGAATGATATCAGCGCCATGCAGGTAGACCTGCGCGATAGCATGGAGATAGATGATATCACCTGCAAGGGTAAAAGGATCTACTATAGCCGTGAGTACAACGCAGTTTTCCTCGCATTTCCCAAACCCATAGCTGCAGGCACAGAGACCAGCATCGTGATCAAGTATCATGGTACACCGATCAAAGCTAAGCGAGCGCCGTGGGATGGAGGTTTCGTATGGCGCCACGATCAGAAGGGTAAATTCTGGCTCGGAGTGGCCTGCGAGGGGCTGGGTGCCTCCAGCTGGTGGCCTTGCAAGGATCACCTGAGCGATGAGCCTGATAAAGGTATCCGTATCATCACCACATTCCCTAAAGGACTGAAGTGCGTGACCAACGGCCAGGATCTGGGCGATACGGATGATGGAGAGTGGACTACACACACCTCATTGGTCACCTATCCGATCAATACCTACAATGTGACGCTCAATATCGGAGATTACGTCCATTGGGAAGATGAGTATGTAGCAGCTGACGGCCAAAAACTAAAACTGAACTATGATGTAATGTCATACAACTTTGACAAGTCAAAAAAGCAGTTTGAAGTGGTAAAACCAATGCTCAAAACATATGAGAAATATATAGGCAAGTATCCCTTCTGGAGAGATGGATACAGGCTGGTAGAGACGCACTACCTGGGTATGGAGCATCAGAGCTGCATAGCCTATGGCAATCACTACAAGATGGGCTATGATGGTACTGATTTCTCGCGCATGGGACTTTGGTTTGACTACATCATCGTGCATGAGTCCGGCCACGAGTGGTGGGGGAATAGTGTGAGTGCCAAGGACATCGCTGATATGTGGATACATGAGGGGTTCTGCACCTATACGGAGTCCATGTTCATAGAGGATAAACATGGACTGGATACTGCCGTATTATATATCAATGCAAAGAGGACACACGTGGAGAATGCTACGCCGATACAAGGCCAGTACCTCGGTGTGAATGAAGAGGGCAGCGGTGATATGTACAATAAAGGATCCCTGATGCTCAATACCCTCCGTACTGCTGTCAATAATGACAAACTCTGGTGGCAGATCATAAAAGGGATCAGTGACACAGCCTTCCAGTACAAGACTACAGATGCAGCGGAGATCATTACGTACTTTAATAAGAAAAGCGGCAAGAACCTTACTCCTCTGTTTGATCAGTACCTGAAGTATCCGGGTATTCCCAAGTTTGTCTATACACTGCGCAAACTAAAAGGAAAGAAATACGAATTGATTTACTTCTGGCTTACTGATGTCAAGGACTTTTCGCTCAGGGTCAGCATTAGCACACGTGGGGGCAAAAAGGAATGGTTGCCCGTTACAAACCTTATCGGCACTAAGGTCGTTTCATTGGATTCGGAGAACGACTTTGAAGTGGACCAGAACCTTGGATACTTCAATATTGAAAGGAGATAAGCCACAGGATGGCCGCGCAGAAAATATATACTTATGATAGCTCGGATGTATTTACGCAAAAGTTCATGCCGGGTATCACCGCCACGCGGATGATCAAGCCGGATGCTGATTGGTTTTTCATCGTCCGCGTAGAGGAGATGTATAAGTTGGTCAAAAGGCAAGTACCCGCATCCCGCTCTATACATCACACCTGCATCTATCTCACCAGCGGCACTGCTACGATGAAGGTAGGGAGTGACCAGTACACAATTTCAAAGGGAGAGTTGCTCTTTGTACCAGCCGGTCAGGTGTTCTCTTTCGGCCCGGGAGATGTCAACAAGGGCTACCTGCTAGGCTTCCATTCTGATATGCTCACCAGATCAGCAGATAAGAAAGTGGCGCTACAGAGATTTCACTTTTTGAAAGTCTGGGGCTATCCAAAGATACAACCACCATCTCAGACCTCTCAGCACATACTGCACCTCTGCAAGCGTCTGCTATCAGAGTACCGGGCCTATGCACAGACACGGCCAGCTATCTTGCAGCCGTACCTCATGGCGCTGCTGGGAGAGGCAGATACCGCATATCCCGTAGCGGAGGCTGTGAGTACCACAGCCGGCACCGGCATTGCCAATAAATTTCGTGAGCTGCTCACGGTCCATATCACGTCAGAGCAGCGGGTCACAGACTATGCTACCCGCCTGCACATCACGCCCAATCACCTCAATAAAATAGTAAAGGCAGCCACAGGCAAATCTCCCACGAGGTGGATAGACGAGGCGATAGTAGCAGAGGCTAAAGTATTGCTCTACCAGAGTGACCAAACCATAGGAGAGATAGCTGCAGCGGTCGGTGTAGCTGATGCAGCCTACTTCAGTCGCCTTTTCAAAAAATACGAAGGCATGACACCGGGTGCCTACAGGCAAATGATTGAAAAGTCCTGAAAGCTGCTGGTAATATCCTAGTGCCGGCAGCGTGATGCTTCCACCTTTGCATCACAATAGCTACACATGGCACCACACATCGTCCCCGACTTTCCCCTTGCTGAAAAAATAGGCGCAGTAGTCATCGCTCTGGTATGGATACTCGCTACATCTCTGGTACCCGAGCCGCACCGCCTCCGCATCAGTGCACTCACTATAGCAGGCGCAGGTGCCGCCTACCTGAGTGGGGGCCTTGGCGGATGGGAGTTTGCTTTTTGCATTCTTATGAGCGCAGTCGCTTTCCGGGCATTAGATAGCTACACTTTTGTGGGTATAGGCTGGCTGCTGCATACCTGCTGGGATATCATGCACCACCTTTATGGCAATCCCATCGTCCCCTTTGACCCGGCATCCTCTGCCGGCTGCGCAGTCTGCGATACGATACTGGCTATCTATTTCTTCTACGGTGCACCGGGATTCTTTACTACTTTCCGCCGTGTAAAGGAAGTCTGAGTACGTTCATTTTCACTTTCCTCAATCAAAAATCATAAACCCGAAATCATAAATAGCATGTACCCATACGTCTTGTTCTTTCACTCTATCTGGCGCTGGTTTGTTTTGGTCAGTCTCATCTATGCCGTATATCGCGGCATACAGGGCTGGCGGCGGGGCGAGGCCTTTACCCGGGCAGATGATACGCTGCGCCATATCACGGCTACGGTAGTGCACATCCAGCTGATACTGGCAGTATGGCTTTATGGCATCAGTCCCCTGATCCGTTATTTCTGGTCAAACTTCCACGAGGCTGTCCACGAGCGTGAGATCAGGTTCTTTGGCATGGAGCACAGCCTGATGATGCTTGTCTCAGTGATACTGGTCACCATCGGCTCTATGCAGGCTAAACGAAAAACTGAAGACCGGGCTAAGTTTAAGACCATGGCCTTGTGGTACGGTATCGCACTTGGGGTCATTTTATTGAATATCCCATGGCCTTTCTCGCCACTGGTCAGCAGGCCTTACTTCCGGATGTTCTGACCTGCATTTTACAGATCAAACTCGTCCCACGTGTGAGGCTTTTGAAATGTTTCGAGCGTTTTAAACTCCTTCAATGTAAAATTGCTCCATGTACTTTTCATGACATCGCTGGATATGACACCGGTAGAAGTCTTTAGTTTTCTGGTCAGAAAATTAAAACTCCGTGCGGTGATCTCTCCTGAAGCCCTGTTGACCTGCTTATCCTCCGCTCCTATCAGCTGAAACCCTCCACCCTGATAGCGAAACTTATAGCTGGTGGTACTCATCTCCCAGCTACCCATACTGTACCAGGAGTAAAAATCCATCTGCAGCACCTGATTATCTATAGAGATACCTTGAAAGGGTTCATCCATATAGGGATCATCATGCACGAGGATAAAGGACACACTCTGCTGTACAAAGCTGTACTGATTACGTTTTTTGTCATAAAAATAAATAGCCAGCATGCGGGGCTGGTATATGGTGCTATCACCATTATCATCTACAGAGAGGATACTATCACTATGCTGTAGTACGAGCACCAGATCCTGGGTCCTATCAGCATTCAGGTCACCTTTGGCAGATGCCAGTACCGTCCAGCCCTTGGGGGTGAGTTCATCTGGATAGGGCGCGGTCCGCTTTAGTACGGGATAGCTGAATCCCTGTCCAGATACACTAAAAATAACGCTGGTAAAAAGTACGAGCATCAAAATTTTCATCCCAATAAAGATAAAAGAAATGCCTCGATCAGGATCACTTGCCAGCCATACGAGTGCGACTGATTGTCAAAAGCAGCAAAGCAAGCCCGGAGCTGGCAGCCATGATCATGGATACCAGCAGCGTAGGCTGCATCTGTACCGCCCCCACACCAGCAGATATCAGCCCCCCTAGTCCTATCTGGATAAATCCGAGTAGTGCAGATGCGCTACCTGCATTTCTGCTGAAAGGGGACAATGCCGTAGCAGAAGCGTTGGGCGAGGTCAGGCCGGCACAGGATAGTACCACAAAGAGAAAGCCCAGCACAGTGTACATACCTGCCATACCACTCACTACTGCGATGAAGAAGAGGATGCTTGCTACTACCTGTACCATCAGTGTGGTGCGGAAGATAGTTTCAGTGCTGAAGCGTTTTGCCAGCAGGTGATTGGCCTGGCTGCTACTGATGAAACCTACCGACAGTCCGGCAAAGATGAGGCTATACTGATGAGGACTCACATGATACTCTCCGAGAAAGATCCCCGGCGATCCCGCCACATACACAAACAGTCCCGAGAAAGAAAAGGTCCCCGCTATAGCATAGATACTAAAGCGAGGCTCTGACAGTATATCGCGAAAGCCAGAAAGTATATGCCGTGGCAAAAGTGACACGCCTTTGTCGGGCTCATGACCCTCAGGCAGAAAGAAAAAGACTACCAGCAGTATCACTGTAGTGATGGCAGATAGGACGTAAAAAACATACCGCCATCCTGCTACATCTACTATCACACCGCCTACAGATGGTGCCAGCATAGGAGATGCACCGAGTATCAGGATCAGCGAGGAAAAAATGCGGCTGCTACGCTCCGGTGGGAAGAAATCCAATACCATAGCCATCGCTGCTACAGATGCCACGCACCCGCTCAGCGCCTGCACAAAGCGCATGGCGAGCAGCATCTCTATAGTAGGCGCTGCGGCACATCCGATAGAGGCGAGTATATACAGCGCCATACCGATGTATAGCGGCCGCTTCCGGCCATAGCGGTCCAGCAGCGGCCCATAGAGGATTTGCCCTATTCCAAAGCCAAGGAAATAGATACTGACGGTTAGCATCACCTGCGCCATATCTGTATGCAGGTCTGCGGCTATCGTTTTGAATGCCGGCAGGTACATATCTATCGAGAAGGGCGTGATCGTATTGAGCGCGCCGATCATCAGGATCAGGAAAAACTCCTGACCTGCGCTACGCTTTGGGTAAACACGTGGCGCATGGGTATCGGCTTGTCCAGGTATAAATTCCAAGAGATATTATTTATCTGTGTACTTCACTAAAAAAGATCAGTGGAAGCTTAATGAGGCATTCCACTGATCATTATTTCAATCCGTTTGCGGATTGTATTTGTCTAACGTCTATTGTCTAGCGTCTAAGGTCTATTTATTTCACCAGCTTCTTGTACTTAAACTTCTTCACCTGCTCACCCTGACGCTGCTTGCGGTTCTCCTCATACTCAGAGAAGCCACCCTCAAAGTAGTACGCCGTACCCTCACCCTCAAAGGCCAGGATGTGCGTACACACACGATCGAGGAACCACCTGTCGTGAGAGATGATCACCGCACAGCCTGCAAAGTTCTCCAGAGCCTCCTCCAGTGCGCGGATAGTATTGATGTCGAGGTCATTCGTAGGCTCATCGAGCAGCAGTACATTGGCCTCGCGGCGCAGCGTGAGTGCCAGGTGCAGACGGTTGCGCTCACCACCGGAGAGGGCTTTCACCTTCTTCTGCTGGTCCGCTCCCTGGAAATTGAATCGCGATACATAGCCGCGGCTATTTAGCTTCAGCTTGCCCGTCTCTATCCACTCATCACCGTTGGTGATCGCTTCAAATACGGTCTTCTCCGGATCTATGTTTTCGTGTGCCTGATCTACGTATGAGATCTTCACCGTATCGCCCACCTCAAAGGTGCCGGCATCCGGCCGAACCCGGAACAGGGGGGATCCGGAGCGGTTTGGCCGAATGCCGGCATGGCC
>CAZNDJ010000035.1:0-29164 GCA_964571705.1 uncultured Chitinophagaceae bacterium
CGGCAGGTGCAGCCGGTACAAATGGAACGAATGGCCTGGATGGTGCTACAGGTCCTCAGGGTATAACAGGCCCTACTGGTCCGACAGGAGTAGGTGGTGGTGCTACGGGTGCTACAGGTCCATCGGGAGCAGACGGTATCAATGGCGCGACTGGCGCAACAGGTCCCGCTGGTGCAAATGGAACTTCTGGTGCAAATGGCGCTACCGGTCCTCAAGGCCCGGCAGGTGCAGCCGGTACAAATGGAACAAATGGCTTGGATGGTGCTACAGGTCCGCAAGGCCCTGCCGGATTGGCTGGACCTACAGGAGCTGCGGGTGCAGCTGGTATAACTGGTCCTACAGGCGTCGCTGGTGCAGATGGGGCTACCGGTGCTCAAGGTGTCGCTGGTCCTACCGGCCCTACAGGTGCAGGCGGTGGTGCTACTGGTCCTACAGGTCCGTCAGGTGCTGATGGCATGAATGGAACAAATGGTGCGACAGGCGCAACTGGTCCTGCCGGCGATAATGGACCATATGGCGTGGATGGTGCTACAGGTCCTGCTGGTGCAAACGGAACTAATGGTATAGATGGCGCTACCGGTCCTCAAGGTGTAGCTGGCCCAACTGGTCCTACTGGTGTAGGTGGTGGTGCTACTGGCCCTACCGGTCCGTCAGGTGCTGATGGCATTAATGGAGCAAATGGTGCGACAGGCGCTACTGGTCCTACCGGTGCAAACGGAACCAATGGCCTGGACGGTGCTACCGGTCCTCAAGGTCCTGCTGGTGTTGCAGGTCCTACTGGTGTAGCTGGTGCGAATGGAACCAATGGTTTGGACGGTGCGACCGGTCCTCAGGGTCCGGCAGGTGTCGCGGGTGCTACAGGCGCTCAAGGTCCTGCTGGTATAGCAGGTCCTACTGGAGCCGCTGGTGCGCAGGGTCCAACGGGGTCACAAGGTCCTACAGGTGCTGCTGGCCCTACCGGTGCAAACGGAACAAATGGAGCAGATGGCGCGACGGGTCCTCAGGGTCCTGCTGGTGTCGCTGGTGCGAATGGAACTAATGGTTTGGACGGTGCGACCGGTCCTCAAGGTCCTGCTGGTATAGCTGGCCTTACGGGACCTACCGGTGTAGGTGGCGGTGCTACCGGCCCTACCGGTCCGTCAGGCACTGATGGCGTCAATGGAACAAATGGTGCGACAGGCGCCACTGGTCCTACCGGTGCAAACGGAACCACTGGAGCAGATGGCGCCACCGGTGCTCAAGGCCCGGCAGGTATCGCAGGTGCTACAGGCGCTCAGGGTCCTGCTGGAGTAGCTGGTCCTACGGGAGCTGCTGGTACCCAGGGCCCTACGGGATCACAAGGTGCTACAGGTGCCAATGGAACTAATGGAGCAGATGGTGCTACCGGTCCTCAAGGTCCGGCAGGCGTAGCTGGCCCAACTGGTGCGCAAGGCCCAACTGGTGTGGCTGGTCCAACAGGTGCGGCCGGTGCTACAGGCGCTCAAGGTCCTGCTGGTGCTGCTGGCCCTACCGGTGCCAATGGAACTAATGGAGCAGATGGCGCGACCGGTCCTCAGGGTCCGGCTGGCGTAGCTGGTCCAACTGGCGCTGCTGGTGCACAAGGCCCAACTGGTGTGGCTGGTCCTGCGGGTGCTGCTGGTGCCCAGGGTCCTACGGGATCACAAGGTGCTACAGGTGCTGCTGGCCCTACCGGTGCGAATGGAACGAATGGTGTAGATGGCGCGACGGGTCCTGCAGGTGTCGCAGGTGTCGCAGGTGCTCAGGGTCCTGCTGGTGCGCAAGGTCCAACTGGTGTGGCTGGTCCTGCGGGAGCTGCTGGCGCCCAGGGTCCTACGGGATCACAAGGTGCTACAGGTGCTGCTGGCCCTACCGGTGCCAATGGAACGAATGGAGCAGATGGCGCGACCGGTCCTCAAGGTCCTGCAGGTGTAGCTGGACCAACTGGTGCAAATGGTACTAATGGGGTTGACGGAGCTACGGGCGCCCAGGGTCCCACTGGTGCTACGGGTCCTGTAGGCTGCTCTACGCCAAACAGGGTGCTGAAGTCGGATGGTACCAGTGCAATATGTAGTATCATCTATGATGACGGTACCAATGTAGGAGTCGGCACCTCCGCTCCCGGATATAAACTGGATGTAAACGGTAATGCCAATGTCAATGGCAGCCTCTACCTGATCAATAATAATGGCACATCTACAAACAAACTTTATCTGAGTGGTACAGACCTTAATCATTACATCTATTCGCTGGGAAGCGGTGGTGACCACACTTACTTTGGCGAGTGGAATGCTCAATTCGACTTTTACAATACAGCCACGAGCACCTATGTAATGACTCTCTCCGGTATAGCTTCTCTGATGGATCTGCGAGCCAATGCATTGATCCGTGGCAATAATACAAACACACCATTAGCACAGGTAAGCGCTTTGGAGCTTCTATCCGGTAGGGGCAGCGGTGCCGCTCTGGTAGGTGGACAGAGCAACGCTGATATCGCTATCCAGTATGGCGGCGGTGGATATAGGCACTTCATCTCTACCAGGCATAATAGTGCTGTGAGCAGCAATCTGAATGCGATAGATTTTTACCTCAATAATACTACTACTGCCGCAGGCTCCTCTGCGCCTGGCACAGGCAATGTACTGGGCATGAGCATCACTGCTACAGGGGTAGGTATAGGTACCAATGTACCTACCAATGCCCTGGAGGTAGCAGGCAATACAAAGACCACTAACTTTCAGATGACCAATGGCGCTACTAACGGCTACATTCTGCAAGGCAACGCTGCTGGTGCGGGTAGCTGGGTAGATCCCACCACTATCTCTGCTAAAAACATTTATAACTCAGATGGTACGCTCACCGGCAATAGAACTGTGACCATGGGTGCCAATAACATTAGCTTTGCGGCTTCCAGTGGCAATTTCTACTTTGCCCCGACATCTAATGGCCTCAACCAGGGAAACATTGCGATGGGTGCCAATCTAACCTCTACCGGCGGCTGCAGTATAGCTATGGGGGCCAATAGCTCATCTACCGGCAATCAAAGCCTCGCGGTGGGTCTGTTTAATACTGCCTCTGGCCATCAGAGTGCAGCTATCGGCTATTCGGTCACCGCCAGTGCTTCTTTCAGCGATGCACTCGGGTACCAGTCCAAGGCTACCGCCAATCAAGCCTTTGCGGCCAACTATCAAACTGTAGCCAGTGGCGGATCCAGTGCTGCCTTTGGCGGTATAGATACTGCCAGCGGTGTCAATGCCTTTGCTGCCGGTCAATATAACAATGCTAACGGCACAGCCTCTGCCGCCTTTGGTACAAATAACCGCGTTTTCTCTCAGTATAGTATAGCCGCAGGAGCCTCTAATTATGTGAGTGGCAATACTGCTGCCGCTTTGGGATCTGGCAATACATCTACAAACAACTTTAGCATGGCCTTCGGCCAAAACAATAATGCTACTGGCATCGCTTCAGCTGCTATAGGGTATGCAAATACTGCGTCAAATGGTGCGGCTATGGCTTTGGGTACTACCAACACTGCAGGAGGGTTTGGTGCAGCCGCTATAGGTGGTAATAATACCGCCAGTGGCAGCTATAGTTTGGCTATGGGTCAAGGGTGCTTGGCAAACAATTCATGGAGTGTCGCCTTAGGCTATCAAACCCAATCAACCCAACAGGCTAGTACGGCTCTGGGAATTTTCACACAGGCGACGAACGGCGGTAGCCTTGCGACCGGAGAATATACAATCGCTTCAGGCTTAGCAAGCAGTGCTATGGGCTATGCCACATTAGCTCCGTCATTTGCAGAAATAGCTGTAGGAGTGAACAACACCTCTTATACACCGACTTCGGTTTTTGGATGGTCAGCTGGAGATCGACTATTTGTCATCGGCAATGGTACCTCCACCTCGTCTCGCTCTGATGCTATGGTGGTGTTGAAAAACGGTAATATTGGTATTGGCACCTCCACTCCATCGTATCCGCTGGAGGTGGCATCCAGCAGCGGCACCTATGGAGGCGGTTTTGCGTATTATGCCTACAGTGGCAGTGGGACGCTTACAGGTGCCTCCTCCAATACCGGCGCATCTACATCTATCAAGGCCGCAGGGCGCATGGTGGCCTCGGAGTTTGATGCCGTATCAGACCGCCGTATCAAAAGAGACTTCACACACCCAGCTACTGAGAGCCTGCTGGATATAGCAGACCGGCTGGAAGTGACAAAGTACCGATACATAGACACCCTGCAAAAAGGCTCCCGCTCCAAGACTGGATTTGTAGCGCAGCAGGTGGCTGAAGTATTTCCTACGGCTATCAATAAGGGTACTGACGTGCTGCCAAATGTTTTTGCTATGGCTGTGTCTACCATCTCTGCTAATGGCATGCTTATCATTACTACTACCGGTGCACATGGCTTTGATGCGGGAGATGAGATACTGGTATATGATAGTCACAATACTCCTCACCAGCTCAAAGTGCTCAGTGTAAATAATGACCACACGATCCTCACAGACAGCTGGAGCGGCCAGGAGGGCAATGTATTTGTCTATGGCAAGCGTGTCAATGACTTTCATACTGTAGACTTTGACCAGATCACGGCGCTGGCTATCGGTGCTATACAGGAGCTGAACAAGCAGCAACGTACGGACCGCGAGACCATACAGGAGCTGAAAGCAGAGAATGAAAAGCTCAAGGCTCAGTCTGCACGTCAGGACGAAAACTACAAGCAGATCAAAGCGCAGGTAGATGCGATCAATGAGCGCCTGAATATCACTACGACTAAATAATCAATAGCCTGAAGTAAAAAGGCAAGCGGCCCTGCAGGTAATGCAGGGCCGCTTGCCTTTTATGTATGTTTTTGTGGATCAGATATGCTCTCTAGCGTATGAACCGAATCCTCCTGGCTGATGTGATGCCGGTCTGGATATCTGCTATGTAGCTGCCCTGGGGCAGGTGATGCAGAGGTATAATAGTAGACGTGCCGGTCAGAGGGTAGGAGCCTACGGACTGTCCCAGCATATCATATATCTCTACACGGCCTGCTGGTGCCACTGCGATGGTCTTAATATGGAGCAGATCAGCAGAGAAATAGGCTGATACGCCGCTCTCAGCTATAGGGTCGATGCCCAGCATAGGCTGTATCACTATTGGCGCCTTGGCACTATCTGTGATGTGTACTGCGGCTACAGGCCACACTATGATGATATCTGGTCCCGCCTTGAAATGACTGGGGAAGAGCTCAACTGTGAAAAGTGCCGAACGCTCCTCCTGGGGGGCCAGTGTGATGGTAGTGCCGGCAAAGGCAGGCTTGCCGACTATATTGACATCATAGATAATGCTATCCTGATTGGCCAGGAGGAAATCTACTGGGCCGGTGAAAGTATCCGTCAGGCTTACATTTTTTAGTTTAGTCAAAATGCTGAGCTGGTCATTGATAGCTGGCGTACTACTGGAGGTAGATGTAGTGGTGAGGCTGAGCTGAGCCTGTGCGCTGGATGTCAGAGTAGCACATGCCAGTGTCACTATCAGGCAGCAATAATAGAAATACCGCATACAGGTGATTTTGGTATAAAGCTAGAAAAATGCTCCCCAACGGTACCCTTAAATTTTGTAGATTTATACACGTTCAAGCACCCTCAATATGAATCTGCTCACGCCCATGGTGGCCGCTATGACCAAGGAGGAGGTCCGCCACCTGAAACTATATCTATCCCGCATAGAAACCTCTACGGACCGTAAGGACGAGCGCCTCTTTGACTATATCCGCACCAGCGGCGAGGGCTACAGTGAGGATAAGATACATAAAAAGCTTTATGGGACTGCGTCTGACAAGAACGCCTTCTACCGCCTGCGTGGTCGCCTGCAGGATGTGATCTGTCAGAACCTGGCTATGCTCCATGAGGCCAAAAGTGATAAGAACCGCGTGTTGCTCTATTTCTCCGTGTATCAGATTTTTTTTGATAAAGGTAATTTTGAACTGGCATTTTCGTACCTGCTCAAGGCTGAAAAGCTCGCTCTCAAGGCAGAAAACCTGGAGATGCTTGATCTGATATATGCGCATTGTATCAAGATATCCAGCGAGTTGCCCTCCATGGATCCCGATGCTTATATACTCAAGAGGGGACAAAATGCGGAGCGCCTGGGCAAGCTACGTGAGATGGACCAGATACTAGCAGCCCTGGTGTACCGGCTGAAACTATCTCAGGCTAAAGGCCGCGGAGATGAAGACACTGTAAAACTCCTGGACCAGCTCACGCGTAAGTATAGTGCAGACCGAAGCCTCGATCAGAGCAAGGCCTTCCAGACCAAAATATACCGGGCAGTAAGCAATATCCTGCTACAACGCCATAGTTATATAGAGCTGGAGCGATTTATGATCTCCATCTATAATAAGTTTCAAAGTGCTGAATGGTTTGACAGGAATAACCATGATACCAAGTTGCAGATGCTCACTTTTCTGGTCAATAGTTTCTCCCGCAATGGTAAACAGCAGAAGTCACTGCAATATGCGGATGTACTAGGGCAGGAGATAGAAGCCTACAACAGGCTGCACTATCAGAAGTTTGTCTTTTATTATTACAATGCCCGGGTGATAAACTACTCTGAGACCGCTCCGCTCAAGGCGCTGGAGGCACTCAAAGAGCTGGAGGAGGTGATGAAAGGCAAGCCCAACGCATATTATGAAATGTTCATTCACCTCAACCGGGGTATCCTCTATTTCAAGACAGGTAGATACAATGATGCCATTCGCAGCTTTGTGAAATACTATACCAATGAGTATTACAAAAAGTCTGACAATCTCTTCAAGCTACGCGTAGCCATGGCAGAGCTGATGATGCAGGTAGAGTCTAAAGACATATCAGGGGTCAAAATACGCCTTGAACAGATACGAAAACAGTTTAAAGCCGAGCTGGCACATAGTGATGCCTATGCAGAGCAGCGGCTCTGCGACTGGATACGGCTATTGCAAAGGCAGGAGCTCTACTATAAAGATGATAAGATACAGGCCATGGCCCGTCAGATAGTGAAGGACAAAGCTATGGCCCGTACAGAAGATGCCCAGCTGCTCAACTACCAGACCTGGGTGCAAAGTAAAATCGCTTTGAACAGGTAGAAAAATGGAAACTATTGGCAATAATCGATATAAAGGCAGCCTATCTTTGACTCAATGCAAATGACTGCTACGAGACTCATACTAATATACCTGCTGGCGCTACTCGCTATACCGGCATCTGCCGCTATCACTGTAGACTCTGTGACAACCATGCCTAGCAGGTGTGCCACAGATGGCGAGATACAACTATACGCTCATAGCAGTACCTCGATGGTATATGCTATCGTATCCGGGCCTGATATCCGCCCGCCTCAGAGTGGCAGACTATTTGCGGCTCTGCCGCGTGGCGTATATCAGATACTTATCACCAATTTCAGTAGTGATTCGGCGTATGTCAGCGCCACTGTAGGCGGTAGCTATACTTTCCCTGATTTTGCGCCTACATATGCAGATCCGTTTTGCGCAGGCACTGCTACCGGCATGATAGTGGGCAATGCTCTCCCGCAGGGCACGCCACCTTTCACCTGGACCATCACTGCACTGGCCACAGGTGCTACCTCTACTCAGTCCTCCGACACGTTTACAGGACTGCCGGCTGGGGCATATAGCATCCGCCAAACGGATTCGTGCCAGAGTTTTGCCACCAGGAGTATCACTCTCGCAGATCCAGTGCATAACTTTGACCTGGGCAATATCAATAATGAAATGTGGGCCTGTGATACGGCACAGGTGTATATGCAGCTCTACTTGCCGGGGGGCAACTATGCGGCCCCATACACCATTCAGGTACAGACGCACAATGGTACTTATCAGCATGTCATAACCAATATGGCCTATGGTGGATGGTATCCTGATTTTAGAGAGCGGGTGCCCGGCGTGACTTATGGTGATTATATCAATCTCACGGTCACCGATGCCTGTGGCTTCTCGCGGAGCATAAGGGATGTATTAGCTCCATTTAATCCTAGTGTTGCCTTCAGCCCCAGGACTGACAGCTGCGGTATACTTTACTCTATATATACCTATTTGGAGGGCTACATAGGACAGCCGGATGTGTATGCCACCTATATGCACGGTCCGGTGACAATGACCCTGTCAGATCCTGTTACCGGCGCCTTCATAGATAGCACTATTACAGAAGGTGACACCTTGCGCAGATCTTCTTTTCTCTCTTTTTCACCATACCTTCCCTCCGGACATTCCTACCGGCTCACTGTGACGGATGGCTGCGGCAATACTTTTAGCAATATCTATCCGTGGCCTGTCATCCCTGCGCCATATGTCAATAGCAGTGTATTGCCATGGGGGTGCTACGATTCTACGGCCACTTTTGCACTCTATTTCTACAATATGTTTTACAACGGTCCGACTTTGGAGTTGCTTTCCGGCCCTTCGTCGATCCACAGTACAAAGCCCGGCTATATCTATCGAGATACTATCATATATCCACAAACATTTCCGGTATTTATGGGCAGTACTACAGCGGTCGGGTCATTTGTACATGGAGCGAGTTTTACCAATCTGGGGGTCGGGACATATACCTATGCAGTACATGATTCCTGTGGTAATTCTTATGCCGGTAGTTTCACCATCACCCCTCAGGATGTCAGTGACCTGCATCATGCTGTGTCCATTACCAAAGGGTGCCCTGGCCAGAATACGATCAATCTGGACTTCGGAACTCTGAATTACATATCTTACGCTACCGTATCTAACAGCACCGGCTTAAACCACTTCGTCAACTCTGCGATAGATACCGTGCGAAACCTGAACGCAGGCACCTACTATCTCACTGTTCAGTATTACAATATAAGTGCCCCGCATGTAAACCGGGACTCAGATTGCTATCTGGTGATAGATACGATAGTGATACCACCATACCAGGTGCCGGTCATAGACTATGCCACCCAGATCAAATGCCATGGGCTGGTCAATGTGGGCCTGCTGCCAGATAGCTCTCGGGGCGTAGCTCCTTATGCCTACGAGATCATAGGCGGGCCGCAGACTGCACCCATGCAGATATCCAATTTCTTCACGCTCACCCAGCCTGGTACCTATACGGCGCGGATCAGTGATGTGTGCGGATTCGCGCGTACGTTTACTTTCTTTGTAGATACACTTTCATTCCAGCAGGTGGTCAAGGTTGGTTCCTCCTGTGTAGGCAATACAGCCACCTTGTTTAGCCAGCATTCGCCATATGCTACCTATCACTGGCAGCGGCCGGGAGGCGGCACCTATACGGGAGATTCATTGCGTCTCAGCCCCGTGCTACCGGGTGACTATGGTGTCTATCACATCATGAAGGTGGTAGTCGTCAATAACTGCCGGGATACCTTCTATACCACCTATACCCTCGCCGGCAATACTATTGTAAACTACTCAGCCACTATCTGCAGCGGAGATAGTTTTAGGATGGGTAGCAGGATCTACTACTCCGCAGGTACCTATGCCGATACTATATCTGCCTCTGGCTGCGATAGTATCACAGTGCTACAGCTCGCAGTCAGGACAGGCGTATATGATACCTTGTCCCGTACCATCTGCCCGGGTCAGAGTGTCTCTATGGCAGGCCATATCTATACAGTGACCGGCACATACTATGATACTATACCTGCACCAGGCTGTGACACGATCCGCACACTCGTGCTGCAAGTCAACGGGCTGCGCCGGGATTCCTCCGTCCTCACCATCTGCGCGGGTCAGAGCGCGACTGTCGGAGCGCATGTCTATAGTAGTACGGGGATATACAGAGATACCTTTGCGACCTCGGGTTGTGATAGCGTGCACATACTGGACCTCCATGTAGATACCTTTCAGCGGACTACCATTGTGAGAAATATCTGTACTGGCGATAATATCACTATAAACGGCCATGTCTATACCAGCACAGGTGTCTACAATGATACCATAGCTACAGCCCCCTGCGGCCTGATCATCACGACTGACCTAAGGGTAAGTGCGGCAGCCAGAGACTCCGTAGCGCAGGTAGTCTGCGCAGGCCAGAGTATCAGTGTGGGCACACATACATATACAGCTACTGGCATCTACAGAGATACCTTTGCCACATCCGGCTGCGATAGTATTCACATCCTGAATCTCACGGTACAGCTATACGGCCGTGACTCTCTGTCACGCAGTATCTGTGCTGGCGGGAGCTTGACGGTCGGATCGCATACCTACACCACTACCGGAGTCTATCGTGATACCATTGCCACAGCCGGATGCGACAGTATTTATATTCTCAACCTCCTGGTGCAGGGCTATATCCGTGACTCTATATCTCGTAGCATCTGTACCGGGCAGAGTGTGGCAGTTGGATCGCATATTTATACCAGTACGGGTATCTATCGCGATACCTTTGCCACTACAGGTTGTGATAGCATTTTTATACTTGATCTGCACGTAGGTGCTTATCAGACCACAGTGGCTACCACAGGTATCTGTGCCGGTCAGAGCATTGTAGTTGGAGTACACTCTTATTCCGCAGCGGGAGTATATCGTGATACCTTTGCCACAGCTGGATGCGATAGTATCTATGAGCTGCATCTGTCAGTATCCGCTCCTGTCGTAGTATCAGAGCGTATTACTATCTGTAGTGGCAGCTCTGTGGTGGTGGGTAGTCATACGTACACCGCTTCTGGTACGTACGGTGATACACTGACGGCGGTATCCGGTTGCGACAGTATCCATCTGCTCAGCCTGGTGGTCAATACTGGCAAGCGTGATACCTCTGCTGCAGGTTTCTGCGCAGGCGGCAACGTCACGCTGGGCGGGGTCACTTACACACAGCCCGGTAGCTATTCAGATACGATAGGTACAGCGGGGTGTGATAGTGTACATACCCTGATCGTAGTGCAGTGGACGCCTCCATCTGTCCATATCGGCACCAGTGCGGGTGAGGTCACAGCGGGAGATACTGTACAGCTCAGTGTCTCGGGGCAGAGCGGCTGGCAGTATCACTGGACCTCTGATGCTGTGCTGAGCGATAGCTCCATAACAGACCCACTGGCTATCATATCTCAGCCATCATGGGTCACCGTACACGTCACAGATACCAATAGCTGTACTGCTTCCGACTCGCTATACATCAGGCTGGGAGAATGTGATGGAAGCGTATTCGTGCCCAATGCCTTCACGCCAAATGGCGATGGCATCAATGACGGATATCGCATCTACGGCCGCTGCATCCGGCTGAATAGCCTCAAGATATTCAACCGGTGGGGCGAGAAGGTCTGGGAGACAGAGGATATCAACGATACCTGGGATGGCACCTACCGCGGCGCAAAGCAACCTCCAGAGGTGTACGTTTACCTGCTCACCTACTCTGCAGATAGACCTGGCGGAGCTATCTCAAAACATACCGAGGGCAGCATTACCCTCATCAGGTAGCCCATTGCTACATGGCCAAATATTCATTCCTTTGATGGAAAATAAATGCCATGGCAGCCACTGCTCATCATATCACAGTCTCCAAGACTGCGCGCTATTACACGCTGGGTTCGCTTAGCAGTGACACCCAAGAGATATGGATCGTCATTCATGGCTGGGCCCAGCTCGCGGAGCAGTTCATCAATGATTTTGGTGCGCTGGACAATGGAGAGCGCTTCATCATAGCGCCAGAGGCGCTGAACCGCTTTTATCTCCGTGCCGGCAAACCTGAAGTAGGCGCGACATGGATGACCCGCGAAGACCGCGATGCAGAAATGAAGGATTATGTCGACTATCTCAATTCGGTCTATGATGCGCTGTCCATCTCGCAGCATCAGGCCAAGGTCGTCGCACTCGGCTTCTCCCAGGGCGTAGCCACTTTATCGCGTTGGGTCTACCGCAATGAGCGCAAGATCGATGCGCTGATATTCTACGCAGGAGAGATAGCCAATGAACTGCAGAATGAGGGAAGCATCGCTGCTTTTCATCAGCAGGAAAAGTACTTTATCTGCGGCACTGAGGATCCCTTTATCAATGAGCTGAACCTGCCCAAGGTCACCTCACTGCTGAAGGGTTTCACGGTGATTATGTTTGAGGGCCGGCATGAGCTCAAGGCAGACGTATTGCTGGATATCTGAATGCTCGTATCTTTAATGAAAATATAAGAAATGGATTTGCTGAAACGCATAATAGGTATCACTCTGGGCATCGCCGTAGGCTTGGGTTTTGTCATGGTGGGGGACTATCTCTCTACTTTGGTCCATCCCTGGCCCAAAGATCTGGATTACACTAAGCGCGAGGTGATCATTTCCTATATGAATAACCTTCCCATTGCAGCGTTTTTATCTATGCTGGCAGGCTATGCGGCAGGAGCGTTTCTGGGAGGAATGGTCGCGGCACTCATATCAGGCAGGCGACTGTCCAGGCCATCTACAGTTGTTGGTATTGTTTTGACCATCGGCAGTGTTTTCAATCAGATGCAGATCCCGCATCCTCTTTGGTTTGCTGTAGTCTCTACACTCATGTATATACCGCTCGCGTGGTGTGGTTGGCGCGTGGTCAGGATAGAGGAAGCGCCTTCCGCATGACCGCATTATGAAAAATCAATCCCTTTATTTCCTTCTCATTATACTCGCTGATAGTGTAGCCGTGCCTGAGGAAGAACGGTCTGGCGGTGACACTCACATCTACGCGGATCTCCGTTATAGCCCATCTGGCAGCCTGTATCTCCAGTGCCTGCAGTAGGAGCCTGGCTATACCCTGGCCCTGGTGTGCGTGATGCACATACATGAGGTCCAGGTAGCCGGATGGTGCGAGCGAGGCCACGCCGACTATCTTTTCACCCAGTCTCGCAATTATACAGTATTGCTCTGTGAGGCGCATCTCCCACTTAGGTGTATTGGCATAGCCTGATGACCATGCAGTGATCTGCTCCGGAGTGTAGTCTCGTACATTCACCTTTGTGATCGTGTCATAAAACAGCTGGCGGACCTCATCTAGATCCGCCAGCGTAGCTTGTTGTATTGAGATGTTGTCTTCTCTTTTCACGATTTATTTGTGGCGGGGTACATGCTTGGCCATAAATGCCTGATGTGTATTGTTATAGTTGTCTACCAGACGTGCGCGGTTTTGGTTCAGTTCGTTGTTAGCTTTGTTGTAGACATTTACTGCTGCGTTGATCTCATTGACAGACTGGTTAAATTTATCAGCTTCATCCTGAGATGCACTACCGCCCTTTTTGTCCATGGCTGTTTTTAGCTTCTGGAAGTTGTCGTTCTTTAAGATGTAGTCAGTCATGACTGGCGTCTTCTCAGCCTCCGATTTATAGAATGCTATCAGCTTTTTGCAGGCCTCTATCATAGTGGCATCGCCTTCGTATCCGCCTATACCTTGTAGCTTTGGCAGCGCTTCTTCGCAGCTCTTTACCAGAGCTCCACGGCTTTGCTCTATCCCATTGATGTCTTTCTTGTCTATAGCCTGCATCAGGTGTTTCTCATTACTTTCACATTTGTAAAAAGTAAGGAATACGCCGTTGGTGTACTTGGTTACCTTGCCTGCTATTTTCGCCTGCTGCCCCTCTTTAGAGTTATCATCGTTGATCGTGATATTGTGCTTTGCAGCAAATGCCCTCAGCTCCCTGTCAAATTTCTCAAAGGCTTCGCTTTCTTTGTCATTTGCCAATTCCTGCGCTTTGATATACGCCTCCATATTATCATAGGATTGGTCAGCTATCTCTTCCATGTCCATGATCTTGCCATAGTCTTCTTTCATCACTATGTAGCAGACATTGAAGTAATCATAAGAAGCCACCCGCATAGCCGAGTCTCCTTCAAAATCCGGAAGGTGAGATGCTTTGGCCCGTGCTGCGGAAATGGCAGAGATGGCTTCGCTACGTTCTTTGCTTACTTTCTTTGCGCTTTTGCTATGTGCTACGGCGCTGATGTAGCCCAGCATCTCAGAGGTGATCTGATGCTCACTGGCGGTTACTCGGTTTACATATTCCCATGCCTTGTCAGACTGGGCTGAGAGTGAGGTGAGGGTAGCAGACAGGATTACAGCCATAGCTACGCGCTTCAGTACGGTTGACATAGATTATTTTTTTAAGGTTTTTAAATAGTCAGCAATAATAGAAAAACATTCCTGCAAATAGAGATCCCGGCCTATCTTTTCCAGAAGCGTATTTCGCTCAGTATCAGATTCATACTCGGCAAGTATGTGCTCCATATCTATCTGCATATATGTTGGCTTGTATAGAGCACCAGGTTCTGTGGCCTTCTTTAGGGCCGTAGACCTGTCTCTGAGCTGTCGTATCAGGCCGATGTAGGCGCTGATCTCCAGCGGTACAGTGGTAGCAGCGTTATATTGGCGTGATTGGAGCAGGATGAGTGAGTCCTCCATGTGCCACGCAGGATTGTGCTGTACCCGTGCAGCCGCCTGCTCAGAGAGCGTAGAGACCGGCAGTGTCGGTAGTGGTGTAAAGTAAGTAGCCCGGCGCACTGTATCCGGCATTAGTGCATAGCTCTCAGTGGCCTCTCCATAGTGTACAGATTCTGTCAGATCAGACAGGTGTATATCAGGGCTTACACCATTCACTTGATTGGAGCGGCCAGTGACCCGGTAGATACGTCCATCTGTCACTTTGATAAAATCTGTGCCGGCTCCGAGCGTTTTCTCTGTGGCGGTGGTCAGGTCGAGCAGCGTGTCTACAGGGAGTACTATCTGCATGGTGGCTTTGCCATAGGTGGGGCTGCCGACTATGATGGCCCGATGATAATCTTGCAGTACACCAGCTACCAGCTCAGATGCTGAGGCGCTGGAGTGATTTACCATGACGAGGAGGGGGCCGTCATAGAGCGTTCCCCGATTTGGATCGGGCATGCTGCGCACTTTGCCTTTATTGGCCCTCAGAGATACCATGGCACCTTCATCTATGAAGATACCTGCCAGCGCCAGCGCCTCTTGCATAGACCCGCCCCCATTGTAGCGCAGATCCAATATGATCGCGTCTACATGCTCGCCTTTGAGTTTGATCACCTCTTTAGCCACATCATCGCCACAGGTCTTGCCACCTTTGTTTTCCCAGTTTGAATAGAATCCCGGCAGTACTATGTAGCCCACTCTGGGCGTGCCATCCAGCACATAGCTTCTCACCATGCTTTCCTCATCATGCACTTTGGATTTTTGCAGCTTCACAGTCTTGATAGTACCGTCAGATTTGCGCACAGTCATATCTACTTTGTCCTGTGTATGCGTATGCAGGAGCGACAGTACTTCCTCATCATCTGCGCCGAGCAGGTCTATCGCGTCCTCCCCCTGCCAGTGCAGTGCGGTGACCACATCTCCGGCATTGAGTTCTCCTGATTTCCAGGCCGGGCTACCCGGGTCTATACGTGAGATATAGGGCTCGCCTGCTTCATTTGCATCTACGCTAAATCCATATCTCAAATGCTCACCCGTCACTGTACCTACAAATTTCTGTCTGCGCTCACGGGTAAAGAAATCACTATGGGGGTCAAAAGATTTGCATATAGCATCATAAAGCTCAGTGAGCATCATCACCTCATAGTCTGCGGGCTGTGAGATCAGCCTGCGTAGCTGGCGGTGCTCCGTGCGTAGTACTTTATCCTGTACTTCGGGCAGCTTTTTTAAAATGGTGGCACCTGTCGCAGTAGAGTCGCTCAGCGCCATATTGCCCAGACGATACAGGCAGGAGAGCTTGACCTGGGATTGAAGTCTCAGATATAGTGCAGTCCGGTCTGCCGCGACAGTAGTATCTTTTATCAGCGCAGTGCCTGGAGTTTTGAGGTCTAATGGTTTGGTCAGTATCACGTCCAGCAGGCTGTCCGCCGTTTGTACCCTTATTTTATAGAGCGACATGACCTTGATGATAAAATCATTGTTGCGGCCATCGAGCTCTGCCTGTAGCAGAGGAGCTGATGCCATGATGGTATCTACATCGCGCTTTGATAATATGAGATGCCCCGGATCCAGTTCGCGTACGAGTGTCTCGAGTACACGTTGGGTCAAGGCTCCGCGCTCCGGAGGGCTGCAGTGATACAGCTCCATCATGCGTAGCACTTCCGGGCTTCGGTCATTCATCAGGCGCACATGCTGCGCTCCGGCGGTATATACCACCAGCATTATCCATATGATAGATAGTAAACGTTTCACAGTATGGTTCGGGTAGGTTATTTCTTCAGGCCTATCTCGCGCAAGCGCTCGTCCAGGTACTCGCCGGCAGTGATCGGCTCATACTGCAGCGGGTGGCGCTCATCTACACAGCTCGCCAGGCAGTCCAGCGGCATGCTGCTCTTAGGATGTGTGAAGAATGGGATAGAGTAGCGTGGATTGCCCCATTTCTCACGTGGTGGGTTTACCACGCGGTGGGTAGTAGAGCGCAGGCGGTTATTGGTCAGGCGCTGCAGCATATCTCCCACATTTACCACAAAACAGCCTTCCGGTGCCGTGATGTCCAGCCACTCGTTCTGCTTGCTCAGCAGCTGCAGGCCCTCGGCAGAGGCGCCCACCAGCAGTGTGATCAGATTGATATCCTCGTGCTGCTCGGCACGGATCGCATTCTTAGGCTCCTGTGTGATAGGAGGGTAGTGGATCGCACGCAGGATCGAGTTGCCATTGTGCACATACTTATCAAAGTAAAACTCGCCGATACCGAGGTGTATGGCTATAGCCTGCAGCAGCTCGATACCGCATTTTTCAAATGCCTTGAAGAGCTCACGGCCCTTCTGATCAAAACCTGCTACATCAGGCACAGATACGTTGTCCGGGTATTCATTTTTGATCGGGTCGCCATCCTCTACTATCTGGCCCATCTGCCAGAACTCCTTCAGGTCAGGTGCGTCAAAACCCTTCGCCTGCTCGCGGCCAAAAGAAGTGTAGCCGCGCTGGCCTGCCAGTCCTGCTATCTCATATTTCTTCTTCACCTCTGTAGGCAGGGCAAAGAATTTCTGTACGGCCGCATAGTAGTCGTCTACCAGCTGCTGTGATACGCCGTGATTTCTGACGGATACAAATCCTGTTTCTTCAAATGCCTTGCCCAGTTGCTCTACAAATTGCTGCTTGCTGCGGTCATCTCCCTGAGTGAACTGGCTCAGGTCTACGATAGGTATAGTGTTTATACTCATCTCTTCCTTTCTTTTTTGGTTATGGTATGGTGATCGTATGCTTCACAGGAGCATCTTCCGTGTACATACGGATGTCAAAATAAGCACCTTTTGTCAATTTCCTTTGTTTCAGAAAATCTTTCGCCTCCTGCTCAGAGGCTACTTCTTTCATGTTTCTCCCGGCATAAAAGACCATCTGAGGCGTCGGTTTCATATTGGTAAAGATCACTTCGTCTGCCGCGCTTTGCTCCTGTATAGAGCGTCCGAGCTTCATCTCCCTGTCATATGGCGCAGAGCTGATAGAGTGGCTGCCGGGCAGGTTGGTCACGTAGAATTGTATGATCAATATCATGATCGTAAACAGGACGAGCCCATTCACCGTGCGGTCTGGGAAGGTGCCTGATTTGCGCACCTTGTCATACAGTATCCCCAGCAGCACACTAAAGAAAAGCGATGCATATAGCACCGTGAAATCATGCGAGGAATACTGCAGGAAGAAGATGTGCATCAGCACCACAGGCAGGATAGACAGCCAGATGAAGCGGTAGCCGTTTTCAGAGAAAACGATCTTCAGCTTTGCCTTGGTAGCGCCCAGCCACATAAATGCGCCTATCAGCAGGTACACCGGCAGGTAGTTGACGAGGTAGTTATAGATCAGGTCCTTGAAGAGGAAGAAGTACGAGATGAAGAAATAGAAGAAGCCCTGGTGGCGCACGCCTACACTGCCGCGCATCAGGTACCTGTTGATCACCTCGTGCAGGTACGCCTCCTGGCCTGCTATCTGCGCGTACTGATAGATGATCAGGTTTAGGGTAAAGAAGGTGATGATCACAGTAGACCAGATCAGCACCCGGAATCCCGGTATGGACCGCACATGCAGCAGGCTGTACACCAGCACGCCAAAGGCAAAGAAAACGCCCAGCCATGAGGTGTAGATCATCACAAACAGGATGGCCGCATACAGCACGATATACTTAGGTACATAGAAGCGCTGGCGGAAGATCATCTTCAGCACCGTGTACACGCCTATGATAAAGGGCAGCTGCACGGCCATGTCACTCATGTACACATTGCCCTGAAACCACAACGTGGCGGGCAGGAATAGATAGATGCAATAAGCTACAAAAGAAGGTACATGCAGATAGCTGCGTGCCCTGTTGAAGCTGAGCAGGCAGACCGTAAAGTAGACAAAGAGCGCTGAGAGAAAGTGGAAGAACAGATTTAGAATTTGTAGCGGTACCACATCCGGCCTGATGTGCAGCGTCTTGAATATGGCGTAGGGGAAGTAGTACGCAAATGGCGGGTGCGATACATAATAATAGTTGCCCGCCTCGTCTATCATCCGGCCACTGGCGTTGGCGTCGTTATTGATATACTTGTCCGTGGCAGTGTTGTAGGTCATCACGGGTTCAGCGTTGTAGGCAGTGAGCCCGTTGTCATACCATATCTGCAGGATGCGCAGGGACACGGCGGTGCAAAACTCATGATGCTTGGATAGTGGCCGCCCCAGCTCAGGTACGCGCACCAGTACTGACATCAGGAATGCGAGTAAGAGGAACGGCAGTGTTTTCCTGAAAAATATCATGCAGCCAAAATAATAGAAATACTTTAATTTAAGCTGTCAGAATTCCCCGCCGGTATGCCGCAAACCCTTGATAATCCTAGGAAAATTAAATTCGGTACAATTTTTGTGGGATAAAGTTTACTGATTCATTTCTTTTTTCCCTACCTTTGGTTGTGTCATAAACTCACTGCTATGCTCAACCAGAATCTTTCACAGAAGCTTTTACAGAAACTTTCCCCGCAGCAGATACAGTTGATGAAACTGCTGCAGATACCTACCGCCCAGCTGGACCAGCGTATCAAAGAAGAGATAGAGGTCAATCCTGCTCTGGAGGCAGCCACCGAAGATGAGGAGGAGTTTGCCCAGGTCGAGGAATCTGAGGCCGGCCCCAGTGATGATATACAGGAGCCCAATGATGAATTTGAGCCGGAGGTATCAGAGCCGGAGATCAATAAGGATGACGACCTCGATATGACCGAGTTTTATGACGAGTCAGACGAAGGCGTAGCTGAGTACAAGACCAAAGACCCCAATGAATTTGCAGACCCTGATGATGAGGGCAAAACGATACCGGTAGCGGTCAGCTCTACCTTTCACGAGTATCTGGAGGAGCAGGTAGGTATGCTGCCTGTCAGCGACCGGGAGAAAGCTATCACCATGCACCTCATAGGTAGTATAGATGACGATGGCTATCTGCGCCGGGATCTGGATGCTATCATAGATGACCTGGCCTTCTCGCAGAATATCATGACGGATGAGAAGGAGCTGGCCTATCTGCTCTCGCTTATCCAGGGCTTCGAGCCTGCCGGTGTCGGTGCGCGTACGCTGGAGGAGTGCCTGCTGCTGCAGCTCAGGCGCAAGGATGACCCTACTATGCATACGGACAATGCGATCCGCATCATAGAGAAGCAGTTTGACGCATTTGCCAAGAAGCACTACGAAAAACTCGAAAAGTCCCTGGGCCTCGATGCACATGACCTCAAGATGGCGGTAGGCGAGATCATCAGTCTCAATCCTAAACCGGGTGGTTCTTTCTCCAGTGGCCTCGGGGCAGATCAGTTCATCATACCTGATTATATCATTACCAATAATAACGGAGAGCTGGTACTGACGCTCAACTCTGCCAATGCTCCCGAGCTGCGCATCAGCAATACCTTCCGCGATATGATCTCTGACTACAAGAAGGCCAAGATCAAATCCAAGAGCCAAAAGGAAGCGATCATGTTCATCAAGCAAAAGATCGAGTCGGCCAAGTGGTTTATAGATGCCATCCAGCAGCGACAAAATACAATGATCGTGACCATGCAGACCATCATGGAGCTGCAGTATGAGTACCTGGTCAGTGGCGATGAGACCAAACTGCGCCCTATGATCCTCAAGGATGTAGCGGAGAAGACCGGCCTCGACATCTCTACCATCTCCCGCGTGGCAAACTCTAAGTACGTACAGACCGAGTTTGGTACCCTGCTGCTCAAGTCATTCTTCTCCGAGTCACTCACTAATGATGAGGGCGAGGAGGTCTCTACCCGCGAGGTCAAGAAGATACTCAGCGACCTGATAGGCATGGAGGATAAGAATGATCCGCTCTCAGATCAGAAGCTCACAGAGTATCTCATGGAGAAGGGCTACAACATAGCCCGCCGCACCGTAGCCAAATACCGCGAGCAGCTCAACCTGCCTGTAGCACGCCTCAGGAAGGAGCTCTGATATTTTGCGATATTTTAGTCATAGATAGTCGTTAACGTATTTTATCTTTCGTTAAGATAAACGCCTGCGATTTTGGTTTATTTGCCGAAACGAGGCATAAATACGCCATAGAAGAGTGTAGATTCGCCGCTCGGTTTATCGACTATATATATGAAAAGATCCTTTTTACTCTTGACCATCTTATTGTCTATTTTCTCGTCCACTAAGGCGCAGACCACAGACTCAATGCGTGTATCGCGTTCGCGTGCCGAGGCAGACTCGATACTGCGTGTCATCACCGGCCGCACACCCAGGCCTGCCAGTGTCTCACAGCCTGTGACTACACCCGCATCTCCTGTGGTGCAGCCGGCGGCTGCTACAGATAGTACGCCGGTCGTGCCCGCTACAGATGGCCTGAGCAAATCTATAGCTGATACTCCCCGGTCAGCACCTATACAGACGCAGCCTGCCACTCCGGCTGCCACCCCTGCCGGCTATCAGCAGCCGGCGGGTACCGTACCGGCTGGCACCATGCCCGGTGCACCTCAGGGTCAGACACCCGGCGCAGCGGCTCCATCGGGCAGGCCGCAGGGCCAGTATCCCGGCGCTGCAGGAGCAGGCGCACCGGCAGCCGGCGGATACAGTGGGATGAAGATGAGCATAGGCCATGTATACGGCAAGGTGATAGATGCACAGAAAAAACCTGTCGGCTATGCTGCTGTCTCCCTGCTCAATATGAAGGACTCCCTCATCACCGGCCAGCTCACAGAGGATAATGGTGAGTTCTCACTCACAGAGCTGCCATTTGGCGCTTACAATCTCAAGATCACATTCATAGGATATAAGGACATCGTACAGAAGGTGGTCATCACACCCAATAAGATGGATCAGGACGTGGGCGACCTCGTGATGGCCGCAGATGCTACCAAGCTGAAAGAAGTAGATGTGACCGCTACCCGGTCCAATATGGAGCTGAAGGTAGACCGCAAAGTATTTAACGTAGGTAGCGACCTCTCCGTGCGCGGCGGTACAGCGCTCGATGCGATGAAAAATATCCCGAGCGTATCCACAGATGCCAGCGGCAATGTGACCCTGCGCAATAATACCCCGCAGATATATGTAGACGGCAAGCCGACCACACTCACCCTGGAGCAGATACCCGCAGACCAGATAGACAAGATAGAAGTGATCACCAATCCATCTGCAAAGTTTGAAGCGGCCAGCTCTGGCGGTATCATCAATGTAGTGATGAAGCGCAATGCCAAGCCCGGCTACAATGGTATAGTCAATGCCAATATCGCTACCAACTATGGCTACAATGGCATGGCAATGTTTAACCTGAGGGAAAAGAAATTTGGCGTGCAGGTGATGTACACTATCAATGGCAATACAAACCGCACCAAGGGTGTAAACAACACGACCTATCTCGATGCCTTCAATAATCCATCTGACCACATAGACCAGGATATCAATTCTGTCAATAAGCGCATCTTTCAGGTAGCGCGCGTAGGTCTTGATTTTTATATCAATAACCGTAACACCCTGAGCATATCAGAGAATGGTGTATTCGGAAACTTTGAGAACTCTGATGATATCAATATCACCAGGGATATGGCTGGCGCGCTGACCAATGGCTCGCAGATCAATACGCAGAATAACCACTTCCGCAATTTTACCACTGATCTCAATTTCAAGCATACCTATCCGAAGGAGGGCAAAGAATACACCCTCGATATCCAGTACAACCGCTCCAGCGGCGCGGGCCACTACCTCTATACTACCAATAGCTTCCTGCCTAATGGCTCTATCGTGCCATCCTTCCCTGCACATCAGTATACAGCGGGCTCACAGACTGCAGATATGATCACCGCGCAGTGGGACATCAGTCTCCCTATCCGCACCAATATGAAGATAGAGACCGGCCTGCGCAGCAACTATAAGCTGACCCATACTAATAACAATGTAAACAACGATACCTCCCTGGCGGACGGCTCGCTCAGTGCCCAGTGGTTTAACCTGCCCCTGAGCAATAACTACCGCATAGACGATCTGGTCAATGCCGCCTATATCACCTTCAGCCACCAGGTCAAAAATTTCTCCTATCAGCTCGGCCTCCGCGCAGAGCAGGTCTACTACAAGGGTACATCCCAGCTCAATGGAGACTCTTCATTCTCCTACCAGTATCCCTCAGATGCTAAAAGCATCACCAAGATGCTCTTCCCCAGCCTAAATATCTCGCAGAAGTGGGGCACTAAACACGAGCTCCAGTTCAATGTAGCCCGCAAGGTCAACAGGCCAAACTTCTTCCAGATAGCACCGTTCATTTTCTCCAGCAATGCTACCACCGTACAGCGTGGCAATCCAAGCCTCCAGCCTGAGTTTATCAATCAGGGCGAGCTGAACTACAACCTGACAGAGACCAAAGTAAACTGGCTCAGCTCCCTCTATGGCCGCTATGTACAACAGCCTATCACCACGGTCATCTACCCGCTGGCAGGCACTGACAATGTATTTGTCAATACTTTTGCCAATGGCTCCTACAGCATGACCGGCGGCTGGGAAAACACCCTGAAGATCTATCCTGTCAAAAAGCTCGACATCACCCTCACCGGAAATGTATTCTACACTCAGATATCGGGCACCGCAGGCACAGCCTCGCTGACCAACTCCGGCTTCAGCTGGCTGGCAAAGGGCATGGTCAGCTACAAGTTCCCGCTGGACTTTGCTGCGCAGATCAATGGCACCTATGAGGCGCCGCGCATCCTGCCGCAGGGCAAGACCACGCCGATGTATTTCTTTGACCTCTCCCTCAGTAAGGACTTCATGGGCTTCATCACACTCAACTTTACCGTCAGTGACGTGCTCAACTCACGCACCAATGGTACGAATGTCTATCAGGCATCCGCACTGGAGGGTGCCGGATATGTGCCGGGCTTTAGCCAGCACTCTACCCGCCGTCGCGACCAGCGCTTCGCGCGCCTCGGCATCAGCTTCCGTTTTGGCAAGATGGATGCCTCTTTCTTCAAGAAGAAGAGGCCATCCGGACAGCAGGGCGGCGGCGAGGACATGGGTTTCTAGACAGAGGTCAGAATCAAGAATCAGGAGCCAGGACAAATGCAGCGATAAGGATGTATTTCTCCTGGCTCTTCTTCTGAGCCTGGAGGCTCAACTTTCAATAGGCCCATCATGTTACTGGTTCTTCCTCCTGCCACCCGCCACCACACACCTGCCCACTAATTTTGCGTAATATTGCGCTGTCAATCAATACAGCATGTCCCAGCGCTTTGCTACGATCATATCGTACCTCTTCCACCCGTTGCTTTTTGCCACCTATGGTGCCGCATTTATCGTAGCGGTCAATCCGCACCTCTTTGCCGAGTATCAGCTGAAGACCCGGATACTCTGGATCATTATCACATTTATATTCACCTTCATCTGCCCGGTGGTCTGGATCGTCATGATGAAGCGCCTCGAGCTGATCACCGACTACCACATGACCGATCCGCAGGAGCGTATCATACCCTACATAGCCGTAGCCACTTTCTACATGTGGACGTACAGGCTCTTCCGCCCTACTACGGAGGTCACCGCTTTTACCAATCAGCTCATATCCCTCATGATGCTCGGCGCGGCCATCTCCATCTTCATGGGCTTTTTTATCAATATCTTTCGCAAGATCAGTATCCATGCTATCGGCATGGGCTGCCTGCTGGGGCTCGTACTGGTCATGATGCAGGTATCTGACTTTGACCTGAAGCTCGCCTTTGTAGGTGTCATCATACTGGGAGGTGTGGTAGGTACTGCGCGCCTTGTACTCCAGGCACATGAGCAGGCAGAGGTATATGCCGGCTACCTGGTCGGTTTTATGGGGATGTTTTTTTCTTTTACTTTGATACCCATGATATTCAGATCATAGACTAAACCAAATCTTACTATGTACAATTCTCTCCTCTACACCATAGCCGATGGCGTCTGCACCATCACACTCAATAGGCCCGACGTCTACAATGCATTCAATGAAGAGCTCAGCGCAGAGTTTATAGATGCGCTGAAGAAGTCTGTCAAGGATGACGCCGTACGCGTAGTGGTCATCACAGGTGCCGGCAAAGCCTTCTGCTCCGGCCAGGACCTGCAGGATGTCAAAAAATCTGATGGCAAGCGTAGCCTCGGAGACTCCGTACTGCGCCGCTACAATCCGATGATCCTCGGCGTACGTGAGAATCCCAAGCCCGTGGTCTGCCGCCTCAATGGTGTAGCCGCCGGCGCCGGTGCCTCTCTGGCCATGGCCTGTGATATAGTCGTAGCATCAGAGGCAGCCTCTCTCGTGCAGGCTTTCGCCAATATCGGCCTCGTGCTGGATTCCGGATCCTCATTTTTCCTGCCGGGGCTGATAGGGTACAATAAGGCTTTTGAGCTCTGCACCCTCGGCTCTAAGGTCACTGCAAAGGAAGCTTTCGACCTCGGTATCATCAATAAGCTGGTAGCACCGGAGGAGCTGGACGCTGCGGTCAAGGCCTACACAGACCGCTACGCTACTGCCGCGCCCAAGTCTATGGCCATGATCAAGAAGATGCTCAATAAAGGCCTCACGGCCAATCTCCGCGAGATGCTCCAGTACGAGGCATACAGCCAGGAGATAGCCGGCAGCACAGAGGACTACAAGGAGGGCGTAGCATCCTTTATCGAGAAGAGGAAGCCGGTATTCAAGGGTAAATAAGATATCAAAACACAGCTGGGATATGAGGCGTAGACTGATATTTTTTGTGATGCTGATGGTGGCTGCTCTCAGTGTGTCTGCCATGCGCCACGAGCGTGATACGGCTTCTATCAAGCCCTTCCATCGTTTCTATATGAGCTGGGGCTATACCAAGGCCTGGTACTCTACCTCAGATATTTATTTCAAAGGTGCTTTTAATGGCAATAGCTACAACTTTGTAGTGACCAATGCCGTCGCGCATGACCGCCCGGATATGCATGCTGTTTTCCCGCAGGTCACCATACCGCAGTACGTCTACCGCATCGGTTACTTTTTTGACAAAAAGCGCGAGTGGGCGATCGAGTTCAATTTTGATCATACCAAGTATATCGTAGATAACTATCGTACAGCCCATGTCAGCGGTACGATCAATGGGCAAACGGTCAATGGTGATAAGGTACTCGACCCAAATACCTTCCTGCACTTTGAGCATACCAATGGTGCTAACTTTTACCTCGTCAACGGGGTGCGCCGGCTGGAGATATGGAAGAGCCGCCGCCACCGCTTCCGGCTGAATGATATGGTCAAGCTCGGCGTGGGCTGGATGATACCCAAGAGCGATGTGACCCTCTTTGGCCAGCGGCTGGACAATAAGTTTCACGTGGCAGGCTATATGTTTGGCCTGGAAAACTCCCTGCGCCTCAATCTTGGCCGCTGGTTTTTCATAGAGCCGTCTATCAAGGGCTGCTTTGTAGACTACCGTGATGTACTGACCGTACAGGGTGGCAAGGCGCACCACTGCTTCTGGGCATTTGAGGCTATGGGTACCTTTGGGATCACCTTCCTGTAGTACTTCATTTTGTTTCCTGATAAACTTAGCGCAACTTTGAAACAAGCCCTCTGAGGGCATAAGTTTTTCAGCCCCAAAGCAGATCAGATGCAGATCAGAAAAGTAGAAACCCGTGCGGATGTAGATGCATTCCATCAGCTTCCTTTCACTATCAATCAGGGAGACCCAAACTGGATCGCACCCCTCAGGCAGGATGTAGAGAAGGTCTTTGACCCGAAGAAGAATAAGTACTTCACACACGGCGAGTGTATCCGCTGGCTGCTCACAGATGGCAGCGGCACGGTGATAGGCCGCATAGCTGCCTTTATCAATAAGGATAACGCCTATACGGAGACGCAGCCCACCGGAGGGTGCGGCTTCTTTGAATGTATCAATGACCAGGCTGCCGCTTTCAAACTATTTGATACAGCCAAAGCCTGGCTGCAGGAGCGCGGCATGGAGGCTATGGACGGCCCGGTCAATTTTGGTGAGCGCAATGCCTGGTGGGGACTGCTGGTAGAGGGTTTCACAGAGCCCACCTATCAGATGAACTACAACCCGCAGTACTACATAGGTTTCTTTGAGGCATATGGATTCAAGGATTACTTCCGTCAGCTGTCTTTCGGCCTGCCGGTAGAGATGGACCGCCCGGAGAAGTATAACGTCTTCTATGAGCGCCTGCTGCGGCAGGGCTACCACTTCGAGCATGCGAAGAAGAATAACCTCGAGAAGTACGCTGAAGATTTCCGCACCATATACAATCAGGGCTGGCACAACTTTCACAACTTTCACGAGATGTCAAAGGAGCAGAGCCTCCAGCTCATGAATAGTATGAAGCCCGTCATGCTGGACTATCTCCTCTGGTTTGGCTATCACAATGGCGAGCCGGTGGCCATGTTCATCATGCTGCCCGAGCTCAATCAGTGGTTCAAGCACATCCATGGCAACCTCAATATCTGGGGCATGCTGAAATTTCTGTACTACAAGACCTTTGGCCACAATGACCGCATCTTCGGTATCGTATTCGGAGTGGTGCCAAAGCACCAGCGCAAAGGCGTAGAGGCCGGCATCGTGATGGCTGCGGATAAAGTAGTGCGCCCCAAAGGCCGCTGGAAGTGGATAGAGCTGACCTGGATAGCCGACTTCAACCCCAAGATGGTGCACACCTGCGAGACCATAGGCGGCAAGGTGATGAAAGTACACGTCACTTACCGAAAGCTGTTTGATGAGACCAAACCATTCCACCGACACCCCATAGTGGAGTAGTATCGTTAGCCTGCAGATTTAGTATCGGTTTGGGTTTTATAATTCTATGTATTCTATGTTTCTATGTGGTTCAAAATTGTATTTGAATTTTTGTCCATATCATAGGAACAAAACCTACTTTTCCGCCCCTCACTGAAAAACCGTAATCTTGCAGACTCATTTTCACAAATGGCGCAAGCATTAGCAAAACCGGCAGAGGAGAAGAAAGTCCTTAATACGCTCGGCTCATTCACTCGTGATGAGCTCGTGCGCTTTCGCGACTATGTGCTAGGCTCCTATCTGGGCAATAAGGGGCCGCTGCTCGAGTTTCTCGATGTGCTGCTGCCCATGATCAGTGATGGCCAGAAGCCTACCGCCACGCAGGTCATCAAGCTGCTGGTCAAGACAGCCCGCCTCAGCACCGCCACCTATCGTAGCCTCTTCCTGGACCTGACCAAGATGATCCAGGCCTTTATCCAGAGCGAAGGCTATAATAAGAAGCCCGAGAAGGCTGTGACAGACCTGCTCAAGGCTGTAGACGCCCGCCGGCTCAATAAGCTCTTTGATATCAACCTCTCGCTGGCGCGCAAGATACAGTCCAATATATCTAACCGCAGCGCTGATTACTATCTCAAGGAGTTTGCCGTAGATACAGAGATCAATCTGCACAAGGCACTGGCCGCGTACAAGGAGCTCGATACCCCGGTCCAGCTCATGGAGCGGCTGGATACATTCTACCTGACCAATAAGCTGCGCTACGCCTGCGCCGCCACGCATCACAAGAAGAAGCACAAGAAAGGGGAGGAGCCGGCGCTGCTGGAGGAGGTCCTAGCACTGGCTGATACCGGCCGCTATGACACAGTGCCCCCGGTCATAGTCTATGCCACTATCCTGCGCATGCTCACAGAGCAGGACGCAGAGCCACACTTTGACAGGCTCAAGGTGCTGCTCAAAAAGTACCAGGCCGATCTGGATGATGTGATCCTCCGTGATGCCTATGTATTTGCTATCAACTACTGCGTGGCGCATATCAACCGCGGCGGCATGAATCGCCTCAAGGATGTCTATGAGCTCTACCAGATAGCCCTCGACCGCCACTTCCTCTATGATGAGAATGAACTCTCCCCGTGGGATATATCAAACCTCATGGCCCTCGGCATACAGCTGAGGGATACCAACTGGTCTGAGAAGCTCATAGAGGTCTACAAAGAGCGCGTGCCTACCGCCGGCCAGAAGATGAACGTCCTCACCTTCAATATGGCCAAGATGTACTTCTTTGGCGGCAGGTACAAGGATGTACTGCAGCTGCTGGAGGGAGTGCGCAGCGATGAGCTCATGTATGCCCTCGGCGCCACAGCCCTCCTCATCAAGACCTACTACGAGATGGGAGACAGGGAGGCCCTGGAGCAGCACCTGGCCAACTTCAAATCAAACCTCAAACGTCGCAAGAAAATAGACGAGGCCGAGCGCAAGAGCTATCTCTCCTTTGTAGAGTACACTCATCTGCTATCCCAGACACCACGCCGTAGCAAAGCCGCCATGCGCGAGCTGAAGCAGTCCCTTGCCAATCATCCCGAGACAGCCGAGTACGAGTGGCTGATGGAGAAAATTGTATAAATGAAAAGAGCTGCATTTCTGCAGCTCTCTCTTATCTCATGTGATTTTATTATGGCTTCAGCTTGCCGCCAAAGGAGCGTGGGAATGGTATCGTCTCGCGTATGTGCTGCAGGCCGCAGATCCATGCTACGAGGCGCTCCAGGCCGAGGCCAAATCCTGAGTGAGGCACATTGCCATAGCGGCGCAGGTCCAGGTACCACTCAAATACGTCCATCGGCAGTTTGTGCTCCTCTATTTTGCCTATCAGTTTCCCGATATCGGTCTCACGCTCACCGCCACCTACTACCTCGCCGTAGCCCTCCGGTGCCAGCAGGTCTACCCCCTTGGCATAGCCCAGGTCATTCTCATCTTCTTTCATGTAGAATGCCTTCACATCGCGGGGCCAGTTGTACACCATGATAGGCTGGCCAAAGAGGCGCGTCAGCACGGTCTCATC
>CAZNDJ010000036.1:0-28948 GCA_964571705.1 uncultured Chitinophagaceae bacterium
TTCATCTATCTTCCGCGCTCTAACTACACGATAGCATGATAGATGTGACACAGGCGCGTTTTCAGACGCTCAGCATACACTACGCAGGCAATAAGAACAACGGCGATCAGCTGATCCTCTCTACCGAGCCTATAGCGCTCACAGATGATAGCCTGCGCGATGACCTCCTGCAGTATTTCCTCATACACTTCCGCAAGCCGGAGTATTACCGCTTTCACCATACTGAGGATGTGAAGCTGAATACCATCTATCACCTGTGTGACAAGATATTTAGCGGCGATGGCGATACACATGAGCTGACCCAGGGTGTAGCCCGCTACCTCTATGACAAGTCTATCCACCCGCAGATACGTGGCGGGGAGGTCTATGTGGCTCACTTCCGCAGCCTGATACTGGATGGCGACCTGATGGATGCCATCGGTATCTTCAAGACCGAATCCAAGAGCAACTTCTTTAAGGTGTACAACGATGACGGTATCTTCTCAGTAGCTGAGGACGTAGGCATCAGTGACGAGAAGCTGGACAAGGGATGCCTCATTTTCAATACTAAGAAGGCCGAAGGCTACCGCATATCTATCATAGACAATACGAATAAGAGCGAAGAGGCGCGCTACTGGCGCGATGACTTCCTGGGCCTGGCAGTAGCCAATGACGACTACCACAAGACGCAGAACATGCTCACGATGACCAAGAACTTCATCAAAGAGCAAATGCCCGAAGAGTTTGCTGTAGAGACCACAGAGCAAATAGCCATGCTCAATAAGTCTGTAGAGTTTTTCAAAAAGCACGAGCAGTTCGACTTTCAGGAGTTTGCCACGGAGGTGATGCAGGCACCGGCGGTCAAAGAATCCTTTGAGCGCTACAAGCAGACCTACGAGCAGGATACGCAGACCCGCGTACATGATCAGTTTGACATATCAGACACAGCGGTCAAGAAGCAACAGCGTATCTTCAAAAGTGTACTGAAACTGGACAAGAACTTTCACATCTACATACACGGAGACCGCGAGCTGATAGAGAAAGGCTACGACCCGGAGCGCAATATGAACTTCTACAAGGTCTACTTCCGTGATGAGACGTCAGGATAATTGTCAATTGACAATTGATAATTGACAGCTCTGTTTACCTCACTCCAGTCCTACTATAAAATCGTAAGATATCTCTGTACTGCCATCCACCAGGGTGAGTGTGAGCTCGGTGCCGGGCACCACCTTCACGGGCTGAGTAATATTCTCCATAGTCACCTTCTGCGAGATACCTCCACCGCTCACCAGCAGTCCATAGTCCTGCTGCCCTTCTTTCATAGATATATAGAGTTTGCTGAAGTCTCCGGTGTTCACCGTCGTGCTCTGGCCCTTGTCGAGTGTGATGATGATGTTTTCCATACTCCTCATCAGCCAAAATCTATGCCGATATATACTATGGCCACCTCCGCGAAATACGTGGCAGTGACGGTGCCAGAATTATTTCTTTAGCGAGTTGCCTTAAATAAAAGGCTGAGCGGACGGCACAGGTTTCAAGGCCCATCTCATCTTTATAAGATTCCACATCTTCAGATGATACTCCTACAGCCTCCATATACTCACCCAGCCCATAATAACATGCTTCAAAAACAGGTATCTTAAGATCAGGTTGTATTTCGTAAATGATAGTGGAGAATCGCTTTTCTCTGAAATCATCAGCTAAAATAATCACGACACGCCCATTCGTATATGCTGTACCACGTATGAGCCACTGGGAGATCACTAAATCAGAAGACGTAGTTTCTTCAAAACCATAAGATTCTTTCAGGAAATCAAAATGCTCCCGCAGCCATCGCTTTGGAAAGAATCTGGTCAGGTATTTTAGTTTTAGTTTTCTGAGCATATCATGTGATATATCAGCACATCAGATCTACGGCTCCACCAGCATCCTGCTAAAACTCTCATAGTCCGTCTCAAAAAACTCGGTGCTGAGTTTATCGCTCGTGACACAGGTTTCGGGCATGCGCAGACGCGCGATATCGCGCCCCTCAAAAGTTTGAGTGCGCGCATTGAAGCAGTAGTAGACCAGCGCAGTCTTTTTCTCCACCCGCTCAAAGGCCGCCTTCACCTCGCGGAGCATCGCCGCCTCATCATAGCCATCCAGTACCTCACCTGTCACGCGGCTGCGCAGGGTGTGCTGCCCGCCACGCTTGGCCAGTGTCTCCTTGCGCCAGACCACATACTCCGACGAGTCTATCACCACAAATCGTGTAGCCGTATGAGATATCCAGCCCACCTGCGTCTCGGGATGCAGGTAGTGGCCATCCTGGCGGTAGTACCAGATCATATAGTATTTGCGCGCGCCATAGCGGATAGAGGCAGACTGTATCCAGCCGAAGTTTTGCGGCGTGCCACCTATCAGGCCACTGTCTGTGCGTTGTATCTGTTTATCGCAGATCACGTTGTCATTGGCTATGAGCTTGTCGCTGCTGCGGTTTTGCTTCCAGCCGGTAGCATGGGTGAGTTGTTCCGATTTTTTTACGATGGTCACAGCGCCTTTGTCTTGCGCATAGCAGGCAGAGAGCAGCAGCACAGATACGAGAGAGCAGAGTAGATTTTTCACTGTAGCAAAATGGTTTTGCATGAAAATAATGCATGGCACTGATGGCTGCAAGGGCTTTCCGATAAGTGATTCATTTTTACCACCACCGCTTCACAATCTTTAACGCCCGTCACATACTTTTTGCCGAAAGGCAGCGTACCTTTAAATAACTAAACCTGCGGATATGAAAAAACTACTCCCACTCCTCACTGTGATTACTTTAGTGACCACTGCTTTCGTGTGGCAAACCACGCCGCAGGCACCGCAGCACCCACCGGTCAAACCGATAGAATCAAAGAGAGAATTCAATTTATTTGACCGCAGCGCTCAGGCCGCAGAGAACCGCAAGGATGTAGATGTGCTGCTACGTACTCCTATCTCATCACTACCATATATCCTCAGCGAAGACAAGATGAAGCAGCCACTACATAAGCTGCGTACCGGCGCAGATGCCGCTATCACCGATCTGGCCAATGACGAGCGGGGTATGTTCAGCCGGGCACCTATGCTACGATATGAATATGTAGCGCACCTGCGTGTGGCCAATAATGACCTCATCATATACCGCACCGCTAATAGCTACAGTGAGGATATCTACCCGGTGCACTATAAGATCGCGACCATAGATACCGCACGCAATCTTGTAGATGAAGTTGCATTTGCCGGAATGGCCAGTCCTTTGGCATTTTGCGAAGGAAGCGTCAACCCGGACGGCTTTATCACTTCTACCGACTATCATCAAGTATGGCTAAACGATCCACGAAAAGCTGGCTACGCAAACAACAAGGTGATATCACGCACCAGGGCAGAAGTCAGGTATCAGCGCATCACCCCAGATGGCAAAATAGAAGCAGTGAAAGAGAATAAAGCCGTGGTGCAGACCAACTAACCTCACATCACAAAACCCACCCTCTTCATCTCCTCCCAGAAGCCGGGATAAGATTTAGCCACCACATCTGCCTCCTCTATCGTGATGGTGCCCAGCAGCGCCAGCGGCGCAAAGGCCATAGCCATACGGTGGTCATTGTACGTGCACACGGTCTGGTGAGACATCACAAAAGTACCCTCCAGCACAAATACGCCATGCGTCTCCTCCACCAGCTTCACCCCAAATTTGATCAGTTCATTTTGCAGCGCAGCTATGCGGTCCGTCTCCTTGATGCGCAGCGAGTCCATACCAGTGAAGGTGGCCTTGATATTTTTGGCCGCACATATCACGATGATGGTCTGCGCCAGGTCAGGATAGTTGGCAAAGTCAAATGCAGCCGTGGTGGCAGCCTCCGTGCAGCTCAGCATCACGCCGCCACTGGTAGGCATCGTATCCACGCCTAGCAGCGCGCCCCACTCTGCCATCTTCTTATCTCCCTGAGCTGCACCCAGGGTCAGGCCCCGGAGGCTGAGCTCGCAGGAGTCAGAGAGCGCTGCTACGGCATACCAGTAGCTAGCCGCAGACCAGTCCATAGATGCTATGAGCGTGACTGGTGCGAAGCGCTGCCTGCCTATACGGATACTCTGGCTGCCCTCTATATAGGAGATGCCCGCCTTGAGCAGTACATCCAGTGTGAGGTGTATATATGGCTGCGACACCAGCGGCGTGGTGAAGTGTATGGTGAGTCCATGCGGCAGCACGGGCGCTATCATCAGCAGGGCGGTGATATACTGGCTGCTCACATTGCCTGCTATACGTACCTCGCGCCTGGTCTGGGTCAGTGGCACAGGTATGATCTCCAGCGGCGGGTAGCCTTCCTTGCCTTTATACTCCACTTTGAATCCTATCTCCCTCAGCGCGTCGACCAGTATGCCTATAGGCCGCTCATGCATCCTGTCAGAGCCCGATATGATCTTGTACTGGCTCGTAGCACAGTAGTACGCCGTGAGAAACCGCATAGCAGTACCCGCATCCCCTATCGTGATCTGGATATCCTTTGAGGCCAGGCCGTTGATCATCATCTGGGTGTCCAGAGAGTCGGAGAGATTCTCCACGTGCAGCTCGCCGCCGGAGAGCGCACGCAGTATCAGCAGCCTGTTGCTTTCACTCTTTGAGGTAGGTAGTTTGATCTCGCCGCGCAGTTTGCGGCGGGTATGACTGATGGTCAGGTTAGGCATGTTTTACGCACACGTTTTTTTATGATATACCATTATTGTACCAAATGCACGCCTCTCGGATCTGGTCCTCTCCCACGGCTACATCTATGGCGTAGCTACCTATACCAGTGATGAGTGCCATACGGCGGGTAGCGCCTGCGTTTTTCTTATCCTGCGCAGAGAGCTGTATGATGGCCGCGATCTCCTCCTCACTCAGCACCGGCAGGTCAAAGAGCCGGTGCAGCACCGTGAGCACCCTATCTGCATCTATCTCAGTCAGCAGCTCCATGTGCTGCGCTACGAGCGCCTCTACGGCCATGCCTATCGCCACAGCCTCGCCGTGCAGCAGCGGCGCAGCGCCTGTGAGCCGGTGGCTCTCTATAGCGTGGCCTATGGTGTGGCCGTAGTTAAGCGCCTTGCGTACGCTGCGCTCCTCAGGGTCAGCCTCGGTGAACTGCGACTTGATCCGCACCGCAGTCTCTATGAGTGCAAGGTCGTATGCTATCTTTTTCTCGCCCTCCACTACGTGGAAAGCCTCCGCATCCGCTATCAGGTAGTGCTTTACCACCTCTGCTAGGCCGGAGCGCAGCAGACGCTCGTCCAGCGTCTGCAGAAACTCAGGACAGATCAGCACCGCCACCGCTGCGCGGAAAACACCGATCTGGTTTTTAAACCCATCAAAGTCCACGCCTGTCTTGCCACCCACACTCGCATCTACCATAGCCAGCAGCGTGGTGGGAATATGCACAAAGTCAACCCCACGTTTGTAGCACGCCGCAGCAAAGCCGCCCATATCGCAGATCACGCCACCACCGAGGTTGATGAGCAGTGCGCGGCGGTCTGCATGGCTGCGGGTGAGCGCGGTCCATATCTCATCGCATGTGACCAGTGTCTTGTGCTGCTCACCGCTTTTGATGTTGATGATAGATACCCCATCTATAGCTCCAGATATCAGGGGCAGGCAGTGCTGCTCCGTATTTTCATCGCAGAGGATAAAGGTGGCACTATAGCCGGCAGCCATGCGTTGCAATTGCTCCCGCAGTACGCTTATTTCAGAATGATAACTGACGTTTGACATATTCTTTGTTTGAGGTTTCTGACCCTCCAAAGCTCCCTAAGCGAATGCTTAAGGCTATTATGCCAGGTAGGATGTTTTCGTACAAATTCCCGCCCAAAAATATTTATTGAGGAGGAATTTTAAAACAGCCGGTACTATATGGTTTGAAATTCCATAGAAACGAGGTACTCTAAAAAAGAAAATGATACGGATCAGATGTTCTTTCTCCTGAAGCGCCGCACGGCGAGCCAGACAGGTATGCCCAGCCACAACGCCTGCGCTGCCAGAATGTACACCATGCCCATCATGCTTCCGAAAAAGTCCTTGTAAACCGCTCCTGTGAACCCCATGAGCGCGCTGATATCGAGCTTCATCAGGACCAGGATACGGGCCAGGTCGATAGGATTCAAAGATGCGAGGAGGATAACGGCCTTATCCAGCGGATAGTCACTAAAGGAGAATAAGATGCCCAGCACCAGCGCATCATATATGACGGCAAAATAGAACCAGAGCATGATAGAGAAGCCGATCCCTTTTGCTTTGTCTTGTATAGATACTGAGCCCAGCAGGGCTATAGCTGCGAAGACCACCGACAGGCTCTCTCCGGATATGAGCAGGACACAGCCTGTACTATCATGTGCAAATAGCAATACCGGCACGCCTACCCCTATGAAGAAAGCAATGACAAGCGAAAAGACGACGCCCAGAAACTCCCCGAGCAGGATACTGGTACGGCTGATAGGCTGTGCCACCAGCAGCTCTATAAACTCATACGAGTTGTAGAAATATGTGCAGGTAAAGATGATGCTGATCAGCGGCACTACGATGAGGATGATACTGAGCAGGCTGGCCACACTTTTGGCCGGGTCACTCTCAAATGAGAAGAAGGCCAGTGATACGACCAGCAGGAATACGGTGTAGGCGATCAGCACCTTGCTGCGCAAAATATCATAGACGGTGTATTTGGCTATTTTAAGCATATGTCTCGGTCTTCATTAGTTTTGCTATTGCCTTGCCCAATTTGTCCTCACCTGTCTCAGCCTTGATGGCCGGTATCGTTTTGTAGAACCGTATGCGGCCCTCATAGAGATACATGATGCGATCTGCTATCTCCTCCACCTCGCTCATGATGTGAGAGGTGATGATCACGAGTTTGCCCTCGCTTTTTACTTTCAGTATTTTGTCTTTGAGTATCTCTGCAGCTACGGGGTCCAGGCCGGCTGTAGGCTCATCCAGTATCAGTACCCTGGGGTGGAAAAGGAAGGCAAGGGCAGCGCTCACCTTTTGTGTAGTGCCGCCAGACAGGGTACGCATCGGCTTGTCAAACATGGACGGGAGCTGAAGGGCATGTAGCAGCTCCTCATCATATGCGCCACGCGCGCCACGGATATCTTTCATCATATCAAAGAGCTGGCCCATGCGCATATTCTCCGGATAGCGGCCTATTTGTGGCATATAGCCTATGTGTGACCTGTAGGAGAAGTCATGGTTCGTAGCCTGTCCGTCATAATAGATACAGCCACTGTCAGGCACTACCATGCCAAGGATACTCTTGATGAATGTCGTCTTGCCGGAGCCATTGGGCCCGATCACGGTGGTAGCCTCTCCGGCGCCGAAGGCTGCATCTACGCCCTTCAGCACATGTAGCTTGCCGAAAGACTTCTCTATCCCTGTGGTTTTGATCATTGGCGTATTATCTTTTTCATGAGCGGACTGGTATCTACAAAGGTCTCGGGTACGATACTCGGTACACTCTTCTCTGCCCTATTGAGCACCTCTATGGTGAAACTATGCATGAGCATGACCGCGTAGGGCATCTTCTCTACCAGTATAGCGTAGAGGCTCACCGGGCGGAAAGGAATATCACCTATACCATCATGCCTGAGGTCATACCCTTCATACTTGTCCCAGTAGTTCTTCTCAAAAAGGTTCTCTTTCAGCTCACCATTGGTAGCTGCATCAAAGGTATTGGCCGTAAAATTATTGCCAGTGAATGTATCGAGACGACAGTTTGCCATGACCTTCAGTGCATAGCCATTGGCTATAAAATCATTTCGGTCAAAATACATATTGCTACCGCCTTCCATCGTGATGCCCACTGTGTTGTTTTCAAATGTATTGCCCTGTATGCGGCCATTGCTCATATCCTTGAGCAGGAGGCCGTAGGATGCATCACCCCAGTTGTTTTTGAAAGTATTGCTGAACATATGTACACCCTTGCTGTACATGACCGCTACGCCGGTACCATTGCCGGCAAATGTATTGCTACGGTAGGTGTCATCATCGGAAAACATAAAATGCAGCCCATAGCGGAAATTGCGGCTGCAGAAATTGCGCTCTATAGTACAGTGTTTTGAAAATTCCAGGTAGATGCCATCGCGGTGGCCCTCCATCGTGCAGTCTTTGATGTCTATGCTATCACACTTCCAGAGGTGGATGCCATTGCCGGTATCGCTTTTGCCAAAGTGAGCGCCGCGCCCTGTGCAGCCCCGCACTTTTATCCTTTTAGAGTCACTGAGGTAGATGCCAAAGAAGGTATTGGAGAGATGACAGTTTTCTATGCGGATACCATAGCCGTGAAAAACCCGCAGCCCTGCGTAGTCTTTCATACTGCCGCACTTAGTGTTGCATATATTGATACCGGATACCAGGATATCGTGGCCTGTGAGTACGAGTACCTCATCCTGCTGCTGGCCGTCCAGCGTGGGCGATCCCTCCCCTATGATGGCCACAGACTTTGTTATACTCTCATTGACACAGCGATAGGTACCGGGCCTGATGCGGATGGTATCACCATCTGACGCAGCCAGGATGGCATCGTGCATGGTGTGCGCTGCTGCTGCCGGAGCGAGTATGATCTCGCGCGCCAGTGCACAGCAGGTCTGTGCGAGCAGAAAACATATGAGCAGTAACCTCATGGAAACCGGAGTTTAGATACATCGGGCCAGAGCAGCACGTCGCCGCTTACCTCCTTCTGGTACTGCTCGGCGGCTTGCCGTGTTTTGAAAGCGGCCAGCTGGCCCCCCATAGGGCTACTGACGGCACCACCGTGCAGATAGAAAGACTGAGAGGCATCTATCAGGGTACCGGGTGCAGCATAGTCTCCTACCAGTATCACCTCAGGGGTGAAACTATGATCGGAGCTGAGAAACCGCAGCATACACTCGCCGCTGTCAAACTTCAGCTTCTTGCCATTTTTATTGATGAGCTCGGCGCCAAACTTCTGGTCCATGATGGTCATCTTGCAAAACTCGCAAGAGTCCCGCCCGTACTGCAGGGCATCGGGCTCATGGCTGCAGGCAGTGAGCAGGAGCGATAAAAAGATGAGCGTCCAGTGCTTCATTTCTTTCTGGAGATTTCGTAGACCAGGAGGGATACCACTACTACGCACGGTGCTATGATGAGCCAGCCTCCGATATCGGGAAAGGAACCGGCAAGAAAGTTGAGCAGCTGCTTCCATCCAAAGAGTGGCGGCTGATAGGCCATGCCAGGTATTTTGATAGCAGCGTGCGGATTGAGATTGTGCCCGTACTCATACTCCCAGTGCCAGAAGTCATAGATGCCCCAGATGCCGCAGACCAGCAGGTATGCGGATGTGATCCAGAGCAGCAGCCTGCGGCCGCTGACAGCAGTGAGCAGTATGAGGGCTACCATAGCCCAGATGAGCCACGGCATGATCTTAAACTCAGGAAAGGTCTCCTCACGTATCTGAGACATCCCGATGTAGTGATTGAGGCCGTTTATCTTGTCTATGTCTCCTGCTATTTTGTGGCTCCAGATCTCCATCTTGAGTCCCTCAGGGTACTGAGGCGCCTCGAGCTGTATCTGCCATACGGAGATAAAATTGGATGGGATGATAGCCAGGCCACAAAGCAAAAGAAGGATGCGGGTGAATGGCTTGAGAGATTTCATTGCAAAAGAATTTATACCACTAAAGAATCTAAAGAAAAAAGGGAGCCCAACGTGTATCGGGCCCCCTCCCGTCAATTAAAAACCAAATCCAGATCAATCGCCAGTAGAAAATTTGAGCGGAGTGCTGCTGCCTGCCGGAGATACGCGTACATATCCCTGCATCTCCTGGTGGAGGGCGGAGCAAAAGTCTGTGCAGTACATAGGGAATACACCGGCGCGATCAGGTACCCACTTGAGTGTCTGGGTCTCGCCAGGCAGTACGAGGAGTTCTGCGTTATTGGCACCTTTCACAGCAAAGCCGTGAGGTACGTCCCAATCCTGCTCCAGGTTAGTCACGTGGAAGTATACGTTGTCACCTACTTTCACGCCCTCGATATTGTCCGGTGTAAAGTGGGAACGGATGGCGGTCATATACACATGAATGTCATTGCCCTGACGCACTACTTTGGCATCCTTTTCAGTCTTGGCAAAGTACTTATTGGTATTGTCATCCAGCTTGTAGAATTTGACTTCATGCTTGGTGATGAGGTCTGCAGGACAGGCCTGTGCGTAGTGTGGCTCACCTATAGTAGGGAAGTCGAGCAGGAGCTGCATCTTGTCTCCATCTATAGAGTACAGCTGTGCAGACTGGCAGAGCTCAGGGCCTGTAGGCAGGTAGCGGTCTTTGGTGATCTTATTGAGCGCTATCACGTATTTGCCGTATGGCTTGATATTATCACCCATAGGTACGCAGAGGTGGCCTATAGAGTAGTAGGTAGGTACGCGGTCGAGGATCTTTTTGGTCTTGACGTCCCACTTGACTATCTCAGATGATACGAAGAATGAAGTATAGGCATGGCCCTCGGCGTCAAACTCTGTGTGGAGCGGGCCCAGGCCTGGTTTTTCTACCTCGCCATCCAGCGCTGCCTCATACTTGATCACAGGCACACCGTCAAAATCACCATCAAAGGCTTTGGCCTCGATAGCCTTCATCATCTTGCTATAAGAGTATACTGGGATCACAGCAGCCAGTTTGCCGGAGGCGCAGATGTATTCACCAGATGGATCTACATCGCAGCCGTGAGGCGACTTAGGGCATGGTATATAGTAGCACACTCCCGGCAGGTCTTTCACATCCAGTACGGTCACTTCTTTCTCCATCACAGAGGTAGCGGTGTGAGACTTTTCATCCATCGTATTGTGTGCATAGTTTGCCGGCCACTTCATGCCTTTGCCCTGGTCGAGGTATTCCTCTGCTTTCTTCCAGTTTACAGCCATGATAAAGTCCTTGTCACGCTGTGATGCATTTACCTCCAGCAGGGTGTGGGCCTTCTCAGTATTGTAGCAGCTGAAGAATACCCAGCCATGCGATGCCGCCTTGCCGGCGCGGGCCAGGTCATAGTCTACACCCGGTACGAGCAGCTGGAAGTTGAGGTTCATATGGCCAGTCTCCTTATCTACTTTGACAAACGAGATCGTGCCTTTGAACTTGTCTTTGTACTCTGCTATCGTAGCATCCCCCTCCTTGTCATACGGTATGGAGAATCGTGATGCTCCTACTACATACTCTGTATTCTGAGTGGTGAATGGAGAGGCGTGATTGCCGCCGCAGTTTGGCAGCTCTATGATCTCAGCAGTCTTGAATACGCCGAGGTCCAGGCGCGCGATACGCGGTGTGTTGTTTGCATTGATAAAGAGCCAGCGGCCATCATCCTGGCCCTCTGTGCGGGACAGCTGCGGGTGGTGCGAGTCATCCCATGGAGTGAAGCCATGAGAAGTCATGAGCATAGGCTTGCTCTCCTCGCTGAAACCATAACCTGTCTCAGCATCCTGAGAGAATATAGGGACCTGCTTTAGCAAACGGCCCGATGGCAGGCCATAGACGCCTACCTGGCCACTGAAGCCCCCTGATGTGAAAAGATATATCTCGTCCTTTTTGCCAGGTGCTACGTAGACTTTCTTTGCTGCATCTCCGGTGACCACGTTGTCCACCTTAGGAGGTTTGCAGCTATTGAAAAATACCGCCGCACCACATCCCATAGCCAGCAGCATGAGATTATTGATCGTTCTGCGTTTCATGTTATTGTATTTTGAGTTTAGTGAATGGATTTACTTCTTGGCCTGTACGTCTCCGCCTGCATCATTTTTCCTGAGAAACTCGAGTATGAGTTTGGCCTGTTCGTCATTCACATCCTGAAAGGTCATCTGAGTGAGATGCGTAGCCAGGAGTTCCTTTGCAGTAGGGTCAGTCTTTGTCATTTCCAGAGGATTGGTGATCATATTGAGTATCCATGCCGGCTGCCTGCGCTGGGTCACTCCTTTCAGGCCGGGGCCTACTACCTTCTGGTCGGTAGGTTTGTGGCAGGCGGAGCACTTGGTCTCAAATATGGTATGGCCTTGGGCAGCTTTCTGATCGTCTATGGCAGCGAGGGTCACATTTTTATAGGCGCCTACACCCTGGCCATCATCCTTGGGCACATCCGGCACCATGCTTTGTGGAGCTTCGGTGGTCTCTGTAGATTGTTTGTTGTTATTGCCACAGCCTGTTGCGAGCATCAGGCTCAGTATTGCGGCGAGAGGGATAATCCTGGTACGCATATGATTTGCTTTTTTGTTTCGAAAGCAAAGGTGCGTGTGTGACGGAGGATATTTGCTGAGTGGGGTCAAGCGGCTGCATGACATAAATCAGAAAAAGACCTTTATATCTTTTTTTACAAGCCGATCTATGTATTGATCAGAAAGGCCTGGCCCTTGACTATATCTTTTGCAAAATCCTGTATGGTCTTATTCTCCAGCAGGTGCTTGAGGCGGGAGGAGTAGCTTTTAAATTCTTTGTGGATGGGGCATGGATGGTCCTCGCTGCACTGCTTGAGACCCAGGCCGCAGCGCTCCAGTGCCTGGTGCCCATCTATCAGGTCTATGATAGTCATGACGCGGATAGGCGGTGCATTTTTATCTATAAAGAAACCACCGCCCGGGCCTTTGGTAGAAGAGATGATACGATGACGTGAGAGGGTCTGCAGTATTTTGGCTGTAAAGGGCTCGGGCGAATCGATCGCCTCGGCTATATTGGAGATGCCGAGTTTAGATCCATTCTTGGTCTCTATACAGATATGGATCACGGCCTTGATAGCATATTCACAGCTCTTGGAGAACATCATAGCGCTTAGTTTTGACTGTCAGATAGTTGTGCTTCCAGTTTTACAATTTTAGGGAAAAGCACATTATTCTCTAAATGTATGTGCTGAAAAAGGTCATCCTGAAATTCTTTCAGCTTGGCATACAGCACGCGATAGGTATTGCACGCGCCGGCGGGTGGGGTATAGTCATGGCTGAGCTGCTGTATCTCATGCATGAGGGCGCCTACCGTCTCATGCTCATGCTCCATGGCCAGTACCGGATTTGTGATCGTGCCAAACGGAGTCACGGACAGAGCATTTTCCCGCTCCATTTTCTTGATGAATGGAAATAGCATCAGCTCCTCTTTCTTCATGTGCATGGTGAGGTCGTCTGCTACCTCCTGCCAGAGCTGTGCTATGCGGATATTCTCCGGATGCTGCTCACCGTGTACGCGGGCCACCTTGACTGCAAACTCTGTGATCAGGCCGAGGTTAGCATTCACATAGCCATGGTGCCTGTCTACGATGTAGTCTACGAGCTCAGCAGCTGTCCACTCTGCGAAACGCGGCTCAGGTGCCTGGGGCTGCGCCTGTACAGCCAGTATCTCGCCGGCTATCTGCGCCACGCTCACATCACGATCACGGCAGGCACGCTCTACGGTCCTTTTGCCACCGCAGCAGAAATCGATACCATGCTTTTTGAAAACGAATGCGGTCCTGAAATCATCGGCGACCAGATCGCCTACTGTACTATTGCTGATAGATGCTACATCCATATTGTTAGAATTATATTTTGATTAAAAAGTTTAGCCTATACGAAAGCGAGCCTGAAGTTTAACCCCACGCAGAGCAGCGCTACAGCAGCACAAGTCACTGCTATGATATGCCAGGCCAGCCCCGGCAGCGTGGCTGCACTCAGCCGCGGTATGATAAAAAGCCTGGCGTGCAGGGCCAGGGCTACCGTGCAGAGCAGGAGAAGCAGCTTGACCGTGATGTGCAGGTGCACGCGGTCTGCTATGCTAAACCACTCCGATACTGGTACATAGATACCGGCCATCCAGAGGCCGGTCAGCACCTGTATGAATAGCGCAGGGATGCCTATGCGCTCAAACCTTTTCTCAAAGGCGAGGATGACGGACTCATCTCTGAGCCGCAGTGCCTCCGGCAGCACTGACAGTGCGAGCACGAGGTGCCCTCCTACCCACACGCAGGCACCTAGTACGTGCCATAGTATCAGAAATTTGAGCGGCATGAGCGTGTCATTTCAGATGATCAAATGTGGAGTCTATCTGCGCCATCTGGAGATTGACCTCATGGACAGCAGCCTTGGACTGTGCCATGTCTGCTCCATGCAGTATGGTGATCTCCGCCCTGATGCGGTCCAGTGCGCCGGTCAGCTTGCTTTTCAGCTCCTGGTCTGCATCGCATATACCGGTCATCCTGTCTACGTGCATCTGCAGTATATCTCCAAACTGCTGGTAGGCGCCGAGGTTCTCATATTTCTTCTTATTGAGCAGTGTAAAATTCTCGACGCTCATGTGCATACTGGTGCGCTCCTGGGCGGCTGCCACATCTACCTGTCTGCTATCTGCCGGTCCTGCCTGTGCAGGGTCGCCAGTGGTAGTGCCGGCCGGACCACTATGACAGCTGCTGAGCCAGAGCAGTACAGAGAGTAGTATCAAACTATGTTTCATGTCTCTTCTATTAATAAAGGATACAAACATCTTTTATTCTGCTGCCGGGAGGTATGACCAATAATGGTACGTGCTATGACAGAGGTCATTAGCTCAAAAAAGATATTCGGATACGTTTGTCCTACATAAAAAAACGTTTATGAAAAAAATACTCACTATCGCAATGCTGGCATGTGGCCTCGCTGCCTGCAATAACAACTCAGAGCCAGCTACGGCTGCCACCACCAGTACAGATGCTCCTGCGGCAGGCCAGTCTGCCGTGCAGGATGACCAGAGCCAGAAGGATGTGGTGAAAGTAGCAGCAGCATCTAAGGACCACACGACGCTGGTCACCGCTGTCAAAACCGCAGACTATGTAGATGTACTGTCCAATGCGGGACCTTTTACCGTATTTGCACCGACCAATGCGGCATTTGATAAACTGCCGGCAGGTACTGTAGATGGCCTGCTGAAACCGGAGAGCAAAAAAGACCTGCGCAATATACTGGAGTACCATGTGACCACCAGCTCGCTGAAAGAGGACTACCTCAAGGATGGTATGACCATAGGTATGGTAAACGGCGGCTCAGTAAAGGTAACCAAAGGCACAGATGGCAAGATCAAAATAAACAATGCCAATGTGCTGGCCTCTGTACCTGCCTCAAACGGGATGGTATATGTGATAGATGCAGTACTGCTGCCTCCGGCAAAGTAGTACTTAGTGCCTGAGGTGATTCACATCAAATGAGTTTCGATTTATATAGGGCCATCTGGCCCTATATTCTTTATCTGCTTTTGATGGATGACCTTGCTTGTTTTCTCAAACAGGAAAAGGCACGCCATTTTTAAAGGGAGGTCTGACACAACAAGCATCCAACTGTTCAGAAGATGCTTGTTACTTTATATACACCGTCTTCACATTCACAAATTCATGCAGGCCAAACTCTGAGAGCTCGCGCCCGAAGCCGCTACGCTTCACGCCGCCAAATGGCAGGCGCGCATCAGATTTTACGATATCATTGATGAAAACGTTGCCAGCCTCCAGGCCGGGTGCCAGCCGCTCCGCTGCAGCGGCATCTGCCGTCCACACCGAGGCACCGAGGCCATATTGGGAGCGGTTGGCCAGAGCTATGGCATCTGCCTCATCTGCTGCGCGGATCAGTGTCCACACGGGCCCGAATATCTCCTCCTCAAAGGCCACCATACCCGGCAGCACATCCTCCAGCACCACCGGCGGTACGAAGTTGGTATTATCAGATCGGACCGCCTCGTGGTAGTGGGCCCTAGCTCCCTGTGCCACTGTATCTACTACCTGCCTGCGCACTTTGCCTGCGAGGTCCAGGCGGGCCAGCGGGCCTATCTGCGTGTCATCGTCCATAGGGTTGCCTACTTTGAGCGCCATCACCTCAGCTATGAGTTTCCGGCTAAAGGCCTCATAGGCGCTGCCCACTGCTATGAAGCGCTTGGCCGCATTGCAGGACTGGCCGGAGTTGATAGACCGTGACTTGATAGCACCGGCCACAGCCTGGTCTATATCCGCATCCGGCAGTACTATGAAGGCATCATTACCTCCTAGTTCTATCACTGCCTTCTTGATATGCTGGCCTGCGAGCGAGGCGATGACAGAGCCCGTAGCATCACTGCCGGTGAAGCTCACACCACGCACATCGGGATGCGCTATGAGCCTGGCAGCATCTTCATTGTTCAGATTATATTTCAGCAGGGTGCCATGCGGCATACCCGCCTCTGCAAAAGCCTGCGCTATGGCCTCTGCACAGCCCGATACAGAGGGCGCGTGCTTGAGTATCGTCACATTGCCCGCCATGAGTGAGGGCACGGCAAAACGGAAGACCTGCCAGAAAGGAAAGTTCCATGGCATGACGGAAAAAATGATACCCAGCGGCTCATAGGCGATGTAGCTTCGGGAGGCATTGGTAGCCACCAGCTCCGGGGCCAGCATCTGCTCAGCACCGGCTATGTAGTAGTCAAATGCAGTCATCACCTTATTGATCTCATAGAGCGATTCTTTGTAGGGCTTTCCCATCTCCTGTGTGATAAGGCGGGCGTAGGCTTCTTTATTCTGATCCAGCACAGTGGCCAGGCGGCGCATATGTCCGCCACGCTCAGCCACACTCAGGCAGCGCCATTTGTTAAATGCTTCTCGGGAAACAGACAGGTCTGGAAAATCATCAAAAGCAAAATCGCGGATCAGCTGGCCCGTGTACGGGTCAATGCTCTGGTACTTCATACTGCGAAAATATCTAATCTGCTGCGCACTGCGTAATGCATGCCCGTATCAGCACTTTTCAATATGATAAAAATCAGATAGCCAGCCAGAAGCTGATTTTCAGCCAACAAACAATCCACAATGCAACGAAATCGTGGTTTTTAAGGTCAAATAATTGTTCGGATATAAATAAGTATTTGCTAGATTTGAACGTAACCCTTTTCACATACACAATCATCCGGTAAGATGAAGAAATTTCTACTGCTACTATCAGTCACTCTGTGCTTTTCTTTTTTCACCAAACTATACGCCAGCCACGTGATGGGGGCCGACCTGGTTTTCACCTGTATCGGTCCTAACCAGTACCGCGTGACCCTGACCGGCTACCGCGACTGTACCGGTATAGACATGTCGGGCCCGCAGACCATCAGTGTCAGCTCTGCCCAGTGCGGAGTCACGACCTCACTCACCCTGCAGCAGGTAGGCCCTGCAGTAGATATCACGCCGGTATGCTATAGCCAGACCTCCTCCTGCCACGGCGGCTCCGGAGTAGGTGTGGAGAAGTACACTTTCTCCGGTATCCTCACCCTCCCTGCCGGCTGTGGCAATGACTGGGTACTAGGCTGGAACATGTGCTGCCGCAATGCAGCCATCACCACACTGAGCGACCCGAGCAGTGAGAACTTCTACATCGAGGCACACCTCGATAATACTGTCACTACATGCGACAACTCTCCGGTTTTCTCCAATGATCCGGTAGCGGTTTATTGCAATAACTATCCGCAGTTCTTTAACCACGGCGCTACCGATGCTGATGGTGACTCCCTGTACTTCTACCTGATGAACTCGCTGAATAATCCGGGTAGCACGGTAGGCTACTCAGGTAGCTACAGTGGTACTAACCCTATGTCTACCGGCTCCGGCACCAATATCAACAGTGCTACGGGCCAGCTCTCCTTTACTCCAAACCAGACCCAGATCGCTGTACTGAAAGTGGGTGTGAATGAGTTCCGCAATGGTGTACTGATAGGTCACATAGAGCGTGACATGCAGATCATCGTGACCAACTGTAACAATAGCCCGCCTACAGCAGGTGGTATCAACGGTGCCCCATCAGGCACTGCTTCATCGTATGTCTACAACACTACTGCCTGCTCTAACTTCTGCTTCACCGTACAGACCAACGATCCCAATGCAGCAGACAGTGTGTACTACCGCTTCCTGGCCGCTGACCTGCCGGGTGCGACCTGCACCTCATCTGGTGGCCTGCATCCTACGCTCACCATCTGCTGGGCACCTACGCAGGCTGACGTCGGCTCACACACCTTCGTACTGGCGCTGCATGACAATGCCTGCCCGTACAATGCGACCTCCTCTCAAGGCTATACTATCAACGTAGCAGCTGCCAGCAATCCTCCTGTAGATGCCGGACGTGATACCACTCTATGTCCGGGCCAGTCTGTAGCGCTCCATGCGAGCAGTGCCGGCTCTGTGACCAGCTATGTATGGGGTGATGGCACTACCACGCACGCCGGTCAAAACTGGACCGTAAATCCGAGTGTGACCACCATCTACACCATCACCGCTACCTACAGCAATGGCTGCCAGCTCACAGACCAGGTGGTAGTGACGCGTGATGTGCCACCTTCGGTCAGCGCCTTCCCGGTCACGAGCACGATCTGCTCCAGCTCAGACAGTATACAGATATCAGCTTTTGCCAGCGGCAACGTAACCTACTCATGGACGCCTACAGCGGGCCTGTCCTGTACCGCCTGCGCCAATCCTAAAGCATCTCCACCTGCTACTACTACCTACTCGGTAGTGGCTATAGATGCCGCAGGCTGCCCTGGCACCCCTTTCAACGTGACTGTAAACCTCTCTCCGCCACCTCCGGTGCAGAGCTGCTCTGTGATCTATGCTACGACCAACGGTACCGGCGGTGGCTCTCAGGCCAGCCCGGCCAGTCTCGCCACAGCGCTCAGCCTGGCGCAGTGCAATAACGCTGTGATCAAACTAGCTCAGGGCACCTACAACATAGACAATCCGATCACCAATATCACCAGCTACACGACGATAGAGGGCGGCTGGGACCCCGTGACCTGGGTCAAATCCAGTACACCAGGCCTCACGGTCATACACCGTACCACGGCCAATATGGAAGGTGTGTCAAACAACAAGCGCCTCGTAGCCATCTACATGAATGGTAGCAGCTACTTCCGTTTTCAGGATGTGACGATAGAAACGGCTAACTGCCCGGCTACACCAGCCAGTGATACATTTGGTGCAAGCAACTATGTGGTGCACCTGACCAATTGCTCTAACTACAAATTCGTCCGCTGCCAGATCATACCGGGGGCAGCCTCCAATGGCACTCCGGGTGTCCCAGCCTCCGGCGCGGGCGCCAATGGCCACAACGGCAGCAATGCCAGCGGTAGCGCACGTGCTGGTGCACCAGGTGGTGCTGGCCCTAATGCCGGCGGCAATGGTGGACAGGGAGGCAGTGGAGGTACTACCTCAGGCAACTCAGGCACAGCGGGCAGCGCCGGTACGGGTACAGGTGCCGGAGCTGGCGGCTCAGGCGGCGGCGGTGTGACTATCTGTGCTACCAATGGTGGTGCAGGAGGCAATGGCGCAAACGGTACTATAGGCACGACAGGCGCCAATGGCGCGGCAGGATTGATAGGCGGCGGCCTCTTCCTCGCTGGCGGTCGTGGCGTAGACGGCACTGCAGGTACCAACGGTGCCGGTGGTGGTGGTGGTGGTGGCAATGGCGGCGCGGGCCTGAACTATGATGGCTCCGGCGGCGGCGGTGGTGGTAGCGGTGGCCTGGGCGGCCCTGGCGGCACAGGCGGCGGCAGTGGTGGCGGTAGCTTTGGCATCTTCCTCAATGGCAACGGCGCCAATGGCGTCTTCCTCCAGACATACATCGGGCCGGTAGTACCGGGCACAGGTGGTACTGGTGGTGCTGGTGGTGCTGGTGGTACCGGCGGTACCGGCGGTCAGGGCGGCCAGAGCGGATCCAACTGTCAGAATAATAACGGCGACGGCGGCAATGGTGGCAATGGTGGCCAGGGAGGAAACGGCGGCACAGGTGCCAATGGCATCGGAGCCCGCATCTACCTGGCCAGTGGTACAGCCATCAGTACCGGTGATAGTACCTTTGCGCTTTCCGGACAGCCTACTATCTCAGCTCAGGATATCTCCTGTACCAATCGTGATGACCTGCTCTCATCTGCCTCATCAGGCACGTGGAATACTGGTACAGGCGCTACAGTACCATCAGGTACAGGCACTTCTATTACCACACAGTACACTACGACAGGCCGCAAGGATATCGTCTACAATGGCAATACCTACAATGACTTCGTCAATATAGCGCTGAATCAGTCCACCTTCATACCGGTCATCCAGTCTTCTGCACCGGTATTGCATCCTGATACCTTCTGGGTATGCAAGGGCTCTTCGGCAAACTTTAACATACAGATAGCTTCCGGCGATACTTTCCAGTGGAATTTTGGCGGAGCCACTACACCTAATACCTACTACGGTGCCAACATGCAGAACCTCACAGGTCTTACCTTCAACACCGTAGGAACATTCCAGATCGTAGCGCGTATCAAGACGAGCTGCTGCGGATGGTCTCCATGGGATACGGCCTACGTCCTGGTCGAGCCTAATGCCAGCATCGGCTATACCGGCCCTACCAGCTTCTGCGCCGGAGATAGTGTACACATCGTACTCAGCGGCACTGGCAGCTCCTACTCATGGGCACCGGTAGCTGGTGTCAGCAATCCTACCGGCTCTGATGTCTATATCAGGCCACAGGTCACCACGACCTACCTCGCTACCGCCTACAGCCCACGCGGCCTCTGCAATGCGGATACAGCGATCACTATCACTAAGCTGGTACCTCCTACCCTGACCTTCACCACCACTCCGGCTAACTGTGGTGCGACAGGCAGCGCATCTGTATTCCCTAGCCCTGGTACTACATTTACCTATGCGTGGAATACTACTCCTGTAGCCAATACTGCTACGATCAGCAACAGGCCGTCGGGCACCTACTCAGTGACCGTGACGCCACAGGGCACTACCTGCTCCGTGACAGGCTCTACATCTATCAGTGCCAACGGCAGCGTACAGGCATTCTTTACCAAGGTGATACAGCCTAAATGCTTCGGTCAGTGCAATGGCGCCATCAAGGTAAAGGCCATAGGAGGCACAGCACCATTCTCCTACCACTGGGCACATAGTGCGGCCAATATCGATAGCTTCAACAGTCTCTGTATCGGCACCTATAATGTGACCATCACAGATGCCAATAACTGTACCGCATCAGCTACCGTGACACTCACCCAGCCAGCACAGCTCGTAGCAGCTATACTGGATAGCGTGAGCCCTCGCTGCCCGGGCCAGTGTACAGGCTATGCCCGTGGTGACGGACAGGGCGGTACAGGTTCTTATACATTCCTCTGGAGCAATGGCTATACGGGTACCCGCGACAGCCTCTTGTGTCCCGGCACCTATACGCTCAGCGTAGCAGATGCTAACGGATGTACAGCCTCAGCCAGCACCAATATCCGCAACTCGCTGCCTATGTCTATCACATTTACTACGATCAATGACAGCTGCTTCAATAAGTGCGATGGCCGCCTCACGGCAAATGTGACCAACGGCCAGGCACCATACAGGTACGCATGGAGCAATGCTCCGGCAGCGGCCCGTACCGATAGCAATCTTTGCGTAGGTATGTACCGCGTCACTGTGACAGACTCACTGGGCTGTACCAAGACGGATAGCAGTGCCATCACTCAGCCTACTCAGCTACTTACATCCATAGCCTCGCAGATCAATGATAGCTGCTTTGGCCAGTGCAATGGTAGCCTGACAGCTACCGCCTCTGGTGGTACCTCCGGCTACTCCTATGTATGGAGCAATGCCGGCACCACCGGCCCGGTAGACGCAGGACTCTGTATAGGCACCTATCGTGTCACGACTACTGATGCGCTGGGCTGTACGGCTACCGTCTCTGGCACTATTACGCAGCCTACGGTGCTTTCGGTGAGCATCACCGCTTTCCACAATGATAGCTGCAACGGCCAGTGCAATGGCGACGCCACAGCCGCAGCGGCTGGCGGTACCGGTCCATATACCTACCTCTGGAGCAGTGGTGCTACCACGGCTACAGCTACGGGCCTCTGCGCTACCACATACACCGTGACAGCCAAGGATGCCAACGGCTGTACTGCCACTACCAGCAAGACCATCACCGAGCCTACGCCACTCGTACTCTCGCTGGTGAGCACGCATAATATATCCTGCTATGGTGGCAATGACGGCCAGATAGTGGTCAGTGCCTCGGGCGGTACAGGTCCGTACCTCTATGGTATAGATGTTCCTACCCCTCAGCCTACCGGCACCTTCAATACGCTGGCGGCAGGGGTACACATAGTCGGTGTATTTGACTCGCACGGCTGCTATGACACCCTGCATATCACGCTGACCCAGCCGCCGGTATTCCGCGCTGATACGCTGTCTACCGTGCAGGTACACTGCTATGGCAATACCAACGGACAGATCATACTAGGTGTGATAGGTGGCAACTATCCATATACCTACTCATGGCCGGGTGTCACACCGGCTAATACGGACAGCATAGCAGACAACCTGCCGGCTGCTACCTATACCGCCTATGTGACTGATGCTACCGGCTGCCGTGATACGGTAGTCACGGTGATCACGCAGCCTGCGCTACTCACCGCTACAGCACGTACAGATAGTATCTCATGCTTTGGTGGCAGCAATGGCAAGGTATTCATCAGCGCTACTGGTGGTACACAGCCATACGTCTACCAGCTGGACGGCACAGGCCCTACGCAGGCAGCAGACAGCTTCCTCAATCTGGCCGCCGGTCCGCACAGCGTGACCATCTATGATGCTTACCAGTGTTCATATACGGTCAACTTTACCATCGTAGAGCCACCACTGCTCACTGCTGTCATAGGTGCTCAGCGCAACGTAAGTTGCTTTGGCCTGTGTGATGCGATGGTACGTATCAGTACCAGCGGTGGCACACCAAACTACTCCTACTCTACTGATGGGCTCGTGTACTACCTGCCGGATTCATTTAGCAACCTCTGCGCTGGCAGCTATACAGTGATAGTATTGGATCGCAAAGGCTGCTCAGTCAATGTGCCTGTGACCATCACCGAGCCGACACAGCTCGTACTCGGTCCGGTAGACTCTGTAGCGCCGCGCTGCTTCAATGGCAATGACGGTACATTCACAGTCACAGCATCGGGAGGTACACCGGGCAGCGGCTACCAGTACTCTACTAATGGTACCACATGGCAGGCCAGCGGCCACTTTACCGGCCAGTATCCAGGCCCTATCACCGTCACGGTAAAGGATGCCAACGGCTGTACTGCTACCTACATCATCACCGTGCCAAATGCACCGCCTAATGACCGCTATACCACAGTGATCACAAATGTGACCTGCAATGGTGGCAGCGATGGCTCTATCGTAGCCCACATCGTAGGCGGCGGCCAGTTTGGTCCGTTCACGTACGCATGGTCGTTCAACCATTCACCGAATGGTGTGACTGACAGCTTTATCAATAACATACCGGCAGGTGTATATACTGTCTACATACTGGATGGCAATGGCTGTCAGGTATTCGGCCCTGCAGACAGCGTAGTATCACAGCCACTACCTGTCACAGCTACCTATACCGTGACACCGACCAAGTGTACCGGCACGAGCGATGGCTGTATCAGTGTGACACCGGCAGGCGGCACAGGTCCATATACCCACAGCTGGTCCAATGGTGACAACACGGCCAATCCTTGCAACTTTGCCGCAGGCACCTATGCAGATACCATACGCGATGTGAATGGCTGCGTACACGTAGAGACCAATATCGTGATGACCGAGCCTACACCTGTCACAGAGGTACTCACGCCGGTGTCTATCTCCTGCCCTGGCGATAGCGATGGCTCTATCACTGTAGTGCCGGCAGGTGGTACACCTGGCTACACCTATCAGTGGGCTGCGCCACTCTCGTCTACCAGTGCCAATGTCACTGGTCTTGCCGCTGGCTCCTATACAGTGACGGTCACAGATGCCAATAGCTGTACCTCGTCCGCATCTGCCGTAGTAGCGCCGGCCAATCCGATGGTCATGACGCCACAGGTCAAGAACGTACTCTGCAAGCCGCTGAAGAATGGCTACATCTTCGTGCCGGTCACTGGTGGTACGCCGGGCTATACCTACATATGGGACAATGGCAATACCACAGACTATATCTCCGGCCTCACCGAGGGTAGCTACAGCATCACCGTGACAGATGCACGTGGCTGTGAGATAGACAGTACCTTCCAGCTGCTCACAGACTCTTCCTTTGTAGTGCGTATCTCGCCTGATACGATCACCATAGACCAGGGTGAGACTGTGCTGCTCAGCGTAGACTTCATAGGCAGCGGCACGCTGGATCACCTCACCTGGGATCCGGACACCTACCTGAGCTGCGCCACCTGTACCACTCCTGTGGCCAACCCTATCCATACTACAGAGTACAGTGTACACGCAGTGAGCGATAGCGGCTGCGTGTCAGATGCCACAGCCATCATCAGGGTGCGCTCCGAGCATCAGCTCTATGTGCCAAACGCCTTCACGCCAAACAATGATGGCATCAACGACGGCTGGGAGATATATGGCAATAAGAAAGCATGGCGCTTTGTAGAGGTGAGCGTGTTTGACCGCTGGGGCGAGCTTGTCTTCCAGTCCAATGATATCAACTTCAGCTGGGATGGTAGCTACAAGGGTACGATGATGGAGCCAAATGCGTACGCATACGTGGTGAAAGTCTCCTATATAGATGGCTACACCGCGCTGAATAAAGGTACAGTGACCTTGATCAGATAAGCTGTATCTTTGCGGTCTATGCTTACCATAGACTTCAGCACAGCACAGGATATCGATACACTGATCAGAGACCGGGACCACTCCTTATGGGAGGTCCCGGTTTTTGATTTTATACAGCAGTGGTATGCAGATCAGCCGCAGTTTGAGGTGCGCACGTCCGGCTCTACCGGTACGCCCAAGGTGATCTGGCATTCCCGTGCGGTCATGACCGCCAGCGCAGAGCGCACCTGTGATTTCTTTGATCTGAAAAAAGGGGACACCGCGCTGGTAGCCATGCCCGCACAGTATATCGGCGGCAAGATGATGGTGCTGCGCAGCATCGTGCGCGGCCTGCGCATGATCTGTATCGAGCCCGCATCAGATCCGCTACAGGCACTCGACCCTATGCGCCCTATAGACTTTACAGCCTTCACCCCTATGCAGATGAGTACCATACTCAGCCACTCCGCCTCCGCGGCAAAGCTGGCGCACATCCGCCAGATCATACTCGGCGGTGGTGAGGTGCCAGAGTTGCTCAGGGAGCAGTTGCAAAACCTCTCCTCAGAAATATACGAAAGCTACGGCATGACCGAGACCATCACCCACGTAGCCATCAAAAAGCTAAACGGCCCTGACCGGTCTGATTATTTCACGGCATTGCCAGACGTCTCGCTGCGCCTCGATGACCGTGGCTGCCTCGTGATCCGCGCACCTCATCTGCATGACGGAGACCTGGTGACCAATGACATCGTAGAGCTGCATACCCCTACACAGTTTCGCTGGCTGGGCAGGTATGACAATGTGATCAACACAGGCGGCATCAAAGTCTACGCAGAGGAGATAGAGCGTAAGTTACAGCCATTTATCCCAGCGCCCTTTTTTATCACCGGCACGGCAGATGACCTGCTCGGGCAGGCAGTCACACTCGTCACTCAGGGTAGCCATGATATAGATATAGAGACACTGAGCGGACACCTCTCCCGCTATGAGAAAGTAAGGCGCGTGATACATAAAGATAACTTTGCCTATACCACTACAGGCAAGATCAATAAGCGTGAAACACTGCAGTGACCGGCATTTGGGCGGCTGCGGCAGAAAAAGCATCTTTGCCGCCTAAATACGAATATGAAACAAATCACCACCGCCCTGATCCTGATGATCTCCCTGGCACTCTCTGCCCAAAAAGAAAAGACAGACCTGGACTATGACAAGAAGACCGGTATAGTGACAGTAAACGCTGTACCAGTATTCAAAGTAGACGAAGAAAAAAGCAGCACCGAGCCCGGCGGCAAAGACTACACCATCAAAAGCCTCGATGGCAAAAACCTTATCCTGCTCGTCATACACTCCTACAAAGACTGGCATGAGGTATCAAAGTACAATCCTGATGGCCGCGTGATTTATTATTCAGTTCGCTTCTTTGATGATAAGAAAAGCAAGTGTGAGATCAGTTACGACCTCTTCAAGAAGATCATGAAAAAGATACACAATGCCGACCTGATCAAAGACGGCAAACTAGACGACTCAGCCATAGAGATCTTTGTGATGAAGAATGGCACAAAATTCAGTGATCTGGAGGATCGCAGGTAAATCGGCAGATCACTCTTATGAACAGCCAGCCTTTATCCGAGGTTGGCTGTTTTATTTTAGACAAGTTACCTAGTCAAAAACCTTCCTGTATGTAGGATCATCCAGTTTGGTAAAGCCACTCTTGATGTACAGCGGCTCGCCCATCTCAGATGCATGCAGCTCAAAGAAACGGATACCTGCCTCTCTCCCACTCTGCACCAGCCGGTCCAGTATCTCCTGCGCCAGGCCCCGCCTGCGATAAGGCTCGAGGGTATGCATACTCATGATATAGCCATACCTGCCATCCGGTGAGATATAGCTACCCGGCCCCTGCTGGATGATGAGCGCACCTATGGCCGCCAGCTCCCCATTATCCGTAGCATACCATACGATGCACTCTCCGGTGGGCAGGGCCCTGATATAGTACTCCCGCAAGCCCCTGCGCAGCTCCTGCCGGGCCTGCTCATCAGGTGCCTCTATAAAGTCATCAAAGTAGGTGACCCGGTGATCGATCAGTAGGTCGATGTCTGAGAGGGTAGCGAGATGATAGGTGATAGTGGACATAGCTTAAAGATACAAAGACCTTTGGCGCTCTGAAACTGAGCAGGCAGTCGATGTATGAAGAGTGGGATTGTTTTTGAACCGAGGCGATACTTTACTCCGAGGATGCGTGAATTGTTTTTGAACCGAGAGTTTCTTTCTCCATCGTCATTATGAGCTCCCCAACAATGTATATACCCTTATCCGCAAACCACGCTTCTTTACCCTGCCCCTTCAGGCTATTGATATAGTATCCCTTATCGTCATACAGCAGCCTGATATGATACGTGACGAGCCAGCTTTGCCTATAGCTGAAAATGGCATATTGCGCCGACTGGCTTTTCACTTTTATCTTATCAGAGGCAGCCAGCATACGCCCCAGTATATCCTGCTTTTGCGCGATCGTCAGCTCACTGGCATAATACTTCAGCACCAGATTGAAATACAGTTTTTGCACACCGATCAGGATAGCCACACCAGAAAACCCTAATGACATAAAGAGAGGAAACGGCTCACCATGATCTGGTGTAGAGATCGCGACATAAATCATCACTCCGACAAATACGACAACGACAACGCCTCCAAACCAGTCCGTAAAGGAGTACGGTAGCCTGCGCGCTGTTATTGACTTTCCTATTTGCGTTTGGTTCATGTGGATGTATCAAAAATGGTTCTGACTGGTCCTGAGTATGAAAGATAGGAATTGGTTTTCGATGCCGTCGTTCTTTTTAGCGCAGCTTCACCAAAGACTGAGGAGGGCGGGTGTGCGCCTAGCGTTTGTTGTTAGTGACGCGCTATCTCGCTAAACATCCACAACGGCGGGATTCACGCTCGTCGGAGGCGGGCGATAATCGGTTCTTTTTTTATCCTTAGAGAAAGCATCTCATATGCTAGGAATATCTTGGAATATTCCTTCAGACTGCCTAGGTTAATAACTATAGGCTCAACTTTGTCATTTTCTAGATAGAAACGATATTCCTTTTGATATTCATAATCAATAGGCTTGTCAAAAACGGAAAGCTCTCCATTATGCTTTTTCGGATCATAGTATCTAACAAAGCCGACATGACACTTATAACCTTGTTGGTCTATTTCTTCGATAATCCTATTAAGGAATGCTTGGCAATCATAAATAAACAAGCAATGACTCCCAAAGGCTAAATTACGAGCATCAATTTGAAAATCATTAACATCTGTAATTGTTCGATTTGATATAGCATACATGCAGTATATATTGCCATACACTTCGTCATATGATTGCCTGTAATGACCATTGATAAAATCTAATTCATGAGGATAAGAGCTGAATTTTATTTTACCTCTAGATATATTATGAGTCATAATAACACCTTCGTAGCTATCTCCCCTCACATTGTTGTCTTCAATTTTTCTGAAATACTCTATAGGGTTGATGTAAATAGTCCCATTTTCATATAAATCAGTTATATGCTTTTCATTTCCGAATTTTAAAAGACTTAACTGATATTGCCCTTTGCTCATATAAATACTAATTTACCGTAAACCTATGTGGCAATCTTAGCCATATTTTAAAACAGCCCCTTCTGCTCACCCTTAGCCCCAGCCTTAGGATTGGTCTCGCCATCCCACTCCGGTGCGTCGGATTCTAGTTCCAGTTCTTCTTCATCCTCAGGTGTGATGTCCGTGATCTTGCCGGTCACGAGGTATGGTGTGAGGCGGTTGCCGAGGGCCTTCCAGCCTTTCACGTCTATGACCTCCGGTAGCTTGGCTTCGGCTTCGAGCTTTTCTTTGTCTTTACCCTTTAGGAAGGTGTACTTCACCACCGGCATCTTACGCGAGCTGAAGACAGCCATCTTTGAGTCCTTGTGATCGGAAATGATGGATGATTTTTCTTTCTCCTTCTTCAGCTCGATGCGGAAGCGCTTGACGTAGTACTGCTTGCTCTCGCCGTCGAAGTACACAGTGCTGTACACGCGCTCGCGGTCAAACTTCTCTACGAGGTAGATGTCGTCCATCTCGTATTTATTGGTGATCTCGTAGTTGGTCAGCTCGATATTGCCATCCTTGAATACCACGAGCACCTGGTCTCCGGTGTGGAACTCGCCGAGGTAGCGCGACTTCTCGCTCTCCTCTGTGACCAGGCGGCCGTACTTCTCATCCAGCCAGAGCTTGAGGCCACCTATGGTAGACTTGCCTTTCTCCTTCAGCTCGATCTTCCGTATCGGGAACTTCGTCAGGATATTGCCCACAGCACCACGGCCCTTGATGTCCAGCGTGGCAAAGTCAAAGTCAAACTCCTTGATGCGCGCGTTGCTATTAGGATGCAGCTGCACGCGTA
>CAZNDJ010000037.1:0-28697 GCA_964571705.1 uncultured Chitinophagaceae bacterium
CCTACGGCGGATCCGGCAGTACATTCAACCTGCCTGACCTGCGTGGCAAGGCGGCCTTTGGCCTGAGCGGTGTGGCGCCATACAACTCCCTGGGCCTGACTGGTGGCGCTACCAGCACTACACCTACACTGTCTCACAACCTGCAATTCCCATCATCTACGATCAATGCAACACTGCCTAATCACCTGCACACTGTGCCTGGCCACTCACATGGCTTCTCTCTGACCACTGGTACGGGTACCTCTGGTACGGAGGGTACGCATACGCACGTGGTGCCTGCACAGTCGTTTGCCACGACAGATGGTGCGGGTGCGCACCAGCACAATGTGGGCCTGCGCGCCAATGACGGAGGCTACGCAGCGGGCAACCCTAATGCCTTTCACTACTCTATGAGCTCTGGCGGTGGCGGCACGTCTACCTCTGACCGCGGCGCTACGTCTAATGCCAATACGGGCATCATCGTCTCTGCCGGCGGGCACAATCACACGATCAATGTGCCTGCTATCACCTCAAACGCCGGCTCGTCGCACAGCCATAGTATCCCCTCTCTCTCAGTGGGTGGTACAGTAGGGTCTGGTACGAGCGGTGATGCGACTTTCAATAGCGGCAATCCGACCACTACTCCCAATATCCCTTTTACAGTGCCTACTACCAGCATCTCCGGTAGTGTGACAGCACCGGCTATCAATACCTACGATCCATATCAGGTAGTAAACTATATCATCAAGGCATCTAATGTGGCTACGGCAGGTATCACCTCTGTGAGCCTGAGCAGCGGTAGCCTGGGCCAGACCCTGTACTACAATGGCAGCAACTGGACCCCTACCAGCAACCTGTATAATGCCGGTGGCAATGTGGGCGTGGGCACTACCAATCCACTCACGACACTGGATGTAAAGGGCACACAGATATCGAGCTTCACCGGCACGCAGAAAGGTACTATCACTGATGAGGCTTCGGCATATGTGAATGGTAATTTCACTGCCATCGATTTCATCAATGATGCTGGAAACAACCCTACGGCACGTATCGCGTCTCAGGCCAATGCGGCTGGTACGAAGCTCTACTTTGGTACATCTAACAGCAGCGGCTCCGGTGTGACCAATAGTGCTATGGTGATCAATGAAAGCGGTAATGTAGGTATCGGCACTACCAGCCCGGCCAACAACCTGAATGTGGCAAACAGCGCTACCTCGCAGGCACTGAATGTGGACCTGAGCAGTACTGATGCGCTCCTGCAGCTGAAACCAACGGCTACGGGCAACTGGGCCCGCATAGGGTCGAGCGGCTCTAACCTGGCACTGATGACACAGGGCTCAGACAAGACCGGAACAACTAATGCCCTGGTGAGCATGATGATACTGAATACAGGAAGCGTGGGTGTGGCTACGACGGCACCATCCCAGAAGTTTGAGATCGGTAGCAATGGTGGCCTCGGCTTCTCCGGTACCGGACTCAATGCTGCAGATAAGAAGCTCTACTCGCCGGCTGATGGTGACCTGGAGTGGGTGACCAATAGCGCTGCGGGTGTGCATGGATTTGCGGTGAGCAATCAGGGCACCAAGCAAGTGTATCTCAATACCTCCGGCAATAGCTACCTGAATGGCGGCAATGTGGGCATAGGCACATCAGCGCCACTGTCTAAACTGGATGTGAACGGCGGTGTAGCCATAGGCAGCTATGCTGGTGCAAACGCAGCTCCGGCCAATAGCCTGATCGTATCAGGTACGGTGGGTGTCGGTACAGCCAGCCCGGCCTACACGGTAGATGTGAGTGGTACCATGAGGGCGACCGGCTCGATCACCAACGGGGGCTTTGATTTCATACTCGGTAATACGGACCAGAGCAGCCGTGGCAACTCAGGCTCCAGCCGCGCACTGGTAAAGGATGGCGGCAATGTACTGGACATCAACTACGGTAGTGACTTCTCCGGTGGTACGAGGATCAATAACCTGGCTGGTACGGGCAGCCGCGAAGTCTATGCTGATGCTACGGGCCTGCTTTTCACATCGCCAAACAGGAAGGTGGCCTATCTCATAGACCGCCCGGAGCGTACTATGGATGCTACCAATGCCGGCTTCCGCGTGAACGGTGTGTACACGAATAACCTGGCAGTAGAGGTCGGAGATATCATTGTGGTCAATGTGACATTCCAGTTTCGCTGGACGGGTGGGTCCAGTACGGACCAGCCGCGCTTTGGTATCGTGACATCAGGCTGCGCTACCATCACACAGACAGATAACTATGAGTATCAGAATGCGGATAACATAGCTCGTAACGAGTACATGCCGATCAGCAAGCAATACATCATCACCTCTACCTGCTCTGGCAACCTCGCCTTTGGTCTCTATATCGATAATAACAGCAATGCAGATGACAACTCTGCTACCTCTGATGTGGTGATATCAGCCACGAAATATTGATCAGAAGCGACTTTGATATTGAAAAGGCCCTCATCACCGAGGGCCTTTTTAGTTTGGCGAGTGGGGGAGAATAAGGGACGTGCCACGCGATATAATCGCGTGGCAGAGAGGTGAGAGCACACTTATTCAAAGTAGAAGATTGCTTCGGAAAATCTCATGCCTATTTTACATGGGAATTTTTCTCGCAAATGAGCGGTTTTATTTTTTGTCAGGAGTAGCAGGTACCGTATCCTGTGCAGGCTCACTCTCTACAGGTACATCCGCTGGCTCTACGGACTCGATAGGCTGCTTGGAGCCAACGATGCGGAAGGTAGTCCGGCGGTTTAGTACATGCTCCTCTTCGGTACACTGTACGCCGTTGGCGCATTTGTTTACGAGCTTGGTCTCGCCGTAGCCGGTGGCTATGAGGCGGCCGCGGTCTATGCCTTTCTCTACGAGGTAGTCTACTACTGACTGGGCGCGGGCCTGTGAGAGCTTGAGGTTGTAGGCGTCGCTGCCGCGGCTATCGGTGTGTGAGCCGATCTCTATGGTCAGGTCTTTATTATCCTTGAAAAAAGCCAGCACGGAGTCGAGCACTACTTTAGACTCAGGGCGCAGGGTGGCCTTGTCATAGTCGTAGTAGATATTTGGGATCACGATCATCTTTGTCTTGAAGATCTTGTCCAGCTCTATATCCTGGTGGAGGGTGATATAGACGGAGTCCTGATGGCGCTTACCCTTGGTAGTGACGGACTCATTTTTATTGAAGTAGTCGTACTTGCTACCTGTGAGTTTGTAGTCGCGCTCCTGATCCAGGGAGAAGGTATAGTTGCCACCCTTGTCAGAGAGGGCAGAGGCTATGACGCTGTCGGTCTGTGGGTCTTTCAGCTCTACGCGTACGCCGGGCAGTGGTAGTATGCCGAGCAGCTTGCTATCCGGGTCCTCGGGGTTCTCGTATTGTTTGGCCAGGGTTTTTCCCTTCAGGATAAAGTAGTTGACCCAGCGGTCCTCAAAGTGGTAGATGTCATCCTCACCCTTGCCACCGGGGCGGGAGGAGGTGAAGTAGCCCGCAAAGAGGATAGAGTCATTCGCATCTTTTGGTTTGTATTTCTCCACTACGAGGCCAAAGTCATCTGCGCCGCTATTGATCGGTGCGCGGAGGTTGGTAGCATCTTTCCATACGGTCTTGCCCTTCACCGCGCGGAAGATATCGAGCCCACCCATACCCGGCAGGCCATTGGAGGCGAAGTAGAGGTTATTGCGCTCATCCAGCCAGGGGAACAGCTCATCGCCAGCGGTGTTGATAGCATTGCCGGCATTGTGCGGGCCGGCCCAGCCGCTGTCTGTCTTGGTAAAGTAATAAAGATCCTTGCCACCAAAACCGGCGCGGAGGTCAGAGGCTACGAAGAGTACCTTGCCATCACGAGAGAGGGCAGGGTGGCCTACATTCACCGAGTCGTCAAAGAGGCGGATCAGCTCTGGCTCAGACCAGGTGCCACCATTCTGGCGGCTGTAGTAGATGTGGCAGAAGGCATTGGCTGTAGGATGGTTCTTGTTGTCCTCATTATTCAGCACCGTGCAGCGGGTAAAGTATATTTCATTGCCATCCTTGGTAAAGGTGCAGGTACTCTCGTCGTCACGGCTATCTATGGTGGTGCTGAATTTCTCCGCGTGTGCGCCGGCGAGGATGTCTGTGATATAGAGATCGCCGGGCTTCTCACCAGTCCAGGCATGGCGGAGGTCTCCGCTGGCATCCTCACGTGAGGAGGAGAAGACCATGCGGCCGCGGTATAGCACAGGGCTGAAGTCACGCTGTGGTGTATTGATATCTGAGAGCGGCGTGATGTGTGTGCGGATCACATTCTTCTTCCAGTCCAAGGCGTTCTTGATATTGCGCAGCTGGGATAGGGCGAGGCTCTTGCTGGTGGCGTCGCGCTGGGCATATTTCTCAAAGGTCTTCTGCGCCTCATCGTACTGATCGCTCATCATCTGCATCTGGCCCAGCTTGTACAGTGACTGCTCATATCCGAGGTCGGCAGCTTTCCTATACCACTCGGCGGCGGCAGTGGTATTGCTATACTGGCGGTATGACTCTGCTATCTGGTAGGCCAGTTCTCGCTTGCGTGCAGGATCGCGCTCTGAGGCAAAGTCTTTTTGCAGCAGGTCTGCGGAGACGCTGTATTCCTTGAGGTCATAGGCCACGGGGCCGGTGAGCGGTGCTTGTTTGGTTTTGCACCCGGTGGTCAGCAGCAGAAAAATAAAGGCAGTAATAAGACTATAGCGGAGGCTCATGCTCGGTTTTGTACCTTAAATATATCAACTAAAACCGAGCTGTGAAACGGCCGGGGATTATTTGGTCCTTTTGATATGCAGTGTGGCGATAGTGGTATGGCACTCTACATCGTCTATCTGGCCGTTTTTGAAATGATAGACATTCCTATTGCCATCAGAGCTTTTGAACTCGATGGTATTGGCTGCGGGAAAGCTTAACTCATTGAAGTCTGCCTGGGCCTCGTTAAAGAAGCGCTTCTTGCCCGGCTGGTAGCCGTCACAGTACATGGTGCCTATGCCATGGGTGGGTGCCTCGGTCCAGGTCTTCTTGCCCATATAGGTATCTGCACTATATTGGCGGCCGTCAAATTTGATATTGCTCCATTTGTCTTTTTTGCCATTATTGACCTCATAGTAGACGGAGGACTGGAGCTTGCCGTCATGAAACACGGCCTCGTAGTGCGTGTGATTCTCACGGGTGACCCAGAGGATCTTGGCCCTGGCATAGGTGTCCAGTACATAGATGTCATTGCCGCCCTCGTGCCGCTTGGATATTTTGGTATTGCCGATGCTATCGCCAAAGAGGTATAGGGTAAAGGCAAGGTTCTGAGCCTGTGATGACAGCGCTGCAAAGAAGAAAAAGAAGAGTGCGAGAGACCGGGTCATGTGTGAGTGAGTATAAATCAAATGACGTTTAGCATATATACTTATTTTATGGCAAAGGATGTTTGCGCATAAAGAAAAAACAGGTGAGTGGCGGGTATGTTCGGGCAAATGGAAAGAGGCAGTATCAAATGCAAATACATTTTGCCACATAGAGCACATAGAAACATAGAAATAGATACAGTTTTGCCGGAGGCCAGGGCAGATGATTTGTCGGCAAAAAATGAGGCGGGCAGCAGGCGATGTTGGTCAAAATACATCCCTGTGCCCGCCTTCTACTCTGAAAAAACTAACTAGCTGAGGCGATACATGATAGGCAGTGTGAAGCGCACGCGTACGGGGCGGCCATTCTGAGAGCCGGGGGTGAAGCGTTTGAGCTTGCGCACTACGCGGATGGATTCATCATTGAGCGTGCGGGTGAGGCCGCGGACTACGTGTATATCTCCCACATTGCCATTTTCATCTACTACAAAGCCTACTATGACGCGGCCCTCATAGCCCATCTGGCGGTCAGGATCAGGATAGTCTATATTCTGTGTGATGTAGCGCATCATGGCGTTCTCCCCGCCGGGATACTCCGGCATGACGGAGGCTACGTCTACCAGGTCAGGTGTAGCGCCGGGCAGGGCTGCGTGCATCGCTATATCGCCATCCGGTGTTCCCTTTTTATCGCCGGGAGTGGTGCCGGATTTATTCTGATCGCCGGTGGCTGCATGGGCCAGCATATCATTGTGTGGGATAGAGTCAGTGGCATGGTCTGTATTGGTCGGTACGAGTATGGCGGTGCTTTTCACCGTAGGTGGATCTGCTACGCCTTTGGCAGCGGGAGGTGCCTTGGGTAGTGGCGGTGTCTTGGGTTTGACCATATCTATGGTCTTGATCTTTTGCACGTCCAGATTGGCCATAGGGCAGGCTATGACCTGCACCTCCTCGCGGGCATGTACGGGATGGTAGAGCGCCATGATCTTCTGGTAGCTGCAGAGGAGTACTACCAGAGACAGGGTGCCGAGCATGGCTTGTTTGATGCGGCTATTGTACGAGCGGCGGAGCTCGTAGGCGCCATAGGCTTTGTTGCGGTCTTCAAAAATGATGTCATCCATCGAGAGGCCTTCGTAGCTGTTTGTATTTTTCATGATGTCAGATTTGACAGTATCATGCGCGGTGGTGGTGGTTTCCACAAAAAGGATTGTCAGGATTTTGTCAGGAAAAAATGACAGTGTTGATTGTGCCGCAAAAGCTTTCTTGGAGCACAGGGGATAAGGTGTAGATAACAGTGTCTGGGTACTACAGGTACTTCTTGGCTTTGATCAGGGCGTATATCTGCTCGGTGCCACCGGTGCGGGAGAGGACGTAGTCGCGGGCTTTTTCGGAGCCGGTCTTGAGATGGGCTGCGCCATTGTCATAGAGGTCTTCTATCACATCGAGCAGCTGGTCATAGGTGCTGATGGTATGGGCAGCGTGCCACTCAGGGTGGCTGAGCAGCTCCAGGGCCTCTGCAGATTTTTTGTGATTGGGGCCAAAGATGACCGGCTTGCCAAAGACGGCGGGCTCAAGGATATTGTGCACCGAGGCATCGAAGCCGCCACCTACGTAGACCACATCAGCATAGTAGTATAGTGATGAGAGCATCCCTATGCCATCTATGATGATCACGTCAAACTCCTCCGCATCCTGTGCCGTGACACGGGAGAAAAGGCCACGGGATACTCCTATTTTCTCTACTACGTAGTAGTTATTCTCCTCGCTCACATCATGCGGTGCGATGAGAAATTTGAAGGTATCCTGAAAGGGAGCCTCATTGATGAGGCGGGCTATGAGGTCTACGTCTTTCTTCCACGTGCTGCCTGCTACGATCAGTTTGCGGTCGCCCTTGAATGCGGCAATGGTGTCAAAGTCACGGCGCTCACGGGCTACTGCTGCTACACGGTCAAAGCGTGTATCCGGGCACACCTCGGCCGTGAAGCCTAAAGTGGCGAGGAGCTCGCGCGATTCTTCATTCTGCACAAAGATGTGGCGGAAGTAGCGGAGCATCTCCCTGTGCAGGCCTCCATACCAGCGGAAGAAAGGCTGATCTGGCCGGAAGACAGCAGAGACGAGTATCACGGGCAGCTTGCGGATATAGAGCTGGCGGAGGAAGTGGTACCAGTACTCATACTTGATCCATATGATGAGGTCGGGGCGTACAGTGCGGATAAACTTGACCGCATTGGGCAGGCTGTCTATAGGCAGGTAGGATACATAGTCTACGCCCTCGTAGTAGCGGCGCACATCATAGCCAGACGGGGAGAAGAAGGTGAGCAGGATCTTGGTGCCGGGGTCGCGCTCCTTGATCATCTCTATGAGCGGGCGGGCCTGCTCAAACTCGCCCAGGGAGGCGCAGTGTACCCAGACCTTACGTCCATGCATGCTCTTCATATTGTTGCGCAGGCGGGAGAAGAGCTTGCTACGGCCATCGTGCCAGCGGCGGGCACGCGCAGAGAAAGGCCACGATAGTAAGATGCCAACCCGGTAGAGCAGGATAAAAAGATCGTAAAGCAGAATGTAGAGCCTCAGATGTACGCTTTTTAGGTTATCTATAAAATTCCTCTGTGTCCTTATTGGTAAAGACAGGGATGATCCATCCTACCTTGAAGCCGATGAACATATCCAGACGCGTATGCCGGTCCGGCCCGCCTATGCCACCATTGGCATCAAAGAAATTCCAGGCACGGCGGTTTTGGGTGATACCCAGTGTGTACTCCACGCCGCCATAAAAATTGAGGTACTTTTTGCGCTCCAGATAGAGGTAGCCCAGCTGGCCCTGCAGCATAAAGCCATTGGTCAGGCGGTCATAGCCTGTCTTGTAGTCCGTATCAAACTGGCGGTACGAGTCCTTATTGGCCCGTATCCAGATCTTGTGCTGGAGGAAGCCCGGCGCGAGCGTGAGCATGATGCCGGAGTTAGGATGCTTGTCAGAGAGCTTAAATATCTTGCCGGTGCGCATGGCTATCTGAAATCCGGACATCTCCAGATTGATATCGCCGAGGTCTCCTGTGGTCTGTATAAACTGGCCTGTGGTGGTGCTGACAGGGGCCAGTATCTGGTTTTCCCGGACGCGGGAGCCGAAGATATAGGCGCCCTCTACGCCGAGGAGCCAGTTGTGATTCATCTTGTAGCTGATATTGAGGCCTACGTTATTGCAGAAGCCGAAGCGCTGCTGCAGCTCGCCTACGGGCAGGAGGGCAGAGTAGGAGAAGCTGACCAAAACGGCATTATTATTCGTTTTGGCGCGTTTTTTCATAAACTCAGACCGCTCTATACGCGCAATAAGGAGCGAGTCTTCCTGCGCAAAAGATTGACTATAAATGCCTAAGAATATGGATAGGAGCAATAATAACCGCAGGCGGGACATGTATCTACTTTAGGCTATAAAGGTAAAAATATTATTTTTGAGCTCCCCTTTTTAACGAAGATGAACAAAATAGAAATGGTCGATCTCATCGGCCAATACCAGCAGATCAAATCTGAAATAGACAGCGCTATACACACGGTGATCGATACGGGGCGGTTTATCGGCGGCCCTGCCCTGGATTCTTTTACCAAAAACCTCGCGGCGTATCTCGATACCAGATACGTGGTGCCCTGTGCCAATGGCACAGACGCCCTGCAGATAGCCATGATGGCGCTGAACCTCCAGCCAGGAGATGAGGTGATCACGGCAGACTTTACCTACGCCGCTACGGCAGAGGTCATAGCCCTGCTAAAGCTGACCCCTGTACTGGTAGAGGTAGATCCGTTCACTTTCAATATTTCGCCGGAGGCGATAGAGAAAGCTATCACGCCTGCCACCAAGGCGATAGTGCCGGTGCATCTCTTCGGCCAGTGTGCAGATATGGAGCCGATCATGGCCATAGCGCAGCAGCATAACCTCTATGTGATAGAAGATACAGCGCAGGCCATAGGTGCGTACTATACCTTTGCCGATGGCAGCCGCAAGCGGGCGGGTACGATGGGTACGATAGGTACTACGTCTTTCTTTCCTAGCAAGAACCTCGGCTGCTATGGTGATGGCGGGGCGATCTTCACAGACGATGAGGCACTGGCCAAACGCCTCAAGATGATAGCCAACCACGGGCAATCCTCTCAATACGTGTTTGACGATATAGGATGCAATAGCCGGCTGGACAACCTGCAGGCAGCGGTACTGGATGTAAAGCTGAAATACCTCGACAAGTATTGTGCTGCCCGTCAAAGTGTAGCGGCGTACTATGATGAGCAGCTGGCAGGGCTGAAAAATGCTACCACGCCAGTGCGCGCGGCAAACTCTACCCACGTATTCCACCAGTACACGCTGACACTGAGAGCAGGTATGGACCGCGCAGCAGTACGCAAGGCCTTTGAGGAGCGTGGGATACCTACCATGGTCTACTATCCGTCTCCCATGCACCGCCAGAAGGCCTACAGATCTGACAGATATGCCGATTCTGATTTCCCGGTTTCTATCAGATTGAGCGAATCTGTATTATCATTGCCCATACACACTGAGATGGCGAAGGAGCAACAGGACTATATCGTCTCAGCAGTAAAAGATATCATTCAATAACATCAACCCCAAACCAAACAGACAATAAATGAAGATAGCAGTAGTAGGTACCGGATATGTAGGACTCGTGACAGGCACATGCTTCTCCGAGACAGGCAACGATGTGACCTGTATAGATATCAATCAGTCTAAGATAGACATGCTCAATAATGGCAAGCTGCCGATCTATGAGCCGGAGCTGGATGTGCTCTTTGAGCGCAATAAGAAGGAAGGCAGGCTGAAGTTCACCACCTCTCTGGCAGAGGGCATACAGGGCGCGAAGATCATCTTCCTCGCACTCCCTACGCCTCCGGGCGAGGACGGCAGTGCCGACCTGAAGTATATACTCGGCGTAGCAAAGGACCTGGGCCCGCTGCTGCACCAGTACGTGGTGATAGTAGACAAGAGCACTGTGCCGGTAGGTACTGCAGATAAAGTGCGCGAGGCAGTAGCCAAAGGCGCCAAGGTAGAGTTTGACGTAGTGAGCAATCCGGAGTTTCTCCGTGAGGGCGTGGCTGTGGAGGACTTTATGAAGCCGGAGCGCGTGGTAGTAGGTACCAGCTCTGAGAAGGCTGAAGAGGTGATGGGCCACCTGTACGAGCCATTTGTAAGGCAGGGCAATCCGGTCCTCTTTATGGACGAGCGCTCTGCAGAGATGACCAAGTATGCAGCGAATTCTTTCCTCGCTACCAAGATCTCCTTTATGAATGAAGTGGCTAACCTGTGTGAGCGCGTAGGCGCTGACGTGGATCAGGTGCGCCGTGGTATCGGTACTGACAGCCGGATAGGCAAGAGGTTCCTCTTCCCGGGTCTCGGCTACGGTGGCAGCTGCTTCCCTAAGGATGTACAGGCGCTGCACCAGACAGCCTCGCAGAATGACTACAACTTTGCGATACTGGACTCAGTGATGAAGGTGAACTATGACCAGAGGAAACTCTTCCTGGCCAAGATACTGGAGAAATACCCTGATGTAAAGGGCAAGACCATAGCCCTCTGGGGACTGGCCTTCAAGCCAAACACAGATGACGTGCGTGAGGCACCGGCGCTCTACCTGATAGACGAGCTGCGCAGCCGCGGCGCTGAGGTGCGCGCCTATGACCCGGAGGCTATGGGCCATGTACAGCAGCAGTATGGAGACAAGGTGTACTTTGCCAAAGATCAGTATGATGCGCTGACGGGAGCTGATTTTCTCGTGATCGCTACTGAGTGGAATACGTTCCGCTCACCGGATTTTGACAAGATCAAAGCTGCGCTTAAAGAAAAGGTAATATTCGACGGCAGAAATTTATATAGCCTGACGGAGATGAAAGAGTGCGGATTTTACTATTATAGCGTAGGCAGAAAAACTGTAGAATGAGCAAGGCGAGAAAGAGAATACTGATCACGGGAGCTGCGGGCTTCCTCGGGTCGCACCTGTGTGACCGCTTCATAGCAGAGGACTACCACGTGATAGCGATGGATAATCTCATCACGGGTGACCTGCGCAATATCCAGCACCTCTTCAAGCTGGAGAACTTTGAATTTTATCACCATGATGTATCGAAGTTTGTCTTCGTACCGGGTGATCTGGATTATATACTGCACTTCGCCTCGCCAGCGAGCCCGATAGACTATCTGAAAATACCTATCCAGACACTGAAGGTAGGCGCTATGGGCACGCACAACCTGCTGGGCCTGGCGCGCGTGAAGAAGGCACGTATCCTCGTGGCATCTACCTCTGAGGTCTATGGTGACCCTACGGTACACCCGCAGACGGAGGACTACTGGGGCAATGTGAACCCTGTAGGCCCACGCGGTGTGTATGATGAGGCCAAGCGCTACATGGAGGCTATCACGATGGCCTATCATACTTATCACGGCCTGGAGACGCGGATCATCCGTATCTTCAATACCTATGGCCCGCGTATGAGGCTGAATGACGGCCGCGTGCTGCCTGCCTTCATAGGCCAGGCGCTGAGAGGAGAGGACCTGACCATGTTTGGCGATGGTAGCCAGACGCGGTCTTTCTGCTATGTAGCAGACCTGGTGGAGGGTATCTACCGCCTGCTGCTCAGTGACTACACCCAGCCGATGAACATAGGCAACCCTGAGGAGATCACGATCAAAGAATTTGGCGAGGAGATCATCAAGCTGACGAACTCCAGCCAGAAACTCATATCACTCGAGCTGCCAAAGGATGATCCTAAGCAGCGCAAGCCGGATATCACCAAGGCCCGCGAGATACTGGGCTGGGAGCCTAAGGTGAAGCGTGCCGAGGGACTGAAGATCACCTATGACTATTTCAAAACGCTGAGCAAGGAAGAACTCTTTGCCGGTCACAGGGACTTTATCAATGGCAACAAGTAACTACTACGCGCATGAGACGGCCATCGTAGATGAGGGCTGTACCATAGGAGATGGGACCAAGATCTGGCACTTCAGCCACATCATGCCCGGCTGTACGCTGGGCCGCGGCTGCAATATCGGGCAGAACGTGGTCGTATCTCCGGATGTAGTACTAGGCAATAATGTGAAGGTGCAGAATAACGTATCTATCTACACAGGAGTGACCTGTGATGATGATGTGTTTCTGGGGCCCTCATGCGTATTTACCAATGTGACCAACCCGCGCAGCGGCGTGAACCGCCGAGGTCAGTATGCTAAAACGCATGTAGGCAAGGGAGCGAGCATCGGAGCCAATGCCACTATCGTCTGCGGTCATGATATAGGCGAATATGCCTTTATCGGTGCAGGTGCGGTAGTGACCAAAACAGTGCCGGCATACGCGCTGCTAGTGGGCAATCCTGCACGGCAGATGGGCTGGATGAGTGAGTATGGCCACCGCTTGAAATTTGATGAGAGTGGCAAAGCTACCTGCGAGGAAAGCGGCCAGGTGTATGAACTGAAGGATGGCGCTGTGAAAAGGATATCCTGAGTATAGCTGAACTGAAAACGGCCAGAAGAAATAAAACAACAACCCCACTGAATAAGTCATGTACGAGTCGTTACTAAAGAAAGAGAAGAAACTGGCCCTGATAGGACTGGGCTATGTAGGCCTGCCTATCGCGCTGGAGTTTGCGAGGAAGATATCCGTGATAGGATTTGACATCAACCCTAAGCGTGTGGAGATGATGAGGCAAGGTATAGATCCTAGCTGCGAGCTGGAGAAAGAGGCCTTTGAAGGTTGCGATATCAAGTTTACCTCTGACCTGGAGGATCTCAAGGAGGCTTCCTTCTTTATCGTAGCGGTGCCTACGCCGGTAGACTCGCACAATGTGCCTGACCTGAAGCCTGTACTCTCGGCATCTACTACCATAGGCAAGGTGCTGAAGAAGGGCGACTACGTGGTATTTGAGTCTACGGTATATCCGGGCTGCACGGAGGATGACTGCCTGCCGGTGATAGAGGAGATATCCGGTCTCAAGATGGGCGTGGACTTCAAGCTCGGCTACTCGCCTGAGCGTATCAATCCGGGTGATAAAGAACATACACTGGCCAAGATCACCAAAGTGGTGTCTGGCTGTGATGCAGAATCTCTGGATGTAATAGCAAAGACATACGAGATAGTAGTAAAGGCCGGCACGCACCGCGCCAGCTCTATCAAGGTAGCAGAGGCTGCCAAGATCATAGAGAATACGCAGCGCGACGTCAATATCGCACTGATGAATGAGCTGTCCTGCATCTTTGACAAGATGGGGATCAATACATACGAAGTGCTGGAGGCAGCGGGTACGAAGTGGAACTTCCTGAAATTCTTCCCTGGCCTGGTAGGTGGGCACTGTATAGGTGTAGACCCATACTACCTGACCTACAAGGCCGAGGAACTGGGCTACAAGTCTGAGGTGATCCTCGCAGGCCGGCGTATCAATGATGATATGGGCGCGCGCATAGCCAAGAAACTCGTACAGCAACTCATACAGCTGGACAAGACCATCGCACACACCAAGGTGCTGGTGATGGGGGCCACATTCAAAGAGAATGTGTCTGATATCCGCAACTCTAAGGTGGTAGACGTGATCAAAGCCCTGAAGGAATATCATGTGCATGTAGAGATCACCGACCCTTATGCAGATAATGAGGAGTTTCAACATGAGTATAGCGAGGCACTGACCTCAGACTTGGCCAATGACTACGACGCCGTGATCGTAGCGGTAAATCATGACAAATTCGCCGGGCTGGATGAAGCCTACTTTAAATCTATTATGAAGCCGGATGGCATACTGGTAGATGTGAAGGGGGACATGAGAAAGAAGATCAAGGGCGTGAAATATTGGTCGCTGTAAGGAGTCAAATTAGCACGAAGTAGTTTAAATTATTATGAAGAAGATACTCATCACCGGCGGTGCCGGATTCATAGGCTCTCACGTGGTGAGGCTGTTTGTCAATAAGTATGCGGATGCGCACATCTACAATCTGGATGCGCTGACCTATGCGGGCAATCTGGAGAACCTCCGCGATATAGAGGGCAAGTCAAACTATACATTTGTAAAGGGTGACATCACTGATGCAGCTTTTATCAATGAGCTGTTTCAGAAAGAGCAGTTTGACGGTGTGATACACCTGGCCGCAGAGAGCCATGTAGACCGCTCTATCTCTGACCCGATGGCATTCGTAGTCACGAATGTGATCGGTACCGTAAACCTGCTCAACGCAGCACGTACTATCTGGAAGTGCAATAAAGATTCTGAGTTTCCAGCGGGTAAGAAGTTCTATCATGTATCTACGGATGAGGTGTATGGATCGCTGGGAGAGGAGGGCTTCTTTCTGGAGACTACGCCGTATGAGCCACAGTCACCGTACTCAGCATCCAAGGCCAGCTCAGATCACTTCGTAAGGGCATACTATAACACGTATAACCTGCCAGTAGTACTGACCAACTGCTCAAACAACTACGGCGCAAATCAGTTTCCTGAGAAGCTGATACCGCTTTTCATCAATAACATCCGCAACAATAAGTCACTGCCAGTGTATGGCGATGGCAAATATACCCGCGACTGGCTCTGGGTAGAGGATCACGCACGCGCCATAGATGTGGTGTACCACACCGGCGTACTGGGTGAGACATATAATATCGGCGGCTTCAATGAGTGGCAGAATATCAACCTGATCAAACTGCTGATCAAGATAGTGGACCAGAAGCTGGGCCGCGCAGACGGTGAATCAGAAAAGCTGATCACCTATGTGAAGGACCGCCCGGGCCATGACAAGCGCTATGCGATAGACGCTACCAAGATCAAGAATGAACTGGGCTGGGAGCCATCAGTGACATTTGAGCAGGGGCTGGACAAGACCATAGACTGGTACCTGGCCAATGGCGACTGGCTGAACAGCGTGACCAGCGGCGACTATCAGAAGTACTACGCCAATCAGTACGCGCACTAGCTTGCAATGTGCTAATGTGATGATTTGAAAATTTGAAAATGGAAGGCAAATCAATATTGCACATTGGCAGAAGCAAATAACAATCCGACCGCAGCTATAGACGATAAAGAATCTAACTACCGGAGTGCTATCAAGGCATTCACGTGGCGTGTCATAGGTTCTCTTGATACTACTTTATTATCCTTGTGGCAGACTGGTGACCTGACCATGTCGATCAAGATCGGCTCCACCGACTTTCTCTCCAAGATCATACTCTACTACCTGCATGAGCGCGCCTGGATCTACTGGATGGGGGCACGCGTGATGACGCGGTGGATATCTCTGGTCAAGGCTGTAGTATGGCGCATGATAGGCTCTATGGATACGGCATTCTGGGGCTGGTGGTACACTGGCAATGCGCTGACGGGGCTCAAGATAGGTGGCTATGAGCTACTCACTAAGATCGCCCTCTACTACGTGCATGAGCGTATCTGGGCCAAAGTACCAATAGGGACGGTGCGCCGGTGGATGGATGGCGCAAAGAGACTAATAAGCAGGAAATAGGTACATTATCTAACTCAAAGTGACCGGTCTCAAGACCAATAAAAAAGCCCGTGTGATACACACGGGCTTTTCAGTATTATAAAGCTGCGGCTTAGAGCGTATAGCTGAGCTGCAGGGTATAGTTGCGCGGAGCCTGGAACATGCCCGGGCGGGTCATCCACTCTGTATTGGCTACGTTCTTGATGATAAATGCCATCTTGAACTTAGGTGTAGGCTTGAATCCGAGGGAGAGGTTCAGGATGCTGTATCCCTTGCTGCCGGCTGCTATCTGAGCATCGCGGTAGTTGCGCAGCGCGCGGAAAGAAGCGATACCATTGATACCAGAGAAGAGGTTGCCTACGAATGCGTAGTCGATATTCTCCTGGAAGCTCAGGTACTGGTAGTCCACATTGAGGTCCCACTTCTTGTACGCCACGTTGAATACGAGCTTCAGCTGGTGGCGGGAGCGGTACTTCAGGATATTATCCTTGCTACTGGAGGTCATCGCATAGGTCAGCTTAGACGAGTCAGGATTTGTGATAGGGTCGTGGTTAGCATCATTAGATGTGCGCAGTTTTACGAAACCTGTATTCACGTATGGCTTGATGGTATCGCCAGCCTGATTGAATAGCGTGAGTGGCTTATTCCAATCCAGCGCACGGGCGTCAGTAAAGGCATAGCCTACGAGGAGGCCCAGCTCAAAGTCGCCGATCTTGCCCTGCAGGCCGGCTGTGATCTCTGTACCGAGGATACGGGTATTGCCGATATTCTGTGAGGAGAAGCCGAGGCCGTAGGTACCCTTGTCTGGCGGACCGAACTGGCCAAAGGTGAACTCGATCATATTGTTGTACCAGTTGGCAAAGAAGGCTGCATCACCGTAGCCCATCCAGTGCTTGCCCAGCTTGAATGCCTGCTTGACACCCAGCTCGAGGCTATAGCCTTTCTCAGGGCTCAGGTTAGGATTGCTATAGATACCTACAGGTCCGAGGTAGGTGTGTACGTAGAGCTCTGCCAGAGACGGATAGCGGAAGCCCATGCTACCCGAGGCGCGGATGTAGGTACCCTCGGCAGCCTGATAGTTCAGACCGATACGGCCGAGCGGGTATTTCAGTGTATTGAGGCTATTGGTACGGCCTATCACGTAGTAGCGATTATTGATCGGGCTGAGGGAGTCCTTGTCATTATTGAAGTATTCCCAGCGGCCACCGATCACGATGTCGAGCTTGTCAAAGAATTTTTTGTCTATCTGCGCGTACACGGCTACGTTGGCGCGGTCGTGATTGCCTATGAGGGAGGCGCTGTCTGTCGTACCCTTGGGCGCGCGGGAGATATCATACATACCCACGAGGCCAGCGATCACAGTCAGGTTTATATCCTTCATCATCCTGGCGTACTGAAACTCGAAATAGTGCTTGTGGCCGATAGAACCCTGACCAGTAGTATTGATATTGCTCGAGTTGAGATAGCGGTAGCGGAATGTGAAACGGTTGTCCTTTTTGTCATAGTAGTTGATAAACGGATCTATGATATAGCGGCCGTTGTGATACTGTGTGATAGTGCCTCCGAGTGGCTCGTAGCCCCTCTTGCCGGTACTATCCCATACGAAGAAGGTCTTGCCCCAGCTGTAGTAGGCCACGGCGCCGATACCCATATTGAGGCCTTCTATTTTCTTTGACCTCCAGCGAAACTTTACATTGGCGTGCATATCGTGTGCATCTGATGAGTCGAGATAGCCACGGTCAGTAGTGATACCCAGGCCGGTCACGATGTCAAACTGGCCTATCTTGCGGCGGTCAGCAAAGTTGGTACCCATAAAGTACTGCTGCTGGCCAGGGAGCCACCACTTCATAGACTTCTCTGGCGGCGCCTGATAGAAGCCTGCGTAGCTGGTCACCTTGGTGAAAGGCTTGTCTGTAGGGAAAGCGGAAATGGCATTGATGATACCATTCAGCGCGCCGGAGCCATACAGAGAGGAGGCAGCACCTTTGAGTACTTCTACCTGCTCTACATTCTCCATAGGGATCACAGACCACTTGGCATCATCTGCATCAGCTGTGGTGATGGTGATACCATCATACAGTACTGCCACACGCGAGCCAGCACCGTAGCTCCAGCCAGAGCCGGAACGGATATTGGCCTGACCGTCTGCGATGGTCACGCCAGGTATCTTCTGTACACCGGTAGAGAGGTCGGTGACATTCTGATTGGCCAGGGTGGTGCCCTTCATTACTTCCATGGACACGGTCTCTTCGCTGAGTTTCTTGGCTATCTTGCTACCAGACACGACCACCTCATCTATGATGCGGGCCTTGTCCTTGATGATCACATTCTGTACCTGGTTTTCACCGTCCTTGAGGGTCACGGTCAGATTTACGTCTTCTTTGCCTACAGAGTGATAGACCACGGTGTAGGTGCCGGCGGGTACGGCCAGCTCATAGTTGCCATCATAGTCAGCGGTTGTGGCCTGGTTTTTGGTCACATCTATGACCACCGTGGCTCCGAGAAGTGGTTCACCTTTTTCATCGGTGACCTTACCGGTTATTTTCCCATTTTGGGCATACGTCATCAGAGAGAGCAGTGTGAAACACAGCGCGTACAGAATTTTTTGCATAAATTATGTTATTTGGGTTTTGACCGGTGCTAAAAAAATAGATTTTTTCTGACAATTAAAAATTGCCGTATCCACTGAGTTGTTAAATACCAGTTGATATTAATTGGCATATACTCCTTATATATTCTTGGGAAATAGTACCTTTACTGGTCTAAACAAGAATATACAGAATGAAAAAGTTTTTACTCAGCTGGCTGGCTATGGCTGTACTATCTGTAGCCGCGTCAGCGCAGTGCGTCACGTGCACGCCATCTATGAATGGCTGTGCGCCCGCGGGTGGCATATGCGGCCACTCGGTAGTAGGTATGGTAAATCACCCATACACTACTAATATCAGTTTCTACATGCCAAAGCATATCAATGACCCGGCATTTCTGAGCCAGTGCAGCTGCAGCCAGATCAACCTGAACCAGATCAAGGTGACAGGTGTAGGTGGCCTGCCTACTGGTATCAATGCTTTTTTCAATCATGCTAACCAAACATATGATGTAGCTAACGGGGACTCCCTGGGCTGTGTGAACTTTTGCGGTACGCCGCTGGCTGCAGGTACCTATCCTGTGACCGTCTATATAGAGGCACATGTGATGGCTATCGGCACGCCGATAGGCAATGTGGATCCAGGTCCGCAAAACCAGACGTATAAAGACACCATGATCATCCTGCCTGACACATCAGGTGCGGTATCATCCTTCAACTATACTCCGCATGTAAACAGCGACTGCGACTCGCTGACTCTCGGTTTCGCTGCGCTGCTCACTGCGCCTACCCCAAATCCTACGTCTTACTCATGGGATTTTGGCAACGGCCAGACCTCTACGGCCCAGACGCCGGCAGGCACACAGACCTACAATACGCCTGGTATCCACCCCGTGTCTCTCAAGACGGTGTTTTACAAATACCGTGTGAAGAAGGTGCATGTGTACAATATCACAGGTGGCTTCTTCCCGGATATAGAGGAGCTGACCGCGGTGCAAAATCCTGATCCATACATCAAGCTGACCACGCTGGGCTATACCTCTGGCAATGTGAGCAATACCGCCAGCAACGTGGACTATAATAACGTGAACCTCGTGCTGCCACTGGGCACTGACACAGTACCTCTGGAACTGTGGGATGCAGATAACGGTCCTCCATTCGGCTCGGCAGATGACCTGATCGGTACCTACTATGTGACCGTGGGTAACGGTCAGATACCATGGGCCAACGGCAATGCAAGTGGCTATATCGAGTTTGATACCGTATATGGTACGGCTATCACAGATACGCTCAAGGTCAATATACAAGGCCGCCCTGCCAAGCCTATGATCTGGGCCAGCAGCGACTCTGCCTGCTTTGGCGACTCTGTGCGCCTGGCTATCACTCCGGCCTATAGCAATATGAAGTACGAATGGTGGAGGGACTCTACCTACCTGCTGGATGCTACCGACTCTGTGTACTACGCCAAGCTCTCTGGCCTGTACCGTGTGAAGGTGACCAACCTGGCCACTGGCTGCAGCACCGAGATGGACACGCCATACTACCGTATCAGCGTGAGCACTATGACGCCTACCTCGGCCAATCTGGTGTACTCGCAGCAAAACGGACAGGTATTCCTCAACCCGTTTCTGCCGGGCAGCGTGGCTGACTGGTACTACAATGGCACTCTGGTGACGAGCCAGCATGGCCAGATACTGCCGATACTCGGCAATGGTGTCTATACTGCCACTGTCTATGCACAGGGCTTCCCTCAGTGCAAGTTTGAATCGCAGCCTCTCACTGTGACTGGTGTGGGCGTAGAGGAGGTGCCTACGGATATCTCAGCCCTGATGGTATATCCAAATCCTAACAATGGTAACTTTACCATCAAGGCCAATGTGATCCAGACCGGAGATGTGACCATCTCTATCACAGATGTGCTGGGCAGGGAGGTGTACACCCAGACAGTGCAAAATCAATATGGCGAGATCAGCCAGAATGTAGATATATCGGCCCTGGCCAAGGATGTCTACACTGTGACTGTAGCCAATGTAAACGGCAAGGCTACCAGCCGTATAGTAGTGAAATAAGAGGTAATACCCTCCAAGATACAAGCCGCTCCTGCATGGGAGCGGCTTTTTTTATTGGCATATATTGACGCTTGACCGAATATTGTGGAAAAAGCTATTGACATATACAAAGTCTTTTCCTAATTTTGAAACTATTAGACAACATTAAAACAAACCAAAAATCAATCATGAAAAAATTATTTACCACGCTTGCCCTGTCTATCGGTATCTGTGCTGCATCTTTTGCACAGAATGATCCTCTGTACTTCAATACCTCTATATTCCAGTCTGTAGACGGTGGTCAGACCATGATCACTCCTATAGTAGGTACAGTACCAGGCCTCTCTCCGAGCGACTCTGCACTGCCATGCGGTGTAGCCGGCCAGCCTATCAGCGATACTATCTACTTCAAGAACTTCACACAGTTTAGCGTAGCTACTGTAAACAGCCTGAAGATCGACTCCCTTTACCTGCCAGCAGGCCTGTCATGGCACACCAGCAGCGCTAACAATACATTCACTACCGGCCAGGACGGTGTGATCCTCGTAAACGGTACTACTAACGTACCTCAAGGTGTGTACAAGCTGCGTATCATCGTAGACGTAAACACTACTATCGGTAACTTCTCAGCTGTAGATGCTGAAGCTCTGGCTCACCTGCGCTACCATGTACGCGTGATCAACGACGCTTCATATCCATGCCCTGCTATCGATCCGGCTGACTCCAGCCTGGTGTACAAGGCATACACTACAGGTGTAAATGAAGTAGAAAGCAACATCACTGAAGTATCTGTAAAGCCAAATCCATTCTCTGGTGCAGCTAAGGTGAACTTCACATCTGCTATCTCTGGTACTTTCTCTATGAAGATGACTAACCTGCTGGGTGCTGTAGTATCTAGCAAGGAAGTAGAGATCTACACTGGTGCAAACGAACTGATGCTGGACCGCAACGGTCTCGCTTCCGGCGTGTACCTGCTGTCTATCTCTAATGACAAGGGTGTGATCTCAAGGAAGGTGACTATCGAGTAATCGGTAACCGCTCCAAAAATACTGCAAGAGGCTCCTCACAAGGGAGCCTCTTGTGTTTTTATATCACTCAGGTTCTCCCTATATTTATAGAAATCATAAAAAACACGACAATGAGAAAACTGTTTACGACACTTACACTTTCTATTGGACTATGTGCAGCAGCATTTGCACAGAATAATCCGTTGTACTTTGACACGAATATATTTCAGTCTGTGGATGGTGGTCAGACAAACATCACTCCGATAGTAGGTACTGTGCCGGGCCTGTCGCCGAGCGATTCTGCATTGCCATGTGGCGTGAGAGGTACGGCTATCAGTGATACTATCTATTTCAAGAACTTCACACAGTTTAGCGTAGCTACTGTCAACAGCCTGAAGATCGACTCCCTGTACCTGCCAGCCGGCCTGACATGGCATACCAGCAGCCCTAACAATACCTTCACTACCGGTCAGGACGGTGTGATCCTCGTAAACGGTACTACTTACGTACCCCAAGGCGTGTACAAGCTCCGTATCATTGTGGACGTAAACACCACTATCGGTAACTTCTCAGCTGTAGATGCTGAAGCGTTGGCTCACCTGCGCTACCATGTGCGTGTGATCAGTAACTCAGCTTGCCCTTGCCCGGCTATCGATCCGGCTGACTCTGCGAGCGTATATACTGCATATACCTGCACGATACCAACTATAGGTGTGAACGAGGTGGCTCAGAATATCAGTGAGCTGTCGGTGAAGCCAAATCCATTTTCTGGCGCTGCTAAGATAGAATTTAACTCTGCTGTAGCTGGTACATATACTCTCAAGATGATCAACCTGCTGGGTGCTGTAGTAGCTAGCAAGGAAGTAGAGATCTACACTGGTGCAAACGAACTGATGCTGGATCGCAACGGTCTCGCTTCCGGCGTGTACCTGCTGTCTATCTCTAATGACAAGGGTGTGATCTCAAGAAAGGTAACTATCGAGTAACAGGTAACTGCTCAAAATACTGCAAGAGGCTCCTCACAAGGGTGCCTCTTGTGTTTTTGTGGGGATGCCTAAACTCATAGATTTTGCTGATGCACGTCTTCTGGTTTTGTCATTATATGCCTACCTTAGCTACTCATCTATCAAAAAACACTACAAACAATATGGCAGCTAATATCGGAATACCGGCGAAGCACCTGCAGTCGCTCTCGACCATGCTCAATACGCTCCTCGCTGATGAATACCTACTCTACACCAAGACGCGCAACTACCACTGGAATGTACGCGGTCCGCAATTTATGGACCTGCACAAGTTCTTTGAGGGCCAGTATGAGGCGCTGGCAGAGATCATAGACAATGTGGCTGAGCGCAACCGCTCTCTGGGGCACTTTGCCGTAGGCACGCTGAAGCAGTACCTGGCTATCACACGCCTGACAGAAGATGACAAGGCGACCAACTCCAAGCAGATGCTGCAAAACCTGCTGAATGACCATGAGACCATCATACGCGTACTGCGCAATGACCTCACGGCAGCAGCGGAGAAATACAAGGATGCGGGCACGAGTGACTTCCTCACCGGGCTGCTGGAGCAGCATGAGAAGATGGCATGGTTTATCCGTAGCTATCTCGAGTGATTTTCAGAGCATAGATCTTACCGCAGAGGCGGAGAGACGCAGGGGAAATGCCTTTTGTATTGACCCCTCTGTGCCTCTCCGCCTTTGCAGTTTTAAGTGCATTGGCTAGCCTTGCTGTGCGAGGTGGCGGATAGCGATCTGCTTATAGAGGTTTAGATCGGGGAGGGGCTGGTCTGTGAGTTTAGCTTCTTCATCCCATTTTCGCATCGTGATATTGAGGTCAAAGAGCGGGTCTTCTCTGAACGCTTTGGCCTCGGCATCCTGCATAGGGCCACCCTGGTACTCCAGCGTTTTCTTGCTGGCCTCGGAGAGCCTGCTGTAATACGCCGGGTCTGCATAGGTGAGGTAGCGCTTCGCATTTACATGCTGCTCGGCCAGCTGTGCCACTCGCTCGCTAAACCCCATCCGGCGCAGGAAGGCTCCCGCCTCCTTCTCATGATTGGTGCGGCCATAGTTGCCCATGGTGTCTTTATTCTGACTGTGGATCAGGTAGCCTATATCGTGAAAGAAAGCTGCGAGTATGACCTCATCATCATAGCCACCGGAGCGCGCCAGCTCAGCGCTCTGGCACATGTGCTCCAGCTGGGTCACGGCCTCGCCATAGTATTCTTCGGCACCGTGCTTTTCATATAGTGCAAAGATATCGTCTACTTTCTGCTGGATAGAGGGAGAGGTCATACGCGGTGATTTACCTCAAAAATACAAGGCTGCGGCAATTGTGAGGTTAAATTTAGATCAAATGCGATTTTCCCTTGCTTGTATTTTTACTCCTATGTACTGGTTTATGTATAAAACAATCCTGCTGACACTATACCGGAGCGTACGTCGCCTGGGTGTGGATCTATCACAGCTCATACATCAGGTTGCACCCACGTATCTCGCTATTATCCAGCCGGCCCAAAACCTCAAAGCTGCCATCCGGGTACACCCGCCCCAGGTCAGAGACTGCGAGGAAGGAACAGGAGTGGAGATTGGCCAGGTCTATGATATTGAGAGAGCCGGTCCGGCCGGCAGGCAGATAGGAGAGGGGATCGTATGGATCACGTACGAGCAGCATCATCCATGGCGGGCAGCGGAAGGTACCCTGACCCATAGAGTATGCCTGCGATAGCAGCTCCGTCATGCCATACTCGCTGTGTATGCTACGCACGCCAAAGGCCGAAGTGAGTACCCTGTGTATCTCGGCGCGTGTCATCTCCTCGCGGCGGCCCTTCATGCCACCTGTCTCCATGATGATGGCATCTCCCAGCGGCTGCGGGTAGGCCTCGGCAAAATCAAGCAGTGCATAAGTGACGCCCAGCAGAAGTAGTTTTTTAGGACCGCCCTTTGCGATAGCGATGCGGCGGTTCAGCTCAGCGAAGTCCTTGTCTATGAAACCGCTGAGCGGATCTCCGGAGCGGCGCATGAGATCATCTGCCATATAAAGCAGCGACGAGGTGCCGCGCTCCATATAGGAGGGCAGCAGTGACAGGATACAATACTGCGACGGGTCACCGTAGAATAGTCCAAAGCCTGTGCGATAACTGCGCTCGTAGATAGCGAGGTCTGACACCATATGGCGGCTGGGCGTGCTGCCGGTGGTCGTGCTGCTCTCAAAGGTTTTCACAGATGCGTACTGGCTACCTATGACCGAGTGCGACTTGAAGAACTGCACCGGGAGGAATGGGATATCTGCCAGGGCCGCTACCGTATCAGGTGTGCGGCGCATCTGGTCGCAGAAGTCCCTGTATATCTGCGTATGCTGGTACTGATAGCGAAATACAGCGAGGGCTGTGGCCTCAAAGGAAGCCTCATCTGTATGAAATATCTGATCTGTGAGGTGCTGTAGCACACAAAATTTTGAGGCAAAGGTGCAATAAACGCTTCAATTTTTAGTTTCTTAGCTACGGTGAAAAAACAGCACATCATAGCAATACTGGCACTCGTAGTGGGGCTGTGCGGGTGTGTGAAGCAGCCAAGTTTCCCTATAGAGCCGCACCTGGAGCTCAAGAGTGTATCAAAGACAGTAGTGCGACTGCCGGCAGGCGGGCCTACTACTGATACGGTGCAGGTCACACTGTCCTTTACCGATGGTGACGGGGACTTTGGGATACCAGATGGCACCATAGATACTACCTGTGCCAACTGTGTCTGCACGGACCACTCTACCGACAGCCGCGCTATATCCAATACTACGTGGGATGTGTTTTACTACGCCTACACATCAGGATTCCCGGATAGCTGCCTGAGCATACCGGGCATCGGTACCAAGTATATACCAGTAGCCACAAAATATCCGGCGCTGCAGGGCGATATCACGTTTCAGGTCAGCGTGGAGTGCCCCGGCACCGGTACGCAGGACACGCTTCGCTATTCTTTTTTCATCAAAGACCGAGCTGGACACCTGAGTAACCGAATTTTGAGCCCCGGTATAGTGGTGGACTGCAACTAAACAACATTTACTGCGTAAAGCCTCAAGGACTATCCTGGCACTGACGTGACGGGCTGGTTATCTTTTTATCAAGCTGGAAACTCATGCTGAAGAATCGCTACTATCTGCTGCCGATGGCGCTGCTGATGATCATATGCAGTACCGCGCAGGCACAAAAAAGAAAGGGAGACTTTCTGGTCCGCTTTTGCGACGCAAATGATGCCTGTGGGTACAAGGATACCTCGTCAGTGATAGTCATGCCGGCGGGCAAGTATTTCTATTTATTTACCGATACGTTTTACAAAACGGCGATCGTACAGGACTCCAAAGAAGGGATCGTAGCCATAGACAGGAAAGGTAATATCCTGTACCATGTCTTTGTCTTTGACAACGGGCCTGACTATACGGAGGAAGGCCTGTACCGGATCTGTGAGAATGGCAAATATGGTTTTGCCAGCCTGGACAAGGTAGTGATACCACCGACATTTGATTTTGTATATCCATTCAGCGATGGCCGGGCTGTGTATGTATCAGGGTGTACCTTTCACCCGGATGCAGATGGCGAGCACACCGAGATCATGGGTGGCTCCTACGGCTACATAGATCAGCGCGGCAGGGTGCTGCGGTCAGCTATTTATTCTGCAGCGAGTAGTTTTGAAAATGGCATTGCTACGGTCACCTACGAAGGGCGCAAGATCAGGGTAGATAGAAATTTCAAACGGATAGACTAGCGAATACTCTATGAGAGTACCCTGGCCTACATCATGATCACCGTATCAGGGTGAAGGATCCCTCCCGGTAGAATGGCCGGTCAGGGTATATCTTCTGGTAGTATTTCACAAAGCAAGTATAGATCTCGGATGGCTGTGCGATGCTACGGAAAGTGCCGTCCCAGCCCGAGTTGTCATTGGCCTCAAAGACTGTCTCTCCCCACCGGTTGTATATCGTGACGTGTGCCACTACAGTCCCATCTATGGCTGGCACGGTGTAGCGGTCATTGCGGCCATCACCATTGGGGGTAAAGGCGCTCGGGAAAATGATCTCCGCGCCTGGTACACCTACCCCTATCAGCAGGCAGGCCTGTGCGGTACAGCCGCTGGAGTCAGTGACATTCACACAATAGTAAGTGGCGCGCTGTGGCGTAGCTACAGTGACCTGCGCGGTAGTGCTGGTCAGGCTCGAGTCCGGCGACCAGAGGAAGGTAGCCAATGCGCCACCGGATACCGATAGCACTACGCTATCTCCGGGTGTGGAGGCACTATCAGGTATGGCTGTGATGTGCGGAGCGAGGTGCGTATAGTTATTGTCTGCTATGGCTATGGCAGCGGTGTCTGCTGTACAGCCGAGGCTATCAGTGGCAGTGACAGTATAGCGCGAGGTGAGGGTGGTGGTGGCCGCCAGCGAGTCTGCCGTACCGCCATCACTCCAGAGGAACTGGACAGGGCCTACGCCCACGGCACTCACATATAGCACTGCCCGGCCAGAAGGGCATACGGTATCCCCTATCGTAGCTACCTGTACCGAGTCTACGTAGACACTGACCGACTCAGTGCCGGAGCAGCCGTCAGGGCTGCTCACGGTGACGGTATATACCTGGCGGGAGGTCTGTGTCACGCTGACCTGCTGGGTGGTATCTCCGGTACTCCAGAGGTAGGATACCACTGGCACTCCCGGCACATCTACAGAGAGGATAGCGGTACCACCGGGGCAGGTGGTCGTATCATCAGTGATGAATGCACCGAGGTAGTCCTGCCGGATGAAGAAACTGTGGGTGAAGATGCAGCCCGCATCGTCCATCACGGTCACATCATAGCTGATGTCCTGCGTGATGGTCTCGGTGATAGAGGAGGTGATGTCTCCCGTACTCCAGGTGAAAGTAACATTGCTGCCCGAGAGGACATCTGCCAGGAGGGTGACCTGCTGGCCGGGGCATACGGCAGTATCATTAGAGAAGTCTACCCGTAGGGTGCCCACATTGACACGGATAGTGTCTGTAGCAGTGCAGCCCAGGCTGCTGCTCACAGTCACAGTATAAATCTCGGGTGCAGATGGATTGGCTATGATAGATGGGGTGCTCTCTCCGGTGCTCCAGGCATAGGTCACGAGTGTGCCGGCAGTATTATCTGCATGGAGTGTGACAGGCCCGCCGCCGCAGATAGCAGTATCTGCCGAGAAGGCCGGGATGACACTCTGTACATCTACATGTATATCATGATGCGTACTACAGCCTCCTCCGGTACTCACTGTGACCGTATAGGTGGTAGAGCCCGATGGCGTCACATTGATACTCTGCGTAGACTGCCCGCTGCTCCAGGCATAGCTGTAGGTGGCACCCGTAGCCGGGTAGACAGACAGGGTGAGCGGTGCGCCGAGGCAGATAGCAGTATCGTTGGAGAAAGTAGCGCTGAGGTTGCCTACGCTGACATTCATGGTAGCAGTGGCGCTGCAGTTATTGGCGCTGGAGACGGTCACGGTGTAGGTACGCGTAGAGTCTGCCAGAAAGGAGATAGATGGCGTAGCGGCCCCCGTATTCCACTGGTAGGTCACAGGGGTAGTGCCGGGATTATTGGCATGCAGGGTGATATTGGCAGGGCTGCACATGGCCGTGTCTCCGGAGAAGTTTGGCAGTACATGCTCTACGGTCACATTTACATTTTCGGTCACGGTGCAGGTGTTGCGGTCGGTCACATTCACAGAGTAGGTGGCAGTCTGGGTAGCCAGAAAGGTAATATCTGCAGACGACTGTCCGGTGCTCCACCGGTAGTACACCGAGTCTGACGAGAGGCCAGTGGCAGACAGATGTAGCTGCTGATCATTGCAGAGGAGAGTATCTGCAGAGGCTGTAGCCGAGAGCCGGATATAGGGTACTGCTGATTCTGGTATCATCAGGTTGGTCACGCTGCCGCCTGTGTCACCTGCCAGGGCGCCATTGGTCACGCCCAGCGGGCAGAAGGAGGTATTGGCCAGATTCTTACCATTGATACCGCCTGGTGCGGTATATGCTATGCTACCTGGTATAGCGGCCTGGCTCACCCAGAGTACACCACCGCCCCCACCACCGGCCGGGCCCATGCACGAGCGTGTGAGAAAGTCATTATTCAGACTGCCGCCTATGCCGCCTTTGGCACGTACGCCTACACTACCTGCATACTGGCCTACGCGTAGCAGGATCGTACCACCTGCGCCGCCACCGCCCGCGCCATCGCTGCCCGCAGTGCGTGTCTGGTCGAGGCCATCTGATATGATC
>CAZNDJ010000038.1:0-28157 GCA_964571705.1 uncultured Chitinophagaceae bacterium
CTATAGGTTTATGGCCGGCCTTCTGCAGGTGCAGCAGGTTCATGATCTGTACCAGGTTGCCCACGCCCAGGCTATCTGCCGTCGGGTCAAATCCGATATAGCCTTTCACCATACCCTTATTCAGTAGCTCCTCAGTGCCGGGCATGATATCCTGCAGCATACCCCTCCATTTCAGTTCATCTACAAATCCCATTTTGTGTCTATTCCGTTTATTGTTTATCAGTATTTTACAAAGGCCCACTTGTGCCCATGTAAGCCGCAGCCACGCCACACGTCATCTATGTATGCTAAATCATGCACAGTAAAAATCCGGTGGAGATAACGCTGAGGCTACTACAGGGCTAAAATATACTTTCGTTTTGAAATAGTTATACGCGATGCACTTTCTTTCTCACTACTATGTGGACCGCCACACAGCAGATCCGTACCGGGTAGTGGGAGCGCTTTTGCCCGATATATCCCCCGGTTTTACCCGAACATATAATGCCGTCATCCGTAAAAATGACTGGACTTTGAAACAAGGATCTGCCCATATCCATGAGGGCGTGCTGCGGCACTACGACGTGGACCGGCAGTTTCACGGGTCGGCAGTTTTTGAGGAGGCTGTGGCCCATGCGCTGCATACGCTGATAGGGAGTGGCCTGGACCGTGACAGGTACCGGCTGTCATTTATCGCGCATATAGCTGTGGAGCTGCTGCTGGACAGGCTGCTGATAGGCACTGATCCCGGTCTTGTAAATGTGTATTACAGTTTGCTGGAGTCAGTAGAAAGAGATAAATTGGGCGTATATTTAAATCGTATCATGCCTGACAGTCAGGTGCAAAGAACCTTGCAGGCATTTGATCGGTTTATGGAGATCAGGTTCCTGCAGTACTTTGACCGGACAGACGGCGCTGCAGAGGGCATCGTGAGAACGACGAAAAGGGCCATCGGCGTAGATTTCACAGCGGAGGACCGGGCAAAATTACTCGGCGCACTCCACAATATCGAAGGTGATATGCGTTATAGGTGGCATAAACTACTGGAAGTAAAATAATGAGCAAAAGAACCCAGAAACCCGGCATGAGAAAAATATTATTCGGCTTTGTCCTTTTGATCACTGGTACGCAGGCCTTTGCGCAGGGCGAGATCAGGAAGTACACCAACGACTTCCTCAATATCGGCGTGGGCGCCCGCGGCCTCGGCATGGGCAATGCCCAGGCTGCCTCTACCGAGGATGTCTACTCCGGCTACTACAATCCCGCCGGCCTGGCCAATATCCCTAACAGCTTTCAGGTAGGCCTGATGCACTCAGAGTACTTTGCCGGCATCGCCAAGTACGACTACGGCTCCTTTGCAGTCCCCTTCAATGATCACAAGCGTGTACTCGGTTTCTCCTTCTTCCGCTTTGGTGTGGATGATATCCCCAATACACTCTTCCTCTACGGGCCGGATGGCACGCCAGACTATAGCAAGATCACTTCCTTCTCCACGGCAGACTATGCCTTCATGCTGCACTATGCGCAGAAATTTGACAAGCTGCCGGGCCTCAGCGTAGGCGGCACTGCAAAAGTCATCTACCGCTCACTTGGGCCATTTGGCCATGCTACGGGCTTTGGCATAGACCTCGGCCTGCAGTACCGCCACAAGGGCTGGAGGGCAGGCGTCATGCTGCGTGATATCACTACTACTTTTGACGCATGGCAGTTCACCCTCACAGATGCGCAGAAGCAGGTGCTCCTACAGGATAGCAATGAGATACCCAAGAACTCTATAGAGTACGCCGCACCTACTATCAATATCGCCGGTGCCTATGAGTTTAATATCAAAGACAAGTTCTTCATCCTGCCGGAGGTAGACCTGATACTCACTACAGATGGCAAGCGCAACGTACTCCTGCCCGGCAAGCCAATCAGCATGGACCTGGCAGCTGGCCTGGAGCTGAACTATGCCCGCATAGGCTACATCCGCGCAGGCGTGTCAAACATACAGCGCTACTATGCGGAGAATGGCAAGCACAACTACAGCGTATCGCCGAGCATCGGTGCCGGTGTGCGTATCAAGGTCATCGCCATAGACTATACACTCACCAACCTTACAGCCATCAAAGGCTCCTCTCAGGACAATGGACTCTACTCTCACGTGATATCACTGAGACTGGATATAAATATCAAAAAGAAAACGCCGGAAGTGACCGTGCAATAAGCATAGCCTATGCGCAAGATCTACATCACACTCCTCTGCCTCTGTCTCGGCCTCATAGCCAGCGCCCAGCACGTAGGGCCCTATGGCAATGAATGGATAGACTACACACCTGGCCACATGTACTATAAGGTCAAGGTGCGTGCAGACGGTGTCTACCGTATCCCGTATACCACGCTGAATAATAACGTACAGGGCCTCGCCGGCATCAGTCCCGCTGACCTCGCCCTCTATCACAATGGTGCGCAGGTGCCCATCTACGTAGCTACCAATGGCAGCGGTGCGCTGGACAGCACGAGCTACATAGAGTTTTATGGCAAGAGGAACTATGGCGATGTGGACTCCCTGCTCTATCCGGAGCCGGGCCTGCAGCCGCATACCATGTACAGCCTTTTCAATGATACTTCTATCTACTATCTCACCACCAAGGCTGGCGGTGGCAACAGGCGCTTCCAGTTTGTGAGCAATGATACTGCGTCCATACCATCACTGACACCGGAGCAAAACTTCACGTATCCTTTCTACTGGTACTACGGCCCTAACGGACTCGTGGCGCCGGGATCCGGAGGCAAGTTTTCTCAGGGTACACCATATGGCGCACCGGACTTTCTGTACAAGTCGCTGTACGACATGGATGAGGCCTGGGGCGGTGGCTGGGTCAATAACGGACCCGCGCAGACACTCACGATAGCTGCGCCTGCCGTAGATACATTTGGCCCTCCGGCTATCATCACCGGCAATCTATTCACACGTTCCTATGAGCAGCATTGCTTTACGATCAAGTGGAATGGTACCACTATCAATAACTTCACTTTCGACAATAGCAGTGGTGGCTTTAGTCATCATCATTTTGATGATACATTACCCGCCAGTGCGATCCGGGCCAGCAATTCAGTTCCTTTTCAGGAAGGGTGCGGTACCAGCAGCAAGTCAAACCTGCTGATGAACATATTTGTCTACTACCCGCGCAAATATGACTTCGGTGGTGCCGCACAGTTTTACTGGCGCATGGCACCTGGTGCAGGGGAGCGCTACATACGAGTCAGCAATGTGCCAGTCACCGCTGCCCAGCCACTGCTGTATGATATTACCAATGGGTATATCATCCGTAGCACAGACCCCGCTGCCGTTCTGCCCAAAAAATTTGTACTGCCAGCTGCTGGTGGTGAGCGTGAGTTGTTCTTCCGCACGGATGCTGCAGCCACCTTTACTACGGTATCCCGTATGGATACGATCACCTTCCAGGATTATACGCAGCTCCAGAGCAGCTATGTGATCATCACGCACCGCTCGCTGCGCACGGATAGCTCTGGTGCAGACAGGGTGCAGGATTATGCTGACTACCGCGCTACTAAGTATAATACTGCTATCTACGACATAGACCAGATCATCGCTCAGTTTGGCTACGGCGTACAGAAAACGCCGCTCGCTACGAGAAACTTCATAGAGTATGCCTATGACCGCTGGTCTGCCCACAAGCCTGAGTACGTATTTCTAATAGGCAAAGGACGCTCGTATGAGGATGTGAGGACTACTGCATATTCCTATGACCGGGACCTTATCACACCCTTTGGGTCTGGCCCGTCAGATATCCTGCTGGCCTGCCGCCGGGGCACCAGTCATGCACTCGTAGCCGTAGGCCGTCTCGCAGCTGTACAGCCATCAGATATCACGCACTATCTGGATAAAGTAAAGCACTATGAGACTGTGCAGGCGCATGCCGGTGATCCTTATCAGACCAAGGCTGAGAAACTATGGATGAAGCATTTGATGCACTTCTCCGGCGGCTCTGATTACGGTGAGCAGCAGGCTTTTGCCTCGTATCTTAATGATTTTGCTACGATAGCAGCCGATACCCTGTGGGGTGCCCGCACGCAGACCATCTACAAGACTACCTCGCAGCCTATAGACAACTCTGCTGCTGATGTCATCCGTGCCAGCATAGACAGTGGCGTTTCGCTCATGACCTTCTTTGGCCATGCGGCAGGCACCGCCTTTGATATCAGCGTAGACAATCCGGCCAACTGGACCAATTATGATAAGATGCCGATCATCTATTCTAATGGCTGCCAGTCAGGAGATATATCAGATATCGGATACGGCGGTACCACTGCATATGTGCCTACGTTTGGTCAGTCCTCCGTACTCACTCCCGGCAAATGTGCCATAGCCTTTACCGCTACTGCTACCGCTTCTACATCTCTGGAGCTATACGAGTATGGCCTGTATGTGTACCAGTACCTCTGTCGCAATGGCTATACCATGCCATGGGGCAAAGCGCTGCAGGCAGCACAGGACTCTATAGCCGTCAACTACGGTGGCGAAGAACTAGCGCTGACTGTGGCCTATGACATGACCCTGCACGGAGACCCAGCCATTATACTAAACCAGTATCCTAAACCGGACTACGAGATAGACCAGAACTCGCTCTACTTTGACCCGCCGGTGGTCAATGCAAACGTAGATACCTTCACCGCAAAGGTGATAGTGGCTAATCTCGGCAAGGCCATAAAGGATTCAATACAAATACGTGTCACCCGCAGCTATCCCAGCAGTCTGAATGGTGCAGATACGACCCTCGTCTATACCTGGAAGGTCCCCGCTCCATATTACATGGATACCTTTAGCGTGAGGATCGCTACATTCCCTACGCTGAATAGCGGCTACGGTCAGAATAAGTTTACTGTCTACGTGGAGAATGAACACCGCATAGATGAGATGTCAGAGACCAATAACGGTGATAACCTCAACTTTGGTTTCGCCATACAGTCTGATGATATCATACCTGTCTACCCGTATGAGTATGCCATCGTACCTACTCAGAATATCACCCTCAAGGCATCTACTGTAGATCCGTTTGCCGCTCCGCGCAATTACAAAATACAGATAGACACTGCCGAGACATTCCGCCATCCTATAGCACAGGCCAATATCTACCAGGGCGGTGGCGTGCTGCACTGGCGCGTGCCATTCCAGTTCCGTGATAGTACTGTCTACTACTGGCGTGTGAGCCGCGACTCTATCAATGATACCATCGGCTACAAGTGGCACAATAGCTCATTCGTCTACATACAAAATGAATACCCAGGCTGGAACCAGTCCCACTACTACCAGTACACGCACGACAACTATCAGGACAATATGTACCTGGCTCAGGATCGTGCTTTCAAGTTTGTAAAGAATATCAATAACCTGCACGTAGAGGCAGGCTGGACCAATGCTACCGGTGGGCCGATAGCCTCAGCAGATGTACGGTATGATATGAATAGCGTGACGCAGTACCGCTACAATACAGGTGGCTGTGGCTATGCAGCCGGCAGTAGTACTGGTGGTCTTACTTTCTTTGTGATAGATACGATGACAGGTATGCCATGGCAGAGTGTGCAATCCACGGCTCCCGGCGCACAGTATGGTGACCGCTTTGGCAACTATCACTGCAATGGTCAGGGTGTAAAAAATGCCTTCGACTTTAATATTACCGGTGCCTCTACTAACCCTGCCTGGGGCGCTACCATGACCGCGCTGATCAATCGTTTTCTCGATTCTATACCAGACGGATCGGTACTAGGTATCTACTCTGTCAATAGGCCAGCATGGACCAGTATGGACAGCGCCCTCGTACAGCGCCTGGCTGCACTGGGTGCTACTGATCTGCCCCTGCTCAAATCAGGTAGCCGCCCGCCTGCTCCGTACATCTTCTTTACTATCAAGGGGGCTCCGTCAAAGAGTGCACAATACATAGGTACGGACTATACTCGCGCGGTGGAGGGAGATTACAACTACGGCATCCTCTGGCCTCGTGGTAGCTTCACCTCTCCGCTCATAGGTCCGGCGCTGGATTGGGGTTCCTTCCACTGGCGGCACAATGCACAAGAGAATCCTACCTCAGATCACCAGACGGTAGATATCATCGGCGTCAATAATAACGGCCTCTCTACCCGCCTCTACACCACAGATGCGCTGGATACGGCCATCACTTTTATCAACGCACAGCAGTTTCCATTCATTCGCCTCAAGCTGAATACGGATGACTCTGTCAATCACACCCCGGCGCAGCTCTACTACTGGCGTGTACTCTACAAGAAAGTACCGGAAGCAGCTATCAATCCTTCGGCTCACTTTGTGATGAATAAGGACACCTTCAATACCGGTGATAGCCTGAAGCTGGAGATAGCCCTGGAGAACGTCTCAGAGGTATCTATGGATAGTATGCGTACCAGCTATACCCTGAGAGGACCAGGGGGACTCATACCGCCTGTGGTGATCAAGAGTGACTCCCTGCGCGCGGGTGAGACGCAGATACTGAAGTTCGTCTACTCTATGAGCGACCCACGCCTGCCGGGTCAGGACCAGCTCACTATAGAGGCCAATCCGGTAGATGCCCTGCACCAGCCGGAGCAGTACCACTTCAATAACTATGCGATCATCAATAACATCAGCAGCACCTCAGACAAGGTGAATCCGCTGCTGGATGTGACCTTCGACGGCCTCCGGATCATGAATAATGACCTCGTATCTGCCAAGCCGGACATCCTCATCCAGATGCGCGATGAGAATAAGACCCTTGCGCTCAATGATACCTCTCTGGCGCAGGTCTATATCCGCTATCCGGGCCAGACCGTCCCTACGCTGATCCCTTATGACAATAACATCCTGAGCTTCTATCCCGCCACTGGCAATATCTCTCAGAGTAATACAGCCAGGATAGAGTTCAAACCAAACTTCCTGCAGGATGGTGTCTATGACCTGCTCGTGCGTGACAAAGACCGCAGCGGCAACTATTCCAGCAACTCGCAAAACAGGTACGAAGGCACTACCGTAAATGGAGTACACTACGACTACAAGATATCATTCAACGTGATCACCAGGTCTATGATCACAAACGTACTGAACTACCCTAATCCATTCTCTACGCGTACGCAGTTCGTCTTTACGCTCACGGGTAGCGAGGTGCCGGACTATATGAAGATCCAGATCATGACCGTGACTGGCCACGTAGTGAAGGAAATACAGCGCGCCGAGCTGGGCAATATCCATGTGGGTGTCAATAAGACCGACTACTACTGGGATGGCCGCGACGAGTACGGAGACAAGCTCGCAAACGGCGTCTACTTCTACCGCGTCATCACCAAGATAGACGACAAGAATGTAGACCACATGAGCACCAGCCAGTACGGCCAGTTCTTCAATAATACCAACATCGACAAATACTTCAAACACGGCTTCGGCAAGCTCGTGATCATGAGGTAAAGCGATATGAGATCAATAGAAAGGAGCCAGAGATGGCTCCTTTTTTCATTTACGGGCCAGGCTATCCAGCACCCCTGCCAGGCGGCCAGTCAGGCTTCTGCGGCTATATTGTTCTTTGCCCGATGCCGGCGTGCCGGTATCTGCCTGGCGCCATGCCGTGTATGCGCTGCGCAGGGTGGTTTTCATCTTGTCTTTCTCAGTGTAGTCATGTATAGCGCCGGCCTGTGCGGCAGAGACGATCAGCGCCGCATCGCAGTCTGCCGGGCCCACCAGCAGCACCGGCCTGCCCGCACCTATATACTCAAATATCTTGCCCGTGATGATCAGTTTATTATTCTCCACCTGTGGTATCACAGAGAGCAGGAGAGAGGCCGTCTGCATACGGCGTATAGCCTCGCTATGCGGTACAAAGGATTTGAATACGGTGCAGTCCGTGATGCCTGCCATTGCTATACCCTCACTCACCGCCGCATCAGCCTTGCCGGTCACCTCCAGCTCAAAGTCGCTGCGGAATTCCGCATCCTCCGCCCGCAGCTCTGCTATCGCAGCCCATAGCGCAGGTATATTCTGGTTAGAGAAGAGATTGCCCACATATCGCAGCCGAAACTTATCCCTCTCAGGTAGCAGCCCGGTGGTATAGTCCTCCTCGTCATAGCCATTGGTGATCACCTGCATCTTGCCTGTATAGGCAGCAGGGAAGACCGTCTTCATACCCTCGCCTATCACAGTAGCCACATCACAGTCGCGCAGCACAGACGCCTCATAGGCTTTATCCTTGGCTATGGATGCTTTGGTAAATGGTAAGTATTGATTGTTGAATATCTCTGTCCACGGATCGCGAAAATCTGCCAGCCATGGCAGACCGTAGCGGCGCTTCAGCTCCTGGCCTATCAGGTGGGTGCTGTGCGGTGGGCCTGTGGTGATCATCGCATCTATCTTGCCGCTAGCTATCAGTCCTGCGGCTTGCTTCACGGCATAGGGCTTCCACCCGCGCCGCGCATCCGGCAGGAAAAAATTAGCTCTGATATAGGCGGAGATGCGCTGGAAGAGAGAGGGATTGGACGCCGTAGCCACAGCCAGCGGTACTGTTTTGCCCTTCTGCCCGCGCAGCAGGTTATATATCTCAAACGGCTCAAAGGTCTTGGTGCGGTACACCTCTATGCCATCAGGTACCTGGGCCTGCAGTGACTCATCTGTATAGGGATAGCTGCCGTTCTCCACGGTCAGTATCACCGGCTCCCAGCCATAGCCGCGCAGGTATTTGGCAAACTTAAGGAAGCGCTGTACGGCTACACCACCCGCGGGCACCCAGTAGTACGTGATGATCAGCACTCTCTTCATGTGTCAGGCTGCTAGGCAGCGTGCGGCAGGTCACTGCTGCCTTTCTTATTGTTTCTAAACTCGAGGAAAAGCCCTCCTGCAAAGAGCAGCAGGATCAGCGTAGATATAGCGTATGATACCTTCTCTCCGGTATAGTAAGACGAAGGCTCAAACACCATGTCTACCTTGTGGCTACCGGCGGGCAATACTGCTCCGCGTAGTACATAGTTCGCGCGCACGATAGGCACCTCTTTGCCATCTACGGTAGCCTTCCAGCCCGGCTGGTAGTATATCTCGGAGAATACAGCCAGCTGCGCCTGAGGTGCAGCATACTGGTACACCAGGTGGTTAGGCTCATAGCTGGTCAGCGTGATCTGAGAGGCAGAGTCTTTGCCGCCATTGTATCCCTGCAGGTCATTGGTAAATTTCTTGTCTATAAAAGCCACCTGCTTCGGATCAAAATTATCCAGCGCCTTGATCTCCTCATCAGCATTATTTACCAGCTGCACCTTATCTACAAACCATGCATTGCCGCAGGCACCGGGGTTCTGTGCTGCTACCGGGCCTTGCGGGCCTTTCTGTATCACATATTTTGTATTCAGCATATTCAGTACAGCCATATTACCTTTGCTGATCTGATTCTCTATCAGCTCCTGGTAGCGGCGCAGCTTGGCTGCGTGATAGCCGCCTACAGACTTGTGATGATAGGAGGTAGAGGCATCGTTAAATGTATTGACCGTGGTATTGAAAACGCGGAAATCCAGGCTCTTGTCCTGAGCGATCTGCTGGTCCGCAGGGCTTTGCGCAAAGCGGTTCTGTTGTTCACTCTTCTCCGTGTACATATCATTATTGACAAAGCGCTTGCCTACAGTGATGTAGTCTGCCAGGCAGATCACCAGTATAGCAGCGATAGCGATATTCTTATTGAGCTTGTCCTGTATCAGGGCCCATACCACACCCGCACCTATCAGTATGATGAATAGCGAGCGGAAGGCATCACTGCGCAGCAGGTCCTTGCGGTCTTCTTTGAGGAAGGGGAGCAGGTCTGCCGGCAGGCTCTTATCGCCAGGACCAGTGAAGCTGAGCAGACTGCCGCCAAATAGGGCAAAGATCAGGCAGATACCTGCCGTGATGCCCGTGGCGATATAGACACCAGTCATCGCGCGCTCTTTGCTCACTTCTTTATCCAGCAGTTTCTGCACGGTGAGCAGTGCCAGCAGCGGGATAGTGAGCTGGCAGATGATGAGCGACATCGTGACCGTACGGAATTTGTTGTAGCCCGGGAAGAAGTCGAAGAAAGCATTGTTGAACCACGCCAGATGGTAGCCAAAGGAGAGCATCACAGCCAGCATGGTGGCGATACCCAGCCACCATTTGAATGGGCCGTCTACGATGATCAGGCCCAGCACAAAGATGAAGATCATAAAGGCGCCCATATAGGACGGGCCAGAGGTAAATGGCTGGTCACCCCAGTAGGCTGGCAGGTAGCGGGTCTGGCCACGTATAGCTTCTACGGTTTTTGAATTTTCGTCCATCAGCTGCTGTGACGAGCCGCCCAGAAAGTTTGGTATCAGCAGGTTGAATGCCTCGGACTTGGTATAGCTGTAGCTGAAGGCATAGTCGCGGTCCAGTCCACCCTTTGACTGTGTATTGGTAGTCAGGTCCGACTTGCCGCGTATTGTGGAGTTGCCATACTCATAGGTGGTCCAGAGCAGGCTCAGGTTAGATAGTACTCCTAGCCCTGCACACGCACCAAAGATGCCAAAGGCCAGCACATAGTGCTTGATATCTTTCTCTACCACGGAGAATACGAGGAATACCACTCCCGCTATCAGCAGCGTGAGGAATAGGTAGTAGGCTATCTGCACGTGATTGGCACTGATCAGCATGGAGAAGCTGAGCGCACTCATGGCAGCGCCGAGTATATACTTTCGCCGCCATAGCAGCATAAATCCTGCTACTACATATGGCAGCAGCGCTATCGCATGCATCTTGGTATTGTGGCCGGCCTCCAGTATGATGAGGTTGTAGGAGGCGAGCGCATAGCCCACCGCGCCTGCTATGGAGAGCCACGGATTCACACGCAGTACCAGCAGCAGCAGATAGAAGCCGAGGCAAGCTATAAAGAGGTAGCCGGTGTACTCCGGCAGGCCTATGCCCAGTGCTTTCTCTACATATTGTACCAGGTTGCCACTATAGATCGTCGAGATCTGAAATGCCGGCATACCGCCAAACATTGAGTTGGTCCACAGCGGCTCCGCATGGTGCTGCTCGCGGTAGTCCTTTATCTCCTTAGACATGCCATCGTACTGGTTGATATCACCCTGCGGCAGCACCTTGCCGTCCAGCAGCATCGGGCCAAAGAATACCAGAGTGATCACCAGAAAGGTGACCAGTGCAGCCAGGTACGGCGCATATTTCATGAAAGGGGAGGGTGCGCCTGTAGCAGCAATTTTCGCAGACTTGGCTTTTAGCTCTGGTTTTGTCTTGGCCATGTTGTATTGGTTGGTCAGGGTAAAAATAAAATTAATTGGATAATAACCTTCCGGCTCACTGCCCAAACGTGCTATCTGCCGCACTATTGCCCTGCGGCGAGGCTACCCTGTCTACACTACTGCCCATTACTGTGTATAAAGCCCTATGACAGCCTCCAAAAAAAGATATATTTGTACAATAACTATCGTCCATCATGAAGCAAACCATACTCGGACTTACCCTTTTGCTATTCGCCTCCGGCCTCTATGCATCTGCGCCGGAGCTCAATGTCATGGCGCCTGACACGGTCAAAGTAAAAAAGACCAAGGTCACAGAGCCTAAGAGCAAGGAGACAAAGGCCAAAGAGGCAAAGCCAGAGAAAAAGAAAGAAGCTACAGCCGCTAAAAAAGCAGAGCCGAGTAAAAAGGCAGAGCCAAAGCCCGCAGCCAAAGTAGAAAGCACTACCACCACTACTGCCAAAAGCTCAGGCGGATCTGTGAGCTCTTCTAAGTTTCAGAAGCCATTCAAGACATGGGCGCTGACGCTGAACGGTTCTTTTACCAACCCTTATACCGATCTCAAGTATCGCCGCTTCCTCGGCGTGTCAAAGCCTAAGAACGAATACCAGTGGGGTGTAGGCGTAGGTGCCATCCACATGTTTGACGCTGCCTTTGGTGTCATGGGCCAGTTCAATGCCGGTGCGCTGCAGGGCGTGGCCGATAGCAATATGGACAGCAAGTTTGACTACAAAGCCATGGTAGCCTCCGGCATAGACCCTTCGGGAAATTACTTCAAGGGCATGTTCTACGAGGCCTCTGCCAATCTCTACTGGGATATCACAAACACCGTATTCGGTATCAACCGTATGATCCGCGCCCGCAATACCGGCAAGGAGTACAAGCCGCGCTGGGTATCGCTCTATAGCTACGCTGGTATCGGTATCAACTATAGCAGCGTGAAAGTCTACCACCTCAAGACCGGCCTGCTGGACAATAGCGGCACGTTCTTCAACGGTAGCACCACCAGCCTCGTAGTGCCTGTCGGCCTCGGTCTGAAATTCAAACTGAGCAAGGTAGTAGACCTCGGCCTCGAAGGGTCATGGCACTTCACTTTCACAGACAAGCTGGATGGCCTGGAGTACGAGCACCACAATAACAAGCGCCGCGATGATTTCTACTCCATGATCGGCGCCACGCTCACCTTCAAGCTCGGTACTAAGAAGCGCGACAAGGAGCACATCGAGTGGAGGCATCCACAGGAGGGCATCTACGCTGACCTGGACCGTATAGAGAAGCGTGTAGACAAGCTCTACAAAGACTCTGACGGCGATGGTGTGAGCGATGTATTTGACAAGGATAACGAGACACCGGAGGGCCAGAAGGTATATGGCGATGGCACAGGTGTAGACAGTGATCGTGACGGCATACCTGACGAGAAGGATGTAGAGCCATTCTCAGATCCGGGAGCCAAGGTAGACGAGAATGGCAAGGCTGTAGACACCGATGATGACGGCGTGCCTGATACACGTGATCTCGAGCCAAATACACCAAAGGGTAACCTCGTAGACGCCCGTGGCCGCTCACTGAATGACAAGTTCGCAGACAAGAATGCAGACATGGGCAATGGCCGTGGCGGCTTCTTCTTCCCATCAGTTTACTTTGAGTTCAATAAGGACGATATCCAGCGCCAGTATGAGCCTGAGCTGCAGGCCATAGCCAAGACGCTGCGTGAAAACCAGGGCATGAGCCTGAAGGTAGTAGGCTACTGTGATGTACGCGGTACCGTACCATACAATGATGACCTCGGTATGCGTCGTGCTAAGCAAGTCATAGACTACATGGTGCGCGTGTACGGCTTCCAGCCATCACAGTTTGAGGCTGTATCTGTAGGCAACCGTGTGACAGAGAAAGCCGAGCAGTGGATCAACCGCCGCGTAGACTTCGTAGCCAATAAGTAAGCAAGCAGAAGCTAATAGATAAATGAAAAGCACTATCACCCGATAGTGCTTTTTTATTGGCAGGTGTCTTAGGCATCACTTAAAGCTTTGTCATTATAGCAATATCAGGTTTTACATTTTTAGTATGTAAATGTGGTTATTGATTTAATATGTCTACCCATTTTAGGGTATTCTGCGACGATAGTCATTGATAATGTAAAGTAGCTTAATGATATTAGGGGAAAATACAGTATATGAAAGCTGCCAATTATTTTCAGAAAAATGACAAAGCTGTTTTTGATGAGATCAAAGACAAACTCGATGCAGGTATCAACCTGCCAATAGCTAACAAGCTGGGAGTGAGCCTGCGTGACATGAAGACCACTGCAATGGTAGGGCCCAAGGTGGAAATGCCAAACCTGGAGGCGATGATCAGGATCACAGCCCGGCCTGCGCTGCTGATACAGAAGGGTAAAATAGAACTACCTGACCTGGTAGAGGTACGTCAGCGCCTGTTACCTTTCCTTCCCAAGATAGAAGCAAGAGTACCATCCGTGGGCCGTATAGATTTTCGTGGTATGCCCAGCCGCCCCTTTGGTGGCACAGGGTGGATGATCACTGATGATATACTTGTCACTAATCGCCATGTAGCGATGCTTTTCGCAGAAAAGAAAGGCAAACGTCTGGCTTTTCGCAAGAATCCTATGGGCGACGCGTATGAAGCATTCATAGACTATAAGGAAGAATATATGGGTGCCAAACTTGCACCTTCAGAGTTTGAAGTACCTATCATGAATGTGCTATATATGACTGATGATAATAAAACACAGCCCGATATCGCATTTGTAAAGATAGGTAAGCATGCCTCGCTGCCAGGCCCTATACCAGTGTCAGACAGAGATTTGGAAAAGGGACAGTCCATATCTGTCATAGGCTATCCTGCCTATGACCCTGCAGGTATCATCTCTACTGCGGCTGCCAAAAAGGTGTTTGGAAACATTTATGAAGTGAAGAGATGCTCACCGGGATTGGTAGATTCTTATGCTAGTGGTCGTTGGTATTTCAGTCATGACTGTACTACTCTGGGCGGCAACTCTGGCTCTGTGGTACTGGACAATGCAACAGGGGTAGCTGTAGGCCTTCATTTTATGGGAGAGGTGCAGGAGGATAACTATGCCGTGAAAGGGAAAGAGATATTAAAGCATCTGGCCAAGGTAACCAAACAGGTGCCGGTGTCTAAGGTTAAGTTTCTCAAGGATGCTGATGATGATGTCAGGATCAGTAGGGAGGAGGCCGCACCGGTTTCCTATGATGATAGGACAGGCTATAATGAGAAGTTTCTGGGAGACAAAGCAAAGGTAGCGCTACCCACTATCTCTGACAAAGGTTTTGGGAAGGTACTCAGTTTCAAAAACCAGGGTAAAACGGACAAGGTGCTCCGCTATCAGCACTATAGCGTAGTAATGAATGAGACGAGGCGTATGCCATTTTTTAGCGCGTGTAATATAAACGGAGCGCAGAGCAAAAAGGGCGTAGCACGCACCACATGGAAATATGACCCACGCATCCCTAAAGAAGTACAGATACTAAAGGAATGCTATGGCAACCCGCCAAAATTTTCGCGCGGCCACCAGACTCGCAAGGAGGACCCTATCTGGGGTGATATGGAGACAGCGGTAGAAGCCTGTGCGGATACCTTTATGGCTACTAATATCTGTCCGCAGATGCAGCCATTCAATGCACCGGTATGGCTGGCACTGGAAGACTATGCGCTGCAGAACGCCCGACAGGATGAGATGAAAATATCTGTGATCACAGGGCCTATCTTTGGCAAGAAGGATCCGGTAAAATATGGTGTGAAGATACCTCTGGAATTTTTTAAGATCATCGCCTTCATACATGATAAAACTAAAAAACTCTGTGCTACCGGATATACCGTATCACAGGCAGACTACTTAAAGGGCGAGGAGTTTGTATTTGGTGAGTTTAATACTTACCAGGTATCTATCAAAAGTATAGAGGCACGTACGGGACTGAAGTTTGACACTTTGGCGGCCCACGATCCGTATCGCGGTGAAGAATCGGTGCCAGCTCCGCTGGCATACCGGGGCGATATACAATATGTGTAGAGCAAGTATCTGGCAAAAAGTATCCAGTCAGAATTTAATGCTGCCGTGTCAGGGTGCACTTAACTGTATAAAAGTCACGGCAGCATTAAAAACTACCTGCACTCATTTGCTGAAAAATCCAAACCCGTGCCGGAGAAAAAAAACTTACTGCTTGGGAGCCTGATTAGAATCCTCGCAGTTCAGCTTTACATCACAGCCCACAGCATAGTGGTCTGATAGGTCTACATGGCCCTTGCGCCATGGCCTTTTGAATACACCTACATGGCGCTCTATGATACGCGCAGTGGCACCATTGCGGCGGAAGAGGATATAGTCCAGAGAGGTCTTGTCTTTCTTCCATACCGACTCAGCCAGCTCATTGTTAGTGCCATCGTAGGTACTCTTCTGTATGCCAGTCATATCACCATCCTCGGCATCCAGCGTCTTGAGCATGGTCGTATAGCGCTCATTGATCTCGCGCTCTGTATTCATATCGCCGCAGATGATCTGTGGTACGCCGTCGGCTTTGTATTTCACCAGCAGGCTGTCGTACATGTGGCGGATCTGGATATTGCGGATACGCTGCTGCTCCTGAGCCTGCAGGTGCGTGCCCAGTATCTGAAACTTCTTGCCACCCCAGACGCCCTCCAGCAGGGCCGCGCCTTTCTTGGCCACACGGTCGTTCTCTTTGGCAGTGTTAAACTCTATCACACCTTTCACATCCAGCGGTATGCGGCTCACCACCCACACACCACTGCTGATGCGGAAAGGGGAGTGGCTCGGATTGAACGGGCCGTACATAAAAGGATACTTCGTGTTCAGCCCCTTGCGTATCACCGCCAGCGCACCAGCGTGAAACGCCTCTTGAAATACAATGATGTCTGTCTGCGAGTTATTCAGCGTGTCTACGATCGCTTGCGCGCGCTCCAGGCGGCCCTTCATCGGCACTATAGGGGGCAGCATGTAGATATTCCACGAGAGTACCTTCAGGTCCCTTATGGCAGGCTCAGCAGCAGTAGCATCGCCTTCGGCGAAAACAGGAGCGGCAGCAGCCAGCAGCAGGAGGGAGGCGATCAGACGGAGATATTTCATACCAGAGCTTTAGTATATATACTGCAAAACAACGCAGAAAGTGTTACCTAATTGTTAGATTTCAGTCATGATTACATGTATTTCAGCGAGATTTGCTGAGTATAGGTGAGCAGCAGTTTTTTCATGGCAAACGTCAGTACCATCACATACCAGATCAGGGAGCGCGCCCGGCAGCTCGGCTTTGTGAGTGTAGGCGTAGCCCGCGCACAGGAGCTGACAGAGGAGGCCCGCCAGCTGGAGGCCTGGCTCGCCCAGGGGCGCCACGGCAGCATGGACTACATGGCCAGAAACTTTGAAAAGCGCATAGACCCGACTAAGCTCGTAGAAGGCGCCCGCTCCGTCATCTCTCTGTCATACAACTACTACACGGACAAGAAGCAGGCCGATCCCACAGCCCCGCAGATAGCCATGTACGCTCTGGGCCAGGACTACCATGACGTGGTACGCGCCCGGCTCAATGAGCTGATGGCCTACATACGCGAGATAGCCGGCGATGTGCAAGGGAGAAGCTTCGTAGACTCGGCACCCGTGCTGGAGCGCGCCTGGGCACAGCGCAGCGGCATAGGCTGGATCGGCAAGAATACCAATCTGCTCACCAAGAGGCAGGGCTCATACTTCTTTCTCGCAGAGTGCATCATAGACCTGGAGCTGGAGTATGACAGCCCTGTGAAGGACTACTGCGGCTCCTGCACCCGCTGCATAGATGCCTGCCCTACGGAGGCTATCTACGAGCCGTACAAGGTAGACGGGAGCAGATGCATCTCTTACTTTACCATAGAGCTCAAGGAGCAGCTGATACCAGAGCAGTACAGAGGCAAATTTGGAAACTGGATGTATGGCTGCGATATCTGCCAGCAGGTATGCCCTATCAACTCACAGGCTACACCACACACGACGCCGGAGTTTGAACCTAAGCCTGAGCTGCTCTCTATGACGGCAGAGGAGTGGAAAGGTCTGACCGAAGAGCGGTACAAAAATCTCTTTAGAGGCTCAGCAATAAAGCGTTCTAAGTATTTAGGATTAATACGAAATATTACCTTCCTGAAATAGAGCCAGTTATTTTTTTTATCACCGAAAAATAAATTTGGTTTTATCAATTCGTCAACCTACCTTTAATTAAAATTAACAGGAGCTGCTGCCAGAACCTTCGATGTGCAGCGGCAATACACTGAATCCTGTTGCTCCGCAGAGATAGATCTGCGGAGGTGCCGTCGAAGTCCTGTGCTGTAGTTTGGTGCTTAACCCTTTATCTTCTCCTTGGTATCTGAGAGACCTTTCTGGTCTGATCAGCCTGACCCCTTATATTTTATTGTTTTTCGGTGAAACAAAATTTATGTTGTTGATTTGCAGCTATTTGCAGTGTTTACGTGATTTTCTTCAGTGAAACACTTTGTATTTAAATGTTTCGCTTTACTTTTAGTCATAGAAATCCCTATTAAGTCTAACAAAATCGAGTAAAAATGAAGAGATCTACTCCGTCCTTTACTTCTCTGACTACTCCCACGAAAGCCTCATGGACACAGGCTTTCAGCCGCATCATCGCAAGTTTGATCTTGTGCGTCACACTCAGTAGTGTGGCACTGGCGCAGCAGGGTGTTGGTCTGTATTCATACGCCAATAGCTCCGGAACCTATACGGCCCTGAGTGGTGGTACCACCTGGCAAAGCGGTGCTACAGTATCTACGGATGCTATCACCAATGTGAGCCTGCCATGGAACTTTATCTATAATGGTAAGGCCTACAACAATGTGTGGGTGTCCAATAACGGTCATATCGTATTCGGCGATGTGGGTATCGGTACCGCTATCTATGCACCTATATCCAACTCTTCTAATAGTGCTACACTGACCAATGCTTATGATGGTGCCATCGCAGCATTTGGTACTAACCTGGTAGCCTCTACAGTGTCAGGAGCTGCTCCTGATATCTCTACAGGTACGTCAGGTAGCCAGTTTGTGATTCAGTACACAGATATGGCCCGTACAGGCCAGGCTGCCAATGATCGCCTGAACTTCCAGATCAGGCTCACTAAGAATAGCAATGTCATCACATTTGTATATGGCACTTTCACTACTACGTCTACTACATCTACTACAGCGGGCAATAGCGGTGAGATAGGTCTGCGTGGTGCTTCATACTTTGACTGGAAGGTCCTGACCAGCACTACTACATGGTCCATTGGCACCGCTACTAACTCTGCCGGTACCGCTGCCAACGGCACTGGTACTGGTGCCAGGGTACGTCTCACCTCTGCGATCTCTCCAGCCAGCGGCCTGACTTTCACTTTCACGCCGCCTACATGGCTCAGTGCTCCTACCTATGCTACACTACCTTTTACAGAAAACTTTGACGCTGCTCCCTGGGCAAATGGTAACTCTATCCAGGACCTGCCATCTACAGCCAGCGTACGTAGCTGGCCCATGTTTGGCGATAGGTCATGGAGGAGAAATGACGTGACAGGTGCAAACTCAGGCTGGGCAAACACCGGTGGCTCCTTTACTACAGGCTACACTACTGGCGCGGCCAGGTTTCATAAATATGATGCGAATAAATTTTCCAGGGGTTATATTGATGTCTATGCAGACTTCTCCCCTGTAGGTACCAAGACGATTTCATTCAAATTTCTGAATAGCGGTGACTCCCTGCTGGTGTCCCTTTCTACTGATGGTGGCGCTACATTTGGTACACCTACTGTATATAGTGCAGCTACTACATGGGTCACTCAGAGTCAGATCCTCGGTTCTTCTACCTCTTCTACTTGTGTGATCCGTTTCACAGGTATCTCTATGTGGGGTACAGCTACAGATATAGGTATAGATGACGTCTCTATCACCAATGCATCTTGCGGTGCAGTGACACCATCTGCTGCTACCAGCGTACTGTACAATGGTGCGACTGCAAACTGGAGCGGCGGCACCGGTACATATATAATAGAGTACGGTGCTACTGGCTTCACTCCGGGTACAGGTGCTACTGCCGGTACCGGTGGTACAGTGATCACTGCCGGCACAGGTGCGACCAGCGCAGCTATCACCGGCCTCTCTGCCAATACTACCTATCAGTACTATGTACGCCAGGTATGCTCCGGCCCTACATACAGCTCAAACTCTACAGCGATATCTTTCACCACTCCATGTGCGCCTACTGCGCTGCCATGGTCTGAGGGCTTTGAGGGCCTCGCTACTGTAGGTACCAGCCTGCTCCCTAGCTGCTGGACCTATACGAATATCACCAGCACAAACTACTCTTGCAGCGCTACGTGCAACTCTAATACTGCTCACGGCGGTACAAAGTTCATCGGTGGCAGCTGGTCATTCAACGTTTGGGATTACACCCCGGGCTTCTCGCTCACTGCGGGTACTTCTTATGACTACTCATTCTGGTACAAGACTGCGGATGCTACTGCCGGCTACGTAGTAGTAGCTGCCGTAGGTACTGCAAACACTCCGGCTGGCATGACTACCACACTGGGTACTATCACCAATGCGGTTTCATCTGCTGCCTATACTAAGGTGACATATACATTTGTAGCACCTTCTACAGGAGTTTACTACTTTGGTCTGCATGACTCATGCCCTACATCCGCTCCAAACGGTATAGGCTTTGACGATTTCAATGTACAGGTCACTCCTACGTGCGTAGCTCCTACAGCTACTGCAGCTACCAGCCCTACACTGACAGGTGCTACGGCAAACTGGACCTCATCTGGTACTGGCTCCTTTATCATCGAGTATGGCCTGCCTGGATTTACGCCTGGTACTGGCGCATCTGCCGGATCTGGCAGCAGCTCAGTGATCACAGCAGCAGCAGGCAACCTGAGCGCAGTGATCTCTGGCCTCAGCTCCTCTACTACATATCAGTATGTAGTACGCCAGGACTGCGGTGCAGGCTCATATAGCGCAAACTCTGCCACTGTCAACTTTAATACTGCCTGCGGTCCTATCGCTACATTCCCATGGAGCGAAGGTTTTGAAGGGGTATCACCTACAGGCGCTACCAACTTCCCTAACTGCTGGAGCTACTCCAATCCATCAGGCAATGGTGGCCCTGGTACGGATAACGGTACAGTAGTGGGTACTACCTACGGTGGTCCTCATGCAGGTACTAAGTTTATATATACCCGCTGGAATGATACCTGCTGGGTATTCACACCACAGTTTACACTCACTGCAGGTACTACTTATACCTTCTCATTCTGGATGCAGAATAAGGACCTGACCAGCCCTGTAGACTTCCTGATGTCAGTAGCATACGGCTCTACTAATACGCCGGCTGCCATGACCAACTCTCTGCTATCTAACTATTCTGCTACAAACAGTACTTATCAGCAGTTCTCATACACCTTCACAGCAGCCTCTACCGGCAATGTGAACTTTGGTATCAAGAGTGCATCTGCTACCTCTACGCCATGGTACCTGACCTATGATGACTTTGGCCTCGTAGAGCTGCCAAACTGCTCTGGTACACCTACAGCAGGTACAGCCTCTCTGAATAGCACCGGCTCACTGTGTACCGGTAGCTCAGTCACGGTTTCCCTCGCAGGCTACTCCACTCAGGGCGGTATAGGCCTGCAGTGGCAGTCCAGCCCGGCAGGTGCAGGCACCTGGAGTGATATCTCTGGCGCTACAGCAGCTACATATTCAGCTACGCCTTCATCTTCTACAGACTACAGGTGCAATGTGACTTGCTCATATTCATCTACTACGTCTACCAGCAATACTGTATCTCAGACTATCAATAACCCTAGCATAGCCAGCAGCACTGGTGCCAGCATCTGCGGCCCGGGCACTGCTACGCTCACAGCTACTACCGGCTCAGCTACAGATACTGCCTACTGGTATGCTACAAACGTATCGACCACTGCACTCGGTCAGGGTCCTTCATTCACTACTCCTACGCTGAATGCGACTACTACATATTATGTAGCAGCAGCCAGCCCGCCGGTCAATGCCTCTGTAGGCCAGACCTACTCTGGTACATCTAACAATGGGACCAGCACGGGTAGCCATGGTATCATGTTTACTACTACCAAGCCGATGACCATCGTATCAGCCAAGATACCATTCACCGGTACTGGTACTATCACCGTAGCGGTGAAGGATGCCAGCAATACGACTGTGATCTCTACCGTGACATCTGGTACAGTGACTGGCTTGGGTACTACCGGCCTTACTATCCCACTCAACCTGAGCGTACCAGCTGCCGGTAACTATACGCTGATCGTAAACGCTATCACCGGTACGATAGGTGCACTGGGATATACAGCTACTAACAGCTTCCCTTATACCACACCTTCTGGTGATTTCTCTGTCACTTCTGGCTACTGGTATGGTACAGATCCTGATAATATGTATCTCTTCAACCTGGTGGTAGGATCTTCATGTTCTGGCTCACGTACACCGGTGACTGTCACTTACAGCACGCCACCGTCTATCACGGCTACACCATCGTCTACTACCATATGCAATGGTGACTCTGTACTCGCCAGTGTGACAGGTCCTGCATACAGCACCTTCACATGGACGCCATCTGGCACAGCCACACCGTCTACAGGTACTAACGTAGTGCTCAAACCGACGACTACTACTACATATACTGTCAACGCCTCCGGCGCTGCAGGTGGCTGTATCAACTCTGCTACTGTAGCAGTGACTGTCAATCCGGTTCCACCTACATTTACAGTATCACCGTCTACTGCCTCTCTCTGCTCTGGTACTATCCAGGCGCTGAGCGCAGCCAGCACAGTACCGGCTCAATATGCATTTGGCACTCAGGCCAATACCAATGGCCCTGGCGCCATCACATCTACATCTGCAGATTATCCGGCGCCATACAGCGTATTCTACGGTGGTCAGAAGATGCAGGTACTCATCCTCGCATCTGAGCTCACTGCGGCAGGGTTCACTAGTGGCTCTAACCTTAGCAGTATTCAGTTCCCTGTAGTGTCTCTGGGATCTGCATGGGGTGGTGCTATCACAGCATGCCAAAACTTCCAGGTGAAGATGGGTACTACCGCTGCTACCAGCATCAGTACTTTTGCTACGGGCCTCACTACAGTGGTCGCTGCAGGCAGCTTTACTCCGGTAGTTGGTTACACTAATACACATACCTTCTCTACTCCATTCACATGGAATGGTACCAGCAATATCATCCTGGAGACTACATTCTCTAATAACATTACCGGTACTAACGTAGATGAAGTAAGGCAATATAACTCGCCTACTGCATACCAGAGCTGTATAGTATATCGCGTAGATGCGACTACTGCAGCTACAGTGAGCAGCTATACCGGCGCGCCTACATATACATATAGCGCTAGGCCAGACTTCAAACTGAATGGTACTACAGTAGCTCCTATCACATGGAGCCCTACTACAGAGCTCTACTCTGATGCCGGTGCTACTACTGCCTATACAGGTGCAGCCGCAGGTACAGTATATGCCAAGGCTACAGCCACCCGCACTTACACTGCTACTGCTACTATAGCCAGCACAGGCTGCGCTACCAGGGCTGCCAGCACTATCACCGTACAGCAGCCGGCTACTGCCACTGCCAATACTGTGCATACTGCCAGCATCAATAACAATACGACCTATACCCTGCACGGCTCTACTACCAATAGCGGTAGCTACAGCTGGTCTACCAATGGTACAGGCTCACTGACCAATACAGGCACACTCACTCCGGTATATACTCCGGCAGTAGGTGAGAATGGTACAGTAGCGATCGTGCTCACGGCTAACGCCACTGCACCATGCGCAGTACCAGCTACAGATACATTCTTCCTCACGCTGATCGCCACTACCAATACCTGGAGGGGTATCACTTCAAACTGGTTTACCGGTAGCAACTGGACCTCTGGCGTCGTGCCAAACAGCTGCTCAGCTACTCCGGTCATCATTCCGGTGATAAATGCTCCAAACGTGTATCCGGTGATCGTCGGTGCTACAGCTCAGGTGAATAATATCACCGTAGCATCAGGTGCTCAGGTGAGCATCAGCAGCGGCCAGAAACTGGGCGTATGCGGAAACTGGACCGGTGGCTCTACCACAGCAGCAGCTATCTCAGGTGCTGGCTCAGTTGAGTTCAACGGCACTACTACACAGACCATATCTGGTACCAGCAATTTCACTACCCTCACGGTAAATAAGACTGCAGGCTATGCAGGTGTGACTGGTACTGCCAATGTCACTACTGCCCTGGTCATGACCCGTGGCAATGTAGTAGTGGCAAGCACAGCTCGTGTGACACTCAAGTCTAACGGTGCAGGTACTGCATACCTCGACAACTTCACAAGCGGTACTGCCGGCACATGGTCTGGCAACCTGACCGTAGAGCGCTACGTGCCAAACGCTACTATCGGCTACCGCGATATCAGCTCCCCTGTGACTACCGCCAAGGTATCTGACTGGGCTGCTGACTTCACAGTGAATGGTCCTAACGGTGTAAACTGCTGGTATGCATATACTCCATATCCTACTCTGCAGTACTACAGCGAGGCTACAAACTCGCCTACTACAGACTACTATGGTGGCTTCATCAGTACTACACTGGGTACCAACGCGCTGACTCCTATGAAGGGCTACGCTGCACGTCTGTACGCTGCGCCGCTGACCTTCAATACTACCGGTACTCCTGGTAACGGTGCTATGTCATCTGCTATTACCAAGACCACTACTACAAATCCTGCTGCAGACGGCTGGAACCTGATGGGTAATCCATATCCATCTCCTATCTCATGGAATGCTGTAAAGGCACTCAACGTGGGTAAGACTGACGGATCTGCATACCTCTTCCAGGCTACTGGTGAGTACACTGGCAACTGGGCTACATGGAACGGTACAGTAGGTACCAACGGTGCTACGGATCAGATCAGCTCTTCGCAGGGCTTCATGGTACTGGCATCTGGCAATAACACGCTGACGATGGACAACTCTGTACGTGTAGCTGCTACTGCTTCTCCATTCTTCAAGACCAGGAGCGCACAGCAGGACGAGGTCAGGCTGACACTGGTAGGCTCTGGCAACTCTGATGAGATCGTATCATACTCAGATCCAAATGCTACTACCGGCTATGACGCAGGCCTCGATGCTGCCAAGATCGCGGCAGGTAGCTCTGTGTATATCAGCTTTGATATGCCTGCCAAGGAGCTGGCCATCAACGTGATGAGCCAACTCACTGAGACCAGCGAGCTGCCTCTGAAGGTAGCAGTGACTGATGCAGGTGACTATACACTGACTGCTACTGAGCTCAATCTGACTGGCCTCACAGCATACCTGAAGGACGCTCAGACTGGCACTATGACCAATCTGTCTACCACTGCTCCGGTACTGCACCTCAATGGCAGCCAGTACTACACAGGAAGGTACAGCATCGTATTCAGGAAGTCTGGCTCTGCTACCACTGGCATCGAGTCAGTACAAGAAAACCAGACCCGTATATACTCTTTCCAGAATAAAGTGTATATTACACGCACAAATGCTAATGCAGCTGACATAGAGGTGACCAACCTCCTGGGCCAGAACGTAGCAAATGTGAAGAGCACAACTGAGAAGACCGAGTTTGAACTCCCTGCTACCGAGCCATGGTATGCGATCGTGAAGATCAATGAGAATGGCAAGGTGACAGTACAGAAGCTCCTGATCAGTGCAGCTAAGTAATAATTGACAACGTAAAGCAAAACACAGATATGAAAAGTACAATGCTAAAATCCACGTTTGTAGTGATGATGATCATCGCCACAGGTACGATCTTTGGCCAGCCACCGGGTGGTGGTGGCGGATCGGGCTCCGGCGGGCCACCTCCATCTACTACCGGTGCTCCGGTAGACGGCGGTGCCATCATGCTGCTGATCAGCGTGGCAGGATATGCATATACATCTCTCAAACCAAGGAAGCAGCAGAACTAAGCCCTATCGTCTTTTAGTCGATAAGGTCCATGTATAGGTTTCTATGGATAAGGTGATCAAGCGGACTCAGAATGCAGGTTTTATACCTGTAAATACAAAGAGCCGCTTGGTCACCTCTTTGTGTTATGCAGTGTTGATGTTCACTTGCGTCATTCTCTTTCATCAGGGACTGATCGCACTCCTGAGCTTCAAGCTGGGTTATACTACACACTTCTCCTTTGCCAAGGTAGACTCCAAGCCATATGACAATCAGTACTGGGGTACCTACCGAGTACTGGTCATGTATGCCATGCCTCCGCTGCTGCTCATGGTCATCACCTCACTGCTGCTCTCCCGTATGTATATGCATACCAAGAGGAAGATTGATAAGTGGTACTCACTCAGCTACTGGTGGGTGGTCAGCAGCATACTGTATGTATCTACACAGGCAGTAGTGCCGCTCATAGCCTACTCTTTTGGCAAAGATGATATGTACCAGGGCATACCGGTACTATTCAATTGGTTTTATGTACCCAATGCCATTCGGTTTGGCATAGCCATACTCGCCATCGTACTGAATGTATTGTTTGGGTTCCTGTTCTTTCAGTTTACCATTCAGTTCTCACCATCTCGCGGCTCTGTATTCAATCACAAGAAGCAGACCGAGACGGTCAAGCTATACTTCGTTTATCCGCTGCTGGCATGTGTACCGTTGGCGGCTTTCTTATCTTTGCCCAAGCTGCCTTCGTTTTTTGCCGTGTACCTGATCATGGGTATGCTGTGGGTGCCGGGGCTGGTCATACGCGGCCGCACAGGCCAGGCCAATGAGACACGGCTGGATCCTAATCAGATACGTGACATCACTACCCGGGGTATTACGCTCATAGTATTATTTATACTCGCGGCCCGCCTCATGTTCTTCCTTTCAGATTACTTCTGGTATAAATAATGAATGCTATCAAAAAGATATGGAGCGAAGACCGGTTTAATATCCCGGCCAAGATCGTAGGCTCTTATATCCTCTGGAAGATATTCCACCACTTTGCCAAAGCACCCGGTACAGCCCTCGCCGCATGGTGGGAGCGTTTCGTGTTTCAGCTCGGTACTGTATATGCCGCTATCACTGTGCCCCTGGTCAGGCCCTTTATGGATGCCTGCTATGCTAGTGGCATAGACATTCACATGACCAGCGCGCAGGTGACCAAGATTGTCATGGTGCAGGACCATTGCCTCGCTCTCCCGGCTATGGTCATCTTCACGGCCACTGTTATATTTTTCAAAGGCAAGCGGCAGGATAAACTGTGGTTCATCCCACTGGGGCTGCTCGGGGTGGCCATCATCAATCTGGCCCGCCTCGTATTTGTTTGCCTCACATTCCTGTATGCCTCAGACTTCTTCTTCCGCGTCAATCACTCTGTGATATATGTAGCCCTCTGCTATGGCTTCATTTTTGCTATGCTGGCATGGTGGATACGCAGGAACAGGAGCTACGCACCTGCCTCTGCGGCCTAGTCTTTATTCACATAAATGCATCATATGCGCCTCTACAATGTAGCCATCGCCTTATTGCTGTTTGTGGCTTCCTGCAGCCAGCCTAGGGATGTCACACTCACCCGCACATCTCCTGATAGCAAGACCCACCTCACGATCACGGGCAAGAAAGCATCGGCGCTGGACCCGTTTCAGGTCACCCTGGCGGTGAAGAGTGGAGATATACCCGAAGGTAGTCTCAACTTTGAAGTCGCTGCTGACGATCTGAATGATACGAATGTAAGAGTAGACTGGTCAGACGCGCAGCATGCTGTTATCACCTTTACACAGAGAGATGGGGAGCCTCGCATCTTTACCCTGTCAGTATCAGATACCGGGGTCATACTGGCGCCAGCTGGCCTATAAGTACCAGTACTGTTAAAAAATACCGGCAAATCGGATATATTTGATAGTCACACCCTAAACAAAGACAGTTAAAGACATTCAGTAATGGTTGAGTTGAATGAAAGCCACCTTAGCGCAGAGGATTTCTACAAGATAATATATGGCGGAGAAAAGATAAAGATAGCAGACTCACTTGCTCAGGAGTCCGATACCAATTTCCAGTTTCTCAAAGACTTTTCTGTAGACAAAGTGATCTACGGTATCAATACGGGTTTTGGCCCGATGGCGCAATACAAAGTGCCATATGCAGAGCGCCTGGCCCTGCAGTACAACCTGATACGCAGCCATGCCTCTGGCCTCGGCGAGCCACTGTCTCCGCTGTACTCCAGAGCTATGCTGCTCGATAGGCTCAATACCTTTGCCAAATGCCGCAGTGGGGTGCATCCTGATCTGCTAACGCTCATAGCAGAGATGATCAATCATGATGTGCTGCCTGTGATCTACACACACGGTGGTGTGGGTGCCAGTGGCGACCTGGTACAGCTCGCGCACATGGCGCTGGCTATCATAGGCGAGGGGCAGGTGTACTATCAGGGCAAGATAGTGCCGGCAGCAGAGGGCATGCGTGCCGCTGGGCTGACGCCTTTTGCCATACGGATGCGTGAGGGCCTCGGTATGATGAATGGCACCTCCTGCATGACCGGCATCGGCATGGTAAATGTGCGCAAGGCTAAACAACTACTCCATATAGCCGTACTGCTCTCGGCTGCTATCAATGAGATATTCCGCGCGTATGCAGATCATTTCTCAGCTCCGCTGAATGAGGTCAAGAAGCACCGCGGCCAGAATGCTATCGCTGCGCAAATGCGCGACGTACTTGCAGAGAGCAAGCTGCTGCGTAGCCGCCAGGAGCACCTCTACCGTGCCACTGATGAGACACACTTCGTAGAGAAGGTACAAGAGTACTACTCCATCCGCTGCGTGCCGCAGATACTCGGCCCTGTCTACGATACAATAGAGCATGCATCTACC
>CAZNDJ010000039.1:0-27791 GCA_964571705.1 uncultured Chitinophagaceae bacterium
ACCTCCAGTAAAATCCGGTCTGCTACCTTCTTATCTTCTGTGCCAAGCTTGACCTCTTTGAACCATGCATAGAGATCTTTGATAGGCATCATGAGCAGCTCGGATATATCCCTGCCGGCTATCTTGACGTACTGTGCGTCCTTGCGTATACGGGAGCCGTGGCACTCGGGGCAGGTAGTCTTGCCGCGATAGCGGGAGAGCATGACGCGGTATTGTATCTTGTAGCTTTTCTCCTCCAGGTACTGGAAGAAATAGGTAAGCCCCTGGAAATATTCATTGCCTGTCCAGAGCAGTTTTTTCTCCTCTACGGTCAGGTCCTTGTATGCGCGATGGATGGGAAAATCGAAGTAGATGCCTTTCTTCAATATCGGCTCCAGCCATTCGCTCATCTTCTCGCCGCGCCATGGAGCTATGGCACCTTCGTACAGAGAGAGTCCTTTATCTGGGATGATCAGCTCCTCATCTATGCCTATGACTGAGCCGAAGCCTTCGCAGTTTTTGCAGGCGCCGTAGGGGTTATTGAAGTTGAAGAGATTCTGCGACGGCAGCTCAAAGCTCATGCCGTCTGCTTCAAACTTATTGTTGAACACGAGCCCCTTCACCTTGTCGCTATCGGGTGCTTGTGTCTCCACGTAGCATTCATTGCCACCTTCATTGAAGGCCGTGAGCACGGAGTCTGCTACGCGGGATTTCAGCTCCTCTTCATTCTTGACAATGATACGGTCTACGAGCACTTTGATCGCCTTGTCTTTTGCCTTGGCGATCTCAGGTTTGTCTATCAGGTCTTCGATCTTAGCTATGCTATCCTCCCACTTCATACGGGTGAAACCCTTTTGCAGCAAGAGCTTCAGCTCCTCGTTGAGTTTGGTCTTGACCGGCGCGTCGTAGTAGATGAAGGCCTTGGTACCCTCTGCGAGTGAGAAGATATAGTCTACCACATCTACTACTTCATGCTTGGTCACGAGCTGGCCGGAGATAGGCGAGTATGTTTTGCCCAGGCGCGCGTAGAGCAGGCGGAGGTAGTCATATATCTCTGTGAGGGAGCCTACGGTAGATCGTGTAGTACGTGTAGAGACTTTCTGCTCGATAGCGATGGCGGGACAGAGGCCCTTGATGTAGTCTACGTCTGGTTTGTCCATGCGGCTGAGAAACTGACGCGCGTACGACGTGAGGCTCTCTACATAGCGGCGCTGGCCCTCGGCATAGAGCGTGTCTATAGACAGGGACGACTTGCCCGAGCCGGAGACGCCAGTGAAGACGATGAACTGATTTTTTGGCAGCTCGAGGTCTACATTTTTGAGATTGTGTACGCGTGCGCCTTTGATGACGATCTTAGTATCGGCTTGCTTCTTTATAGGGAGGTCGGAACCTTTTTTAGTGCTGGTGGTCGGCATCAGAAATATTTATGCTTTTGCGCCCGGAGGCAAGCTGCGAAGATAAGGGTTTTGAGGCGCATCTATATTACATCCCCCGGGAGACAAGAATATGTTAAGAAGATTTAGGGAGTTGTTTGAAAAGACAAGTTCGTAAGCACATGATCCGCCCTTTGAAGGGAGACTTTAATAGCCTTTAAACCGCATAGACAGGGAGGCGCGAAGGGATTTTCTCTGGAGCTACCAGCACTGATTAATACGAAGCTGTGTGCCGGAAATTTTAACCCAAAAAATAATTTTTACAATTATTTGGAAATACCGGAATACCTCCATAGCTTTGGATATATCCAAAACAACAAAGGCTATAGAGTAATCTTCTACTATCAGTAATGCAGACCGCAAGGAATCAGTGAATAGAGTGTCTGCGCGCCTTTTATAATTCGTTTTTACAATCATATTTAGTCAGTAGCTGTATCGGTATTCTGCTTTGTCTTAATACTTAATACCAACTACTTATTACTCAAAAAAATCAGTCGCCTATAAGCACATAGACTCTACTTTTTTAGATCACACCACTTAAAACAGTACGTCTATGCGCACACCACTCATGACTGACCAGGAGCTGCTCAAGCAGTACCTCGCTGGCAACGAAACGGCTTTCGAACGCCTTGTAGCCCGCCACAAAGACAAGGTCTACACTTCTATCTACATGATGGTGAAAGATGCCTACCTGGCAGAGGATATATTCCAGGAGACCTACATCAAAGTGATAGATACGCTGCGCTCGGGCAAGTATAATGACGAGGGCAAATTTATCCAGTGGGTGATGCGTATCGCATATAACCTGTGCATCGACTACTTCCGCAAGGTGAAGCGCGGCCCCGGCATCGTGACCGGTGAGGGTGACGATATCTTTAAGTACATGAAGTTTGACGAAGTGCCTCATGACGTGCACCTGGATGTGATGAAGGGCGAAAACAAGCTGAAGGACCTGATCGAGATGCTGCCGGAGGAGCAAAAAGAAGTGGTGATGCTCCGCCATTATTTCGACTTTAGCTTCAAAGAGATAGCCGAGTACACCAATGTGAGCATCAATACCTCACTGGGCCGTATGCGCTATGCACTGATTAATTTACGTAAACTGATAGAAAAACACAATGTAGATGTGAGCCGCATCAACATAGGGTAAGTCTTTGATTGTTCTCGATAAAGTATAGCCGTCTGATTTTCAGGCGGCTATTTTTTTGCTTCAGAATACAAGCCGCTTATTGTTAAAGAGCTATCTTTAAGATCAGAAACCCCCTTTATGAAGAAAGTACCTATACTTCTCTATGCCGTTTTCTTGTCCTTAATATCCATCGCTCAAGCTCCGCCGCAAGGCATCAGCTATCAGGCTGTGGTGCGGAATGCGGCCGGCTCTATCGTAGCCAATACACATGTGGCTATCCGCTTTACGATACATGATCAGACCGCTAGCGGTACGGTGGTCTTTCAGGAGACGCACGCGCAGAATACCAATCAGTTTGGACTTTTCAATGCAGTGATCGGCACCGGCGGTGGCAATCTGGGCAGTGTGGCCTGGGGCAGCGGGCCTAAGTTTCTGCAGGTAGAAGTGGATGTGAACGGCGGCAGCAGCTATACAGATATGGGTACCAATCAGCTGATGAGTGTACCCTATGCACTGTATGCAGGCAATGGCGGCGGTGGCGCTACGGGTGCTACAGGCCCCAGGGGAGCCACGGGTGCCACAGGCGGTATAGGCAGTACAGGACCTACCGGTGCTACAGGTGCTGGTGGTGGCGCCACAGGACCCACAGGGCCGGCGGGAAGTACAGGCGCTGCAGGAGCACAAGGACCGACGGGTGCTACAGGGGGTAATGGTGCGACAGGTGCGCAAGGTAATGCGGGTCCGACAGGACCAAATGGCAATGATGGAGCGACGGGGCCGGCAGGTAGTGCCGGAGCCACGGGCGCTCAAGGTGCCACCGGACCCTCTGGCGCAGATGGCGCCACAGGTGCGCAAGGCATAGCCGGACCGACAGGCAATAATGGCATAGATGGAGCCACGGGCCCTACAGGACCGGCAGGTTCTGGCGGTGGCGCTACCGGACCCACCGGAGCCGATGGATCCACAGGACCTACAGGTCCCTCTGGCACAGATGGTGCTACAGGTATCCCGGGCTCTACAGGTCCTACCGGAGCTGATGGCATAGCCGGCCCCACCGGACCTACTGGCACGGGCGGAGGCGCGACAGGAGCCACAGGACCTACTGGTCCTACAGGATCTGGTGGCGGCGCTACAGGACCCACGGGACCATCAGGGATAGATGGTGCGGCGGGTGCCACAGGAGCACAAGGGATCACCGGACCGACGGGGGCCGATGGAGTAGCCGGGCCTACCGGGGCACAGGGTGCTACGGGAGCATCAGGCATAGATGGTATAGCAGGTCCAACCGGACCAACTGGCACGGGTGGCGGCGCAACTGGGCCAACGGGACCAACTGGTCCTACAGGATCTGGTGGCGGCGCTACAGGACCGACGGGTATAGATGGTGCAGCGGGTGCTACAGGAGCACAAGGTATCACCGGACCGACTGGGGCAGACGGAATAAATGGAGCTACGGGACCATCGGGCGCTGACGGTGCGGCGGGACCAACAGGTCCAACCGGACCATCGGGTGTAGGAGGCGGTGCTACAGGACCCACCGGACCGTCAGGTATAGATGGTGCGACCGGTGCTACAGGAGCACAAGGTAGTACTGGACCGACGGGGGCAGACGGCCTGGCTGGCCCAACGGGCCCACAAGGACCTACAGGGGCTGATGGCATAGCCGGCCCGACAGGATCTGGTGGTGGAGCTACAGGGCCAACGGGACCCACTGGACCGACGGGTACAGGAGGAGGCGCCACTGGACCTACAGGACCATCAGGCAATGATGGCGCGGCTGGTGCTACCGGCGCACAAGGTGTAACAGGACCGACTGGTGCTAGCGGAATAAACGGAGCGACAGGGCCATCCGGTGCAGACGGCGCAGCAGGACCTACCGGACCCACTGGACCGACTGGTACAGGTGGAGGTGCCACAGGACCTACAGGACCATCAGGCAATGACGGCGCAGCTGGCGCTACCGGCGCACAAGGTATCACAGGACCTACTGGTGCTAATGGAATAAATGGTGCGACAGGGCCATCCGGTGCAGACGGCGCAGCAGGACCTACCGGACCCACTGGACCGACGGGTACAGGAGGAGGCGCCACTGGACCTACAGGACCATCAGGCAATGATGGCGCGGCTGGCGCTACCGGCGCACAAGGTGTAACAGGACCGACTGGTGCTAACGGACTCAACGGAGCTACTGGATCAACGGGCGCTGACGGTGCTGCAGGGCCAACCGGACCTTCTGGTGTAGGAGGCGGTGCCACAGGACCTACGGGACCATCAGGCAATGACGGCGCGGCTGGCGCTACCGGCGCACAAGGTATAACAGGACCTACTGGTGCTAGCGGAATAAACGGAGCTACAGGGCCTTCCGGTGCAGATGGCGCAGCAGGACCTACCGGACCCACAGGTGCTACTGGTGTAGGTGGTGGTGCCACTGGACCTACGGGACCATCTGGCAATGATGGCGCGGCGGGTGCGACCGGCGCGCAAGGTATCACCGGACCAACTGGTGCTAACGGAATAAATGGAGCGACAGGACCATCCGGTGCTGATGGCGCAGCAGGACCTACCGGAGTGCAAGGCATAACCGGACCTACAGGTACTAATGGTCTCAATGGTACGACAGGACCATCCGGTGCCGATGGCGCAGTGGGTCCTACAGGGCCAACCGGTGCTACTGGTGCAGGTGGCGGGGCGACCGGACCTACCGGACCCGCTGGTGCAGACGGTGCTACAGGATCCATAGGTGCGCAGGGACCTACTGGTGCGGCCGGGGCTACGGGTTCCGCCGGCACTCAGGGGAGTACCGGACCTACTGGTGCCAGTGGCCTGGCCGGGGCGACTGGTCCATCCGGCGCGGATGGCGCTGCAGGGGCAGCGGGTCCTACAGGCCCTGCGGGCAGTGCTGGTGCACAGGGGCCGACAGGACCCACGGGTAGTAATGGCAGCAATGGCGCCACAGGACCATCTGGTGCTGACGGTAGTGCCGGACCTACAGGTGCTCAGGGTGCTACGGGACCTACCGGGCCATCAGGTGCAGCTAATGCATGGACCCTGACAGGAAATGCAGGGACGGTAGCCGGCACAAACTTTCTGGGGACTACGGATAATGTAAACCTGAATATACGGACGAACAACCTGCCACGTGTAACCGTGCAAAACGATGGGTCCGTAGGTATCGGCGTCACGACTACTAATCAGACATATGGATCTGCTCTGCTGGAGCTGGCATCTGAAGGCACCGTCAATAGTGATTTACTGGTGCGCAATGCAGTAAACAGTGGAGGATATGCTCCCGGGTTCGTCTTCCAGCATGCACGTGGTACGCTGGCGTCTCCTGTAGCTGTGCAGAGCGGAGATTACCTGGCGGCTTTTCAGGCGCAGGCTTACTCTGGTAGTGCTTACGCTTCTGCGGGAGGTATAGATTTCTGGGCTACCGGGATTCCGTCGGGATCCACGGTTCCATCGCGTATGGATCTCTCTACCAGTGCGGGCCGTATTATGTCACTCACAGCTGCGGGTTATGTAGGCATCGGCACTACTACTCCAGTCAGTCTGTTAGCTAATACAAACAGCAACCCGGTCGCTCCCGACAATATAGGCGTGAACAGTGGCTCACTCACCTGGATAATGAATAACGGAGGCTATGCGGCAGGTATCCAAAACATTTATAGCAGCGCTCGTGGTAATGGTCTCTCTGTAAAGACTACATCAGCAGATAGCACTACGATGATCCTGAGCCTGAGCTCTGGCACCGCTGCGACTGTGCCAGGTACACCGGTCATGGCTGTATCGGGCAATGGTAGGGTAGGCATAGGGACGTTTGCACCGGCAGTGCGCCTCGACGTGGAGGCCGGCACTACCTCTCCTGCCTTCAAGCTCGTAGATGGTACGCAGGGCACAGGCAAGGTGCTGACCAGTGATGCGAGTGGCAATGCGACCTGGCAGACACCTGCTGCATCGGGCGGGGGCGGCTCAGACAGCACGATCTATAAAGCTGATGGCACGCTCACAAGCAACCGTACCGTGATCATGGCGGATAAGAACCTGATCTTTACTGCCACCACAGGAAAGTTTGGCTATGCACCCACAGCAGGCGGTAGTGTGGCCATGGGCAGGTTTGTGACCTCTGGCGGTGATATGAGTTTTGCTACGGGCGCATTTAGTGTGTCCTCGGGCAACCAATCTTTCGCAGGAGGATATCAGACCATCGCGTCGGGCGGGCAGAGTTTTGCAATGGGTAATACAGATACAGCCTCCGGCACACAGAGTGCAGTATTCGGTCAGTATAGCAAGGCATTTGGCACCAATAGCTTTGTGGCCGGCCAGAGTTCAGTCAGTATTGGTAGTAACGCAGCAGCATTTGGCCTGGGTAATAATGCGACAAGCAACCAGGCCTTCGCGCAGGGCCAGCAGACGGTAGCCTCAGGTGTGGATGCGGTGTCTATGGGCCAGCAGACAGTAGCCTCCGGCTATGCGAGTATGGCAGTCAATGCTAATAACTCTGCGACCCAAGGCTATACCTTTGCCGCAGGCAATCAGAATATCGCATCACAAAATGCAGCGGCGGCCTTTGGCCAGTATGATACAGCCGCAGGCATGCAGAGTGCCGTGTTTGGCCAGTATAACAAAGCCTCCGGATTCCAGAGTTTTGTAGCAGGGTCAAACTCTACCGCTACAGGCACCAATGCCGCTTCATTTGGCCTAAATAATACCTCTTCCAATAATCAGACTTTTACCCAAGGGCAAAGCAACACTGCGAATGCCAGCAATGCTGCCGCATTTGGTGTGCAGACACTAGCCTCCGGACAGGCCAGTATGGCCATCAACTCAGGTACTGCCGCCACTACCAGCTATGCGTTTGCCGCAGGCAGCCAGACCATAGCCTCAGGGATAGCCAGCGCAGCATTTGGCCAGAGTGATACCGCCGTGGGTAACCAGAGTGCAGCATTCGGCTCCAACAGCAAAGTACAGGGCAGCAATAGTTTTGTGGCGGGGCAGTCTGTGACAGCTATCGGGAGCAATGCCGCAGCATTTGGATCAGGCAGCAGTGCGGGCAATAGCGCTACTTTTGCCGCAGGCCAGAATGCATCTGCCAGTGGCTTTGGGGCTGTAGCGATGGGTACACAGACCAGTGCCAGCGGCTCCAGCAGTATGGCTGTAAATGCCAGTACCACAGCCAGCCAGACCTATGCCTTTGCCGCCGGCAACCAAACAGTAGCATCCGGCTCGGCTAGTGCTGCCTTTGGCCAGAGCGACACCGCGCAGGGTTTCAATAGTGCAGCATTTGGAAACTACAATAGAGCTGCAGGAAGCCAAAGCTTTGTAGCGGGTGGCAACTCAGTGGTGACCGGCAGCAATGCAGCCAGCTTTGGCGGTAACAACACAGTGTCAGGCAGCCTCGCATTTGCAGCCGGCAGCAATCATACTGTGAGTAGCAGCGGAGCAGCAGCGTTTGGCAGCTATAATGTAGTATCTGGCAATGCAAGCTTTGCAACAGGCCAGTACAATACAGCATCCGGATTTCAGAGCTTTGCCACCGGCACAAACAATAAAGCTACGAACGGGCAATCATTTGTAGCAAATGAAAACAATGTGGCAAAGGGGTTGGATGCTACCGCTTTTGGTATCAACGACTCCGCTAACGGTGACCGGAGTTTTGTGATCGGCACCAACAATAAAGGTACTAACGCACAGTCCTTCGCCGCAGGAGAGTTTAATGTCACCAAAGGCCAGTCTGCAGCCGCATTTGGTGCGGGCGATTCCGCTAACGGCAATTTCTCATTTGTGTCCGGCATAGGCAGCACTGCTGCATCATACGGCGAGACTGTGATAGGTGCCTATGCTACCCAGTACACTCCGTCCAGTACTACTGCCTGGCAGTCTGGAGACAGGCTATTTACGATAGGCAATGGCCAATCTTATGCCCGTGCAGATGCCATGGTAGTGATGAAGAATGGCAACACAGGTATAGGCACCAACGCTCCTACTGCCCTGCTCTCTGTGAATGGTACGGCCAATAACGCTACAGGCGCCTGGGGTGTTTTCTCTGACAGCAGGATCAAGACAGTGGAAGGCGAATTCACCGATGGCCTCAACGTGATCAACCGCCTGCGGCCGGTCACATTCCGCTACAATGCGAATGCTCCGTATCAGGCAGATGGAGCGCAGATAGGTGTGATAGCGCAGGAGCTGGAGCAGGTAGCTCCCTACATGGTATCTCAGAAGGACTACAAAGACATCTCCGGCCTGCGCCAGGTCAATAATCAGGCTTATACCTTTATCCTCATCAATGCCGTGAAGGAACAACAGGCCGAGATAGACCGCCTGAATGCACGCAATAAAATGCTGGAAGACCAGATGAAAGCCAGCGACAATAAGCATGACGAAGTGATACGGACCATGAAAGCGCAGATAGATGCTATCAACGAGCGCCTGAATGTGACTACTGTGAAATAGCAGGGATAAAATAAAAACGATAGCTTTCCGCAAAACTCAATGAGATGAAACACAAGATCGGTACCAGGGAAAAACCAATGGCGCTCAAAACGCCACCGCTCACCTCTGAGTACACCATGCACACAGATGAGAAAGATGGCAAGGAGATACTCGTCTGTACGGTAGGCAAAACAGTGCTGCACTATGATGCCCGCGCCCTGGACGACCTGCACGTCATGCTGAAAAAACATGGCGACTGGATGGAGCTGGGTAGTGCAGATGAGCAGAAGCCTGCCAAAGATGGGACGGTAGAGGCATGGGGGCGGTCAGAGCATAACCCTGTAGGCGGCTGGTATGGATTGAAGAAAGGATTGCGCGGCCGCTTTGGCATGTATATACCACCACTGATGGAGGCGCTGGGCCTGGCAGAAGTGACTCACGACCCTAAGGGTAATAAGATGCGGGCAAGGTAAACAGACTATAGATATCAGACGTTAGATAATAGACAAGATATAACAGAAACAGCCGCTCGATGAAGCGGCTGTTTCTGTTATATCATATCTCTGCCTCGAGACTATTTAGGCCCGAAGAGATTTTTGAATTTATCATTGAGCTGTGCAGAGAGATCATTAAGTGTATTCTCTATATCATTTAGCGCCTTTTTGCCCTCGGCCTCCAGATTCTGAAAGTCGTCAGACTCACGTATCTCTTTTGTCTTTGCCTCCACCTGGCTACGCGTCTCATTTATCAAAACCTCCGCCTTCTCTGAAAATTCATTGGCTTTGATATCCGCAATCTTGCCGGCAGTGTTGGCTAGCTTCTCCAACTCAGCCTGCAGGTTTGAGAGGTGATTCTTGCCGTCATTGAGCAGTTCATTCAGGTTATTGGTGTTTTCCATGTTGTTTGCTTTAGTGTGCCCTAAGGTACTGATTTATGTTTAAAGACGCGCCAGCGGGAGGGAAATTGCAGCAGCCTGCAGCAGTCAGCCATTCTGTCATAGGTGGCTGATTGGCACAGTCTTTAGAGACAATAAAAACGACCTGAGTCCGTCCTTATGTACAATCCCGCCCGTCAGTGTGGTCATGTGGAGAGGGCAGGTTGGTTTTATTGAAATTATTTATCAAACTTTGACAAAAATCAGGATACAATAGGTTATGAATTTGAAGGAAGCACAGGACTTTAAGAACTACGCGGTGAAGCATCATGGTATGAGCAGCATGCACCTCGAGAAATATATGAACGCTACAGCCCAGAGCGGCATCCAGAACCTGACACGCACAGTGATCGAGGAGCGCCAGATGCCATTCCGCGAGGTAGACGTATTCAGCCGCCTGATGATGGACCGTATCATATTCCTCGGTACCGAGGTCAATGACTATATCGCGAGCATCATACAGGCGCAGCTCCTCTTTCTGGAGAGCTCTGATGCGCGCTCTGATGTACAGATCTACATCCACTCCCCTGGTGGTGAGGTGTACTCCGGCCTGGGCATCTATGATACCATGCAGTATGTCAATATGGACGTAGCGACCATCTGTACCGGTATGGCAGCCTCTATGGCAGCTGTACTGCTCTGCGCTGGTGAGAAGGGCAAGCGTACCGCCCTGAAGCATGCCCGTGTGATGATACACCAGCCACTGGGCGGCATAGGCGGCAAGACCGCAGATATCCTCATCTCTGTGAATGAGATGAAGAAGATCAAGGATGAGCTGTACGACATCATCTCCGAGCACTCCGGCCAGCCGCTGGAGAAAGTGAAGAAGGATAGCGACCGCGACTACTGGATGCGCGCCCAGGAGGCCAAGGAGTACGGCATGATAGATGAAGTGCTGATCCGCAATAATAAAAAAGACTAATTCCAGCCTTTTACAAGGCGTAATAAGTACCCCTTGAGGTGTCTATCCAACATTTCAGGGGGTATTTCCGTATATTTGTAGTATAATATGAAAAAAGAAGCCGAACAGTCGTGTTCTTTCTGCGGGAGGAAAAAGCGTGAGACACAGATCCTGATCTCAGGTATAGAGGGTCAGATCTGCGACCAGTGCGTGGCACAGGCCCAGCAGATCATAGATGAGGAGCTCTTCCAAAAGGCGAAGAAGTTCCAATACTCGCTGCCTAATGGGGTAAAGCCGAAGGATATAGCCGCCTTTCTGGATCAGTATGTGATAGGCCAGGACGAGGCCAAGAAGTACCTCTCTGTAGCGGTGTACAACCACTACAAGAGGCTGAACCAGCGCAAGGACGATGAGGTAGAGATAGAAAAGTCTAACATCATCATGGCCGGCCAGACCGGTACCGGCAAGACGCTCCTGGCACGGACCATAGCCAAATACCTCAACGTGCCTTTTGCCATCGTAGATGCCACGGTATTCACCGAGGCGGGCTATGTGGGCGAGGACGTGGAGAGCATTCTCTCGCGCCTGCTGCAGGTATGCAACTATGACGTGAAAGCTGCAGAGCACGGTATCATCTACATAGACGAAATAGATAAGATCAGCCGCAAGAGCGACAATCCGTCTATCACGCGTGACGTATCTGGCGAGGGCGTACAGCAGGCCATGCTGAAGCTGCTGGAGGGTACAGAGGTACTCGTGCCACCACAGGGCGGCCGCAAGCACCCTGAGGCCAAGATGGTGAAGGTAGATACCAGCAATATCCTCTTCATCTGCGGAGGTGCCTTTGAGGGTATAGACAAGGTGATAGCCCAGCGTATGAACCAGGCCAAGATCGGATTTAAGAAGGGCAAGGATAAGGACAAGGTGGATAATGAGAATTACCTCAAGTATATCAGCCCGTCTGACCTGCGCACCTTTGGCCTGATACCGGAGCTGATAGGCCGTCTGCCGGTGCTGGTACACCTAGATCCGCTGGACAAGGAGACACTGCTCTCCATCCTAGTAGAGCCAAAGAATGCACTCGTAAAGCAATACAAGAAGATCTTCAAATCAGAAGGCATAGAGCTGACCTTTACCGATGAGGCCATGGACTATATCGTGACCAAGGCGCTCGAGTTTCAGCTCGGTGCGCGTGGCCTGCGCTCTATCTGCGAGGCCATCATGACCGATGCCATGTTTGAGATGCCATCTCAAAAGGGTGAAAAGCAGTTTGAGATATCTCTGGAGTATGCAGAGGAGAAGATCAACAAGACGAATATCAATAGGCTGAAAGTGGCGTAACCCCTTTCTTAAAGCAATATTTAAAGCCCCTCCTATGAGGGGCTTTTTGTTTCCCCTTGTCCTTAGTATCATTGCGCCCTATACATTTCATATGAGCACTACTATCCGCAGAGCGCAGCCCTCAGATGCACCACATATCCTCGGTCTCATCCGCGAGCTGGCACTATTTGAGCGTGCCCCTGAGGCCGTGTGGAATACCGAAGCAGAGATCTTGGCCGAGGGCTTTGGTGAGCAACCATATTTTTATGCATACGTAGCGGAGGCGGCAGATGGAGAGATAGTGGGTATGGCTGTCTACCACTGGGCCTACTCCACGTGGAAGGGTAAATACATGTTTCTGGATGACCTGTATGTGAAAGAGAAGGTGCGGGGACATGGCGTGGGTAAGCAACTGCTGGATGCCTTTCTGGCAGATGCCAAAGAGCGCGGAGCCAATCTGGTAAAGTGGCAGGTACTCCACTGGAATGAACCGGCTATCAATTTCTATAAGAAGTATGAAGTACTAATGGACAATGAGTGGATAGACTGCAAGATCATCTATAGAAATCAGTAATAGCTATCCCAAAGAACCGGAACGCCTTGAAACAAGAAACAGGAAAATTTAATCAACTGGATGCCTTGCGGTTTTTCGCAGTGCTGCCGGTATTATTTGTGCACTGGGGAGCTGACCATTCCTTTATATTAGGGAAGATAATAACAGGAGATAGAGGAGTGCAAATGTTCTTTGTGATCAGCGGTTTCCTGATCACGCTGGGGTTGCTGGGATCACGTCAGAGAGGCCAATCCAGGGGAAGATCGCTGTCCAGGTTTTATATACGCCGGTCATTGAGAATATTTCCCATATACTATCTTACGATTCTGGCTATAAAGCTTCTGGACCCTTCCAAAATGGGAGATAACCTATGGTGGAATGTGTTTTATCTTAGTAATTTCTATAGCATCCACTATGAAAAATGGGGTGGTGCGGGTCACCTCTGGTCACTGGCAGTAGAGGAGCAATTTTATTTGGTGTGGCCATTTATCATCTTGTTTGTATCTGATAAGCTTTTGCCGCACATTATTGTATTCTCGATTGTACTGAGCGAAATAGTGAAACAGTATTGGGCATTAGCGGATTATTCCTGGTGGTATGGTTATATGCACCCTTTGGCGGCTCTTGATTTTCTAGCGATGGGTGCGCTGCTGTCATACTTTTATAGTTTTCACAGGGATCGGCTGCGCGAGATTCTTTATAGGCCATATGTAGGCCCGGTCGTCTTTGTCATAGCAATAGTCGGTAGCCTGGCCAAACAAATACCTTATTTCATCCTTGACGGGCTCTGCTATGCGCTGCTCTGTGCCTGGATTATTGGCAGAGCTGTGTTTTCATTTGATGGAGTGCCGGGGTATATTCTTGACAATAGATTTTTGAGGTATATAGGCACCATCAGTTATTGCATCTACCTTATCCATCCATTCGTACCTGATCTGCTGCAGAGGGCTGGTATAGGGTATTTGCCGCATTCACACTTTGCCACATTATTTATTGTGACCATAGTCCTTGCCTCGATCAGCTGGTATGCATTTGAAAGGCAGATGTTAAAGTTGAAAGACAAGTTTGAGTAGTTCGGTTCGCTAGTGATAATATTATGATTTTTTCGCTTTTAAATATTCACTATTACAACTTAAATTGCGTACATGCAGGTTTATAAATTTGGCGGCGCATCTGTGAAGGATGCTCCCGCAGTCAGGAATGTAGCGGCGATACTCCGTGAGTACCACTCTAAAGAAAAAGTAGTAGTGATCTCTGCCATGGGCAAGACCACTAACGATCTGGAGAAGGTAGTCAACCTCTATGATGCAAAGGACGCCTCATGGCAGGCTGCGCTGGACGGTGTATATGACAAGCACCTGCCTATCATCCGCGAACTCTTTGATGGCAAAAGCGAAGCAGCAGAGGCTACAGTCAAAGCACTGGTAGAGAAAGTACGTACTTTCCTACTGGGAAATCAGACTCACAATTACAACTTTATCTATGACCAAGTAGTATCTCTAGGTGAGTATATCTCTACAGCTATCGTGAGCGCTTATTGCAATGCGCAAGGTATCAACAATCATTTCCTCGATGCCAAAGAATGCATCCACACTGACAATGCCTATACCGAGGGCAAGATAGACTGGAAGAAAACCGAGAAAGCGATACAAACCGTGATACCAGCGCTGACCAAAGATGCCTTTGTGATCACCCAGGGCTTTGTAGGCTGTACCCCCGAGGGGTTCACCACTACGCTCGGCCGCGAGGGCTCTGACTATACCGCTGCTATCTTCTCTTTCTGCCTCGATGCCGAGCGCATGACCGTATGGAAGGACGTAGCAGGCGTGATGAATGGCGACCCTAAGGAGTTTGCCGATGCGCAATTTCTCAGCGAGATCAGCTACCTAGAGGCCATAGAGATGACCTACTATGGTGCCAGCGTGATCCACCCCAAGACGATCAAGCCGCTGCAGAATAAGAATATCCCGCTGGAGGTGCGTTCCTTTGTAGACTCTGCCAAAAGAGGCAGTGTGATATCTGCCAATGCCAATACAAGCTTCCTGCCGCCGGTCATCATCCTGAAGCGTGACCAGACACTCCTCTCCTTCTCGGCAAAAGATTTTTCCTTCATCGCAGAAGATCACTTATCCAAAGTATTCTCAGTATTCGCCGCACACCGCCTGCGTATCAATATGATGCAGAATGCAGCGATCAGCTTCTCCATCTGCGTAGATACCAAGAAGGAGAAGATAGAAAACATCATAGAGGAGCTGCAAGATGACTTTCAGATAGTGCGCAATGAGAAGCTGACACTACTCACTATACGCCACTATAATACAGGCATCATAGACCGGCTCACAAAGGACAAAGACATCCTGCTGCGCCAGATATCCCGCCAGACCATACAGGTGCTGCTCAGAGAGTGATCAGCCTGATTTACAGTGCTTGCCTTTTATTTTTTCCTGCGATTTGTAAAACCTTTTCCGCACCGCTGCGTATAAGAAAGCATACCCCCCGACGCCCTCCCGACATATCACCCTTGATAGAAGAAAGTATTTTTTAACTGTAGGCCGTATGGCCGTAAAAAGTATTACAATGGGTGCTGCTAAAAGAATAGAGACAAACGACCTGCTGAAAGTGACCTTTAAAAACGAAACAAATTCACACACACAGGAGAGGATCAAAATGAAAGACCAAAAACTATATATGGCGATGCTGATGGGCAATAATTATTACAATAATGTCCGCATCATATTCAATACCGAAGAAGGCCAGAGCGAGATCGTATCACGCGTATGGGCCCGTACCGATAAATTTATCGTGCTGCGCGGTGGTGTCTTCATCCCGATCAACTCGGTAGTAGACATCATACTCGACTAAGATTTTTCATTAGCAAGAACAAAAAAAGCGGCTACTCAGCCGCTTTTTTGTTTTCGTATCTTCTGAGTGATCAGATGAAGATCCTCATCGGCTCTTCCAGCATCTGTTTCAGCGTCTGCATAAATTTGGCGCCTACAGCGCCATCTACTGCACGGTGATCGGATGAGAGCGTGAGCTTCATCATATTGCCTACCTTGATCTCACCATTCACCACTATCGGCGTCTGGCGTATGGCACCTACAGCCAGGATGCAGGCATTTGGCTCATTGATGATCGCGGTGAACTCTTCTATGCCAAACATCCCCAGGTTAGAGATAGTAAAGGTGCTGCCCTCCATGTCTGCCGGGAGCAGTTTCTTGCTCTTGGCTTTCTCGCCCCATGTCTTTGCCTCGGCTGCTATATCAGAGATACTCTTATTATCTGCAAACTTAATGACCGGTACCAGCAGACCCTCGTCTACTGCCACCGCCATACCGATATGGATGTGGCTATAGCGGCGGATCGTATCCCCCAGCCATGAGCTATTCACAGCCGGATGCTGGCGCAGGCTCAGCGCCACCGCCTTGATCACAAAGTCATTAAAAGAGACCTTGGCTGGCAGCAGGTTATTCAGCTCTGTGCGCAGGGCTACGGCCTTGTCCATATTGACATCTACGGTGAGGTAGAAGTGCGGATTGTCATTCTTGGATTGTGTCAGGCGCTTGGCTATGCTCTTGCGCATCTGAGATACCTTGGTATCAGTGTAAGATTCCTGGCCGGTATATATCCTGGCTGCCGGTGCCGCTACTGCCGGAGTGGCACTCACATTCTCCAGGTCTTTCTTTACTATACGGCCTTCCTCTCCGGAGCCGTTTACCTTAGAGAGGTCTATGCCCTTTTCTTTAGCTATGGCTTTGGCGAGTGGAGATGCTTTCACACGGCCGTCCTCCGCAGTCACTGCCGGAGCAGTAGCTGCCGGCTGCTGTACCGGTGCGGCGGTAGTGGCCTGCTGGACAGGCGCTTTACTCTCAGCAGCCTGCTGTGAGGGGGCCTCGGTCTTTTCTTCCTTCTTGGGTGCAGAGGCACCTGCATCACTGAGCAGCGCAGAGAAATCTTCTCCCGGTTTGCCCACTATGGCTACCAGCGAGTTGATAGGCAGTGTATCTCCTTTCTTTACTGCTATATGCAGTATCGTGCCGTTGTAATATGACTCCAGGGGGAGTGTCGCCTTGTCTGTTTCTATATCGGCTACTGCGTCGCCTACTTTTACGGTATCGCCTACCTTCACATTGATCTCCGCCACAAATCCTTCCTCCATTGTATCCGTCATACGGCCTAGTCTGATAGCTTCTGCCATGTCTGCTTATTTGTATCCAAAAGTATTGATTTTTCCCAAACCCCCACCCTCCTGCTATATAGTAAAAAGCCCCTGCCTTTTCAGGGCAAGGGCTGAAGGAGAGAGATCAAATCGTATTCTTACTTCACAGCCAGCCTGATAGCGGCGTGTGCAGTCTCTGTGGTCACATTGATGATGTACACACCTGTGCTCAGGTCAGCAGTTTCAAATTTGAAAGCATACTTGCCGGCAGCTACATTTTTCTCGTCGAGGATAGTTTTCACCTGCTGGCCCATCATATCATAGATAGTGATGTTGAGGTCAGAGTTTGCAGCCAGAGCGTATCCGAGTACAGCTTCGTTCTGAGCCGGGTTTGGAGATACCTGCAGGTAGAGTTTCTCTTCATTGTAGTTAGCGATGCCCGTAGAGGCAGAGCGGCTATCGTAGTCTGTGTTATTCGGGTCCCAGTTGGTCCATCCTGCAGTCCACTTTGCGGTATTGTAGTTCTGCGCGCCGATGTGATTCTCCGGGGTAAAGAAGCTGCTGCTCAGTTTGTTGCTGGTCAGGTTTGGCAGCAGGTTAGGAGCATTGTAGTTGATGAAAAGGCCGGTGGTATCAGTATTGATCGGCTTGGTAGGATCATATGGATACAGTTTGCCATTGCTGAATGGGTCCAGTGTACCACCCGCTGTCACATATGATGGGAGGGCTGTAGAGTTGTATGATATAGGAGAGGTGCTAGTCGGAGTGAAATCAGGATTGGACAGGTTGAATGGATTCTGGATGCGGAGACCGTTTTGCTCATTTGCGTAGATCTTATTCTTATTAGCTGCATCCTTCAGGAAAGCCCAAGGGCCAGTCCACGGACCGAAAGAGAATATGCCGCTACCTGTAGTATCAGGGCTGGCCAGGTTGGTAGGGGTCAGAGAGCGGGCACCGTTATATACCAATACTACTTCCTTGCCGCCACCGGCACCATTCAGCTGTATACCTGCTATGGCGTTGTTTTTAAATTCTGCATTGCCGCTCACCAGATTTGCGATAGTAGAGCCGAATGCGGTAGAGTCAGACTCATCTATGAGCAGGCCGGCAGGGTATCCTACTACTACGCTATTGAGCAGGCTCATAGAACTGCCGCGACGCATCTGCAATGCAGAAACAAACTGTGGATCATAAGCCGTAGAGCCCGGCTGCACCAGTGGACCTACTACTGTATAGTTGCTAAATACTGGCTGTGTAGGCATCACATCACCATTCAGGCCGGTGTGGGTACCATTCTGGTAGCTGTCAGACTCCCATGCCTTTGAGCCGGAGTTGTCAGCCGCATATGGATCGCGCAGGGAGATACCATACTGATTGTAGCCTGCATAGCCACAGTCATTGTCAAAGTCATCATCCCATGTACCCAGTGCCACGAGGTACTTAGTATTCACATTGCCACCAAACCACTCATAAGAGTCATCGCCGGAGTATGATACCTGTATATGATCTATCTGTGTAGCATCACCTACAGAGCAGAAGGTAAGGCCATTCACCTCATTGTTTGGAGAGAAGGCGATACCCGGAAACTCGATACGTACATAGTGCATCTCACCGGAGTTGTCGTGAGGGTCTGTGCCGCCGTAGAGTGAGCGTGGGCCGCCCTCTACCTGTGCAGTACCTGATGCCCAGTTATTGGGAGATTTGCCACAGAGTATCACGCCACCCCAGTCACCGTATGAGCGGTTGCCCAGGGCCTCATTAGAAGTGAATACGATCGGCTGAGAGGCTGTGCCCATAGCCATGATCCTGGCGCCGCGCTCTACTATGAGTGCGCCCTTTGTTTGCTTGTCCCCACGTATCACTGTACCCGCATCTATGGTCAGGGTGTGGCCATTTGTCACATATACGTATCCTTTGAGCAGGTACTGGCGGTCATTGGTCCAGTGTGTATCGGTAGAGATACTATCCTGTACTGTCACCTTGGTAAATGACTGCGCTGACACCGCGCCGGCAAATCCGAGCGCCAGCAGGCAGGAAGAGAGTGCTTGATAAATCTTTTTCATTGTGCTTTGTTTTGTGCCAGCAAAAGTCCTTCTCTAGTGTTATCGAATTCTTAACCTGAAATGATGTTTCGGTTATAGTCATCGTGAGTTATGCACTGCCACGGCACATATCGATGAAAGTACTCCTTCCGCTGTGATAACGCGCGTGTAACGATGCGCTAACCTTCGGAGACCCGCAGGATTTCCTTTGCATTAAATGAGATCATACCGCATCAGAATCTGGCCCTGACTCCTACGGAGTAGTACCTATTCATCACATAGCTGCGGATGTCGCGGTCCAGGCCGTGCTTTGTATCAAACTTGCCATTGCGGTCTATGTCCAGTACCAGACGCGATGGCTGGCCTACTATATCCTGTATAGCTACCATAAAGGTCAGGTGCTTCAGGATAGTATAGGACAAAGTAAAGTCCAGGCTGTGCTTAGGCATCTCTCCTATATTGGGGTAGAACTCATTTCCTATAGCGTAAATGCGCGGGCCCGATACATTGTATAGCAGTGACGCCTGCAGGCCTATGCTGTCATTCTGATAGTAGATGCCGGCATTGACTATGTATGGTGACTGGCCCTGCAGCTGTGTAGTGCGGCTCAGAGATGGCAGATCCGGCAGATAGAGTTTAGAATAGATATATGCAGCATTGAAGACCAGGTTAAAATCAGCCATGATATTTTTGCTGGCATGCTGCATGAAGCCGAGATTTTTGCGAATGTCTATCTCGGCGCCGGCAGTGTAGGCATGATCTCCATTGATGTAGGTGAAACCTCTGCTATCTGTACCACCCGTAGGTGTGATGACCTGCTGTATAGGGTCTTTGAAATATTTGAAGAAGCCTCCCACGTGTACCATATCTCCTGGCGACGGATAGAACTCATAGCGCAGGTCCACGTTCTGGATCTTTGCCACATTGAGTACTGTACCATTAGGTGAAAATACCGTAGGGAACAATGAACCATAGTTACCCGCGCTCATCTGGAAGTCGTAGAAGTAAAACGGAGACCACTCGCGAAACTCCGGCCTGTTTACCGTCATGCCATAGGCCGCCCGCACCAGCATATTTTTGTGCACGTTAAAGGCCGCATTGAATGATGGCAATACAAAGTGCGTCACGATGCTTGGGCTGACACTGTCCAGGTTCACATGGCTCTGCAGAGATTGCCTGTTATACTCATATCTAGCTCCTACTATAATTTTCATGATATCGCGCACCGGGAAAACAAAATTGACGTAGGTAGCTGCCTGCAGGTTCTGAGCTTTATATGCATCGGATGGACTAGTGATCTCATCCAGGCGAAAATTGCTAGGCTCGCCGACTGCAGTAGGAGCAAATATAGCAGGCAGCGGCTGCTCCAGCAGCTGCTGTGCCTGTGCGCTCGGTTTGATAGTGTATCCGATGAGGCGTGCTGCAAAGCTTCTGGTTTTATATTCGATGTAGTTTCCCGCTGATAGCTCAAACTCGTATCTGCCAGCCTTAATCTTTTGCTTGATGCCATGATTGAAAGAGAAAACGTGCTCACGGAGGTCGGAATAGAAGCGGCCACCACCATTCACCGGATCCACTACGTTTGCGATCTGCGCTTTGTACACTGAGTCAAAAGGGTTATAAGCAAACTTGATCCTTTTAAAATCCGGCTCCTTTCTCGCGCTGTAGGCATAGCTCACATTCCAGTTATATACCGTAGCCTCCTCATTGAAGTGGTGACCACCGGCCAACTGTGCCAGCGCTGTGGTACGCTGCTGATAATATTCTGCGTAAAAGCGCTCGTTTTTACCGTTGAAGGTATCGCCTCGTAGTGTGGTCTGAGACATACCCATCTGATTGAGCAAAGCTTTGACCTCTATCTGGTGGCCACCCCATTTAAAAGCCATATTCTCCATCAGGCCGGCATATACTGTGCGCGTGCTCACGGTGTCAGATTGAGACATGTTTTTGCCTACGGAGTCATAGTCGGCACGCTGCACCAGATAGGTAGATTGAGTATTGGTATAGGTGACGGCTGTGGTGTTGCCAAATTGAAACTGGCCTTTCCTGACTACGCGCTGGAATGTAAATGCAGCACGCTGGTCGGGTATAGCCTGGCCACGGTTGATCGCCCAGTCATTATTGAAGGCCTTAGTGATACCACTTATGTTAGGATTATTCTTTTGGATGTATGAAGGCGTACCAGATGGAAGATTTCTATAACCGTTATCAAAACCCAGATTGTCCGTCTTGCTACCTGCCGAGCTAAAAAATGGTTGGAAAGTGCTGCCCTCCCTGAAAGAAGTGGTATAGCTGACTGACACAGAGTTGCGATCGGGCATGGCTGGTGTATATATCTTCACCATGCCTCCGGCAAAATCTCCCGGTAGCTCGGCAGAGGGTGTCTTGTAGATCAGGATGCGCTCTATCATGCCACTAGGTATGACATCAAAAGAAAAAGCCCTGCGGTCAGCCTCAGAGCTAGGCGCTCCGGCATCATTGAGAAAAACGTTATTGTACCTGTCGCTCAGTCCACGTATATTGATAAAGCGACCATCTATGATCGTGACACCAGGGATACGCTTTACCACATCTGCAGCGCTGCGGTCCTGCGTCTTCTGTATCTGTGCGGACGAGATGCCACTCACAATACTGTTAGCCTTACGGATCTCTATATTCACGGCGTTTTCCGTATTGTGTCGGCGCGTCTCTTTTACGGTTACCTCTTTGATGGTTTGCGCCTCCGGCACCATTTGGACATCTTTGGCATTCTCACCTTCATGTATGGTGATAGGGCCATTTACACTAGTATATGATATATAGCTGATACGCAGATGGTGCACGCCCGCAGGAATATTTTCTATGCGATAGTTGCCATCATAGTCAGTCTGAGCCGCATAGGTAGCACTACTATCCAGCATGACTATCGCCCCTATTACACCTTGCTTTTTATCATCCGTGACGTGTCCGGACAGGGTGCCTCCGGCTATAGCCAGCTGAGCCCAAATGACAGACAGGAGCACGAGGAGTGTAGATCTTTGTAACATTCTTCGGTGGATTATTATGGCGGCAAAAGTACCTACGGCAAAAGGCCAAATCGTTTCGGGAAGGTTAAGCAATCATTAACACGCCAGATATGCACATTATATGGTCAGGCTACGCACATTTATTAATCTTATGTTATGAAAGATGCATCATTCTCAGAGGTGGATTTTCATAGTATATGTGATAAACTGGGGCGTAAGGACCCACATCTGCGAGGGATCATACGTAGCCATGGCTATCCCCCGCTATGGTCGCGTAGCGAGGGCTTTGCCACGCTCGTGCATATCATACTGGAGCAGCAGGTATCGCTCGCCTCTGCGCGCGCCGCACTGGACAAGCTGGTAGAAAAGACAGGCGCCATCACTCCGAAGAAAATACTGGCACTCACGGATGAAGAATTGAAAGCCTGCTACTTCAGCCGGCAAAAAATGATCTATGTACGCGACCTCGCTACTCATGTCCTGGATGGACGGCTGCAGCTGGACTCATTTCACCGGCTATCCAATGAGGAGATACACCGTGAGCTGACCGCAGTGAAGGGAATAGGCCAGTGGACCGCCGATGTCTACCTGATGATGGTACTGCACCGTTGTGACCTATTCCCCCTGGGAGACATTGCACTGATCAATAGTGTGAAGGCTATAAAGTCACTGCCTGCCACCACCAGCAGGGAGGAGATAGAACTGATGGCTAACAACTGGCGGCCATACCGCACTGTGGCTGCCTTCCTGCTTTGGCATGCATATATCATACGCAAGGGGATGAAAGTAGCACCCTATACGTGATGTGGTTTATTCGGATAAAAACAGCACCTTTACATAGCAAAATCAAACCATCTCTATGAAGAAAGTAGTACTATTCATTGCTATCGCCTGCATGACCATTCAGGCATTCAGTATCAGTGACAAAGTGAAGCTCGGCATCTTTGCAGCACCAGGCGTATCATGGATGAAACCAATGGGCAAAGACATCGACAAAGGTGTGGCAGGATACGGCATGACCTATGGCCTCAAAGTAGAATACTATTTCAAAGACCAGAACTACGCGCTTTCTACAGGTATCTTTGGCGGCATGGATATGGCAGGTGTCAAAGGTCGCGATACATTTAAAATACTCTCTGGCGGCAAAACAGTGCTGGAGCGATACAATACCAACTACGTGATGCTGCCGATCTTCCTGAAGCTGAAGACTAACCCTTTTAAAGATAAGTACATTCTGTTTGGTGAGCTGGGTGGTTCTTTTGTCTTTAACGTAACTGCGCGTGCCAACTATAGTGATGCGGTGAATACAGCGGGGATACCATCCTCTGTAGTGAGTATATCAAAAGAGAATGTCCTGCGCGCTGATAATGATGTACAGAAGCTTATACCCGATTTCCGGTACCAGATATTTGACTTCCGCCTCAGCGTAGGTGGTGGTATGGAATATGTGATCAATGACAAGACCTCGGTATTTTTTGCCATACATTACCACAATGGCTTTGTGAACCAGATGAAAGACACCTCTGTAAATCCTAAGAAAGATCCCATCGTAGTGCGCAATGTGCTCCTGAGCATAGGCGCGATGTTTTAACGACAGTATATGAAAGTAGGACTCGCCCAGCTAAATATCCATGTGGGCAACTTCCGTGCAAACACGGACAAGATCATAGCAGCAATTCAGACAGCTGAGGCACAAGGTGCGGAGCTGGTAGTTTTCAGCGAGCTGGGGGTGTGCGGATATCCCTCCCGGGATTTTCTGGAATTTGACGACTATATAGATAAATGCCGCGAGGCTGTAGAAGAGATCGCGCAGCATACCATGACTGTAGCTGCAGTGGTAGGTGCCCCTGCCAGAAATCCGCGCGCCGAGGGTAAAGACCTTTTCAATTCCGCCTGGTTTCTTTATGAAGGTAAGGTTCAAAAAGTGGTTCACAAGACGCTGCTACCTACTTATGACATTTTTGACGAGTACAGGTATTTCGAGCCCAATACTGTTTTTGGATTAGTAGAATTCAAAGGGCGCAAACTCGCTATCACCATCTGTGAGGACATATGGAATGTGGGCAATGAAAACCCGCTCTACGTAGCCTCCCCGATGGATGAGCTGATCAAACTGAAGCCGGACCTGATGGTCAATCTCTCTGCCTCCCCTTTCAGCTATAAGCAATACCACGAACGGATGAACACCGTACGCTCAAACTGCGAGCGGTACAAATTACCCATGGTCTATGTCAATCAGGTAGGCGCGCAGACTGAGCTGATATTTGACGGTGGCTCTGTGGTAGTGGGCGCAGGTGGTGAGCTCGTGACCCAGTTGCCATTCTTTGAAGAAGAGGTAAGTGTAGTCGAGGTAGATGAGGTACAAAGCACCGCACAGTTTGAACTGCCAGCCTCTATAGCACTCATACATGACGCCCTGGTACTGGGCATCCGTGACTACTTCGCCAAGCTGGGCTTCAAAAAAGCCATACTTGGCCTGAGCGGCGGTATAGACTCGGCATTGGTATTGTGCCTGGCTGTCGAGGCCCTGGGTAAAGACAATGTACTCTCCGTCCTGCTGCCATCAGCCTACTCGAGCGGCCACTCTGTAGATGACTCATTGGCACTGGTCAAAAACCTCAGCTCCCCGCATGAGATCATTGCGATAGAGGAACCGTTTCAAAGTTACCTGAAGACCCTGCATCCATTTTTCAAGGACCTGCCACCCAATGTGGCAGAAGAAAACCTGCAGGCCCGCGTCCGTGGTACCCTGCTGATGGCTATGAGCAATAAATTTGGCTACATACTGCTCAATACGACCAATAAGAGTGAAGCTGCCGTAGGCTACGGCACACTCTATGGCGATATGTGCGGTGGCCTGGCAGTACTGGGAGATGTGTACAAAACACAAGTGTACGAACTGGCCCGTTACATCAACAGGAAAAGCGAGGTGATCCCCGAAAATATTATCACTAAGGCGCCAAGCGCCGAGTTGCGCCCTGGTCAAAAGGACTCCGACTCACTACCTGAATATGATGTACTGGATAAGGTGCTGTACCAATACATAGAGCAGCGCCAAGGGCCCAAGGAACTGGTGGCACAGGGCTTTGACAAGGCGCTTGTGGACCGGATCCTGCGCATGGTCAATATGAACGAGTGGAAGCGCTACCAGGCTCCCCCTATCCTACGCATCTCGCCAAAAGCCTTTGGCATGGGACGCCGCATGCCTATAGAGGGAAAGTATCTGGGATAAACTAAACCAAAGGCTAATCAAACTTCCAGACCTTCTTCATAAGTTTTTCAAAACTATCCGGATTATCGAGTTCGTATTTTACCTTGAAAAATATGCCCCGGTTTACGATATGCGGAAATGAATAACCCGCCAGATCCAGTTTTTCTTCATCCGTCTTGCAAAATAATCTCAGGATATCCAGGAGATTATTGACCGAAATACAATTGGAGGAGATGATCTGCCTGATAGTGGCCATCCGGATAGTGTCATTTCGCACGGCTCCGATTGCCTGAAGAGCCTGGCTAAAATCCTCTTTGCTCAGAGAAGAATCGGTACAATTCTTATTTATCCATGCCGGGGCCGGTACTACCTTTTCCGCTCCTTTGTCATTCTGGCCCTTAGTGGCTGCTCTGCGCTGCTGCACTGCTGCCTCTATCGATCCGGGAAAGGGCTTCGGCTCAGGCTTGGAAGGATCTATCCATACCGGCCAGATGGTTTGAGAGATAAAGGTGAACACCATATCACCCTTTCTATTCCGATGCAGATCGTAGCGGACATCTACGGAGCGACCACCAGCATCAGTCAGCTGAAAACTATTTTTGTCTATTGGTTTCAAAAGTGTGTCCTCAAACTCGATGCGCAGGTGATAAAATTCCCTGGAGAGATTTAAGACACGGATGCTGTCGAGAGGTTGAGGATTCTGACGCTGGCCATCCAGATAGAGCGTGAAGCGACTGTGCTCCCTGCTGCAAATGGTCAGGTGCGAAATACGGGCAGCACCGGCAGTATGAGCTACCAGCAATAAGCAAAAAATGACACAAAACCTCATATACAGGCCGCAAGGTAGCACAAACCAGTGTAAATGGACTAAACCACTGACTGCCACGCAAAATCTGTTAATGAAATACAATCCCCGGAGGCATTTGACGTTAGACGCCATGGCTGGCGGGCATTTTCGTTAATTGTGTTACTTTAGCGCACCCAAAAACTGTAGTTTGATGAAGAAAGTATTGACGGTCCTCATAATGGTCATATCCATAGCTAATGCCTGGGCACAGGCTGATAGCACAAACCTCAATAAGGCTATCAAGAAGGAAAAGAAGCCATACGTGATGAATGTGCCAAAGGACCGCCTGGTGCTGGACCTGAATGCGACCAACTGGATCCACAAGGGTGAGAATGGCATGAAGACACAGTGGTACTCCCGTGGCCTGAATCTGTATGGGATGTATGATATCCAGATCAAGAAGTCACGGGTGAGCTTTGCACTGGGTGCAGGTATCAGCTGGGTCAATATCTATAGCAACTCACGCCTGACTGACTCTGCAGGCAGTGGGGCCCGCTTCCATCCCTATCCTGTGGCAAACTACCATGACTCGATCAAGATCAATAAACTGACCGAAACCTGGATAGATGTGCCACTGGAGCTCCGTATCCGCACCAACAAAGATAAACTGGACCAGGTATGGAAGTTCAATATCGGCTTCAAGTTTGGGATAAAGGTAGATGCCTATACCAAGATTGTTTTCAAAAATCCTCATTACAATATCAAAGAGAAGCCGTATGGGGACTTCAACCTCTTCCGTATGGGACCTACACTGCGTATCGGCTATAGTAGCTTCAATATAGTAGGGTACTACGGATTATTAGGCGTATTTAAGCAAGGTCGTGGCCCATCGGCTAATGAATGGTCGCTTGGTATTTCCTTTAACGGCCTTTAATTCAGATCCCCGCTGCAATACGCGGGCCAGTCATTTCGTCTTATCTTAGCATCATGCTATCCGCTATCGGCAGTTTCTTTTCGCAGCTATTGGTGTATTTCATCCGCGGCTATCAGCTACTGATATCACCGCACCTGCCACGTACATGCCGCTATACTCCTACCTGCAGCCAATATGGTATCGAGGCCCTGCGAAAGCACGGCCCTATCAAAGGCAGCTACCTCACTATCAAACGTATCTTGTCTTGCCACCCGTGGGGAGGACATGGATATGATCCAGTGCCTTGACCCAAATCACAGACGCTTGGGAGCCATAAAATAAAGGGGCAATACATCTCCTGGCAAGACAATAACTAAACCAACGTTGCCCCCCTACTCAAAGTTTGATGCAATGAAAAAGCCCAGCCGGATAGCTGAGCCTTTACTATATTATTTGCTGGCACTTGATGCCACCAGACCTATTCTGGTTCCTGACCGAGGACGATATTGATACGACCGTTTGCGTTGGCCTTGCCTCCGTTGCTGTAGATGACCTTGTCCAGCGGGAAGCCATAGTCCAGACCGAGCAGACCAAACATAGGCAGGAACACACGCACACCGATACCAACTGACTTATTGAGCATATACGGACGATAGTCCTTAATATTCTGCCATGTATTGCCACCCTCCAGGAAGGCGAGCGCAAAGATCGTAGCAGATGGATTGAGCGAGATAGGATAGCGGATCTCGGCAGTAAACTTATTGAAGATAGCCGCACCAGCTATAGTGGCAGGCGGTGATGTCGGGCTGATCACGTCATAACCACGCAGACGCACGATCTCCTTGCCCAATATAGAGTAGGTGCTGATACCATCCCCACCTACCTCAAAGCGCTCAAACGGAGATAAGCCCAGTTGAGAGTTATATGTACCGAGGAAACCAAATTTGGCTGACGCACGGAATACGAGATTCTGGTAGATAGTAGTGTACCAGT
>CAZNDJ010000040.1:0-27615 GCA_964571705.1 uncultured Chitinophagaceae bacterium
GATGCAGCAAAGAAGAACCAATATGAGAGCATATTGATAAAGCCTGAGGCCATATCACGCGCGCCGATCTGGTATGGTATCAGCAGGTTTGCAAATGTACCTGACAAACCGCCCGTGAGTACGAAGAACACGAGGATGGTACCGTGCATGGTGACCATAGCGAGGTAAAACTCATTGCTGATCTTGCCACCTTCTGCCCACTTGCCCAGGAATGACTCCAGGAAAGGGAAAGTATCATTAGGCCAGCCGAGCTGCAGACGGAAAAGCACAGAAAGCAAACCACCTACGATACCCCAGAACATACCTGTGATGAGGAACTGCTTGGCGATCGTCTTGTGATCTGTGGAGAAGATATAAGTCTCCATCCAGGTAGGCTCGTGATGGTGGTCATGGCCGTGGATGTGGCCTGTATCCACATGCCCGTGTACGTCGGCTGTTGTTGTTGTGTGAGCACTCATGTCTACTTCTTATTGATATTTATTAGTGTGCAAAATAGCACTGCTATTTTTAGTTTATGATTCTTATTTCTTTACTAGTTCTGCTACTGGCTTGCCTGTCTTTGCAGTTTCTTTGGCTGTGCTATCACTCGCTGCGGTAGCCGGAGCTGCTGTAGAGTCGCTAGCTGTACCTTCAGCCTTTGGTGCTGCGTAAATAGGAGACTGCTTCTTCATCCACTCGTCGTATTCTGCCTGGTCTTTTACTACCACTACCTCCTTCTGCATACCATAGTGAGAGCGGCCGCAGATTTCAGTACAAGCGAGCTCATACTTGAAGGTCTTCCAGCGAGGCTCACCAGTCTCAGGGTTGATGGTATTCCACCATGGGAGGGTCTTGAGATAATCGCGCATCTCCTCAGTGGTATATTTCGGTGTAAAGTAGAACTGGGTAGGGATACCTGGCACACAGTCCATCTTGACACGGAAGTGAGGCAGGTAGAAAGAGTGGATCACGTCCAGTGCACCGAGCTTGACGAGTACCGGCTTGTCTTTGATGAATACCAGCTTGTCAGACCAGAAGTCGTCGTGGCTGTTTGGATCAGTCCAGTCTATACCGAGCTCATTGGTCGGGGTGATGTGCGCTGTATCCTGTATGCGATGGCCAAACTTGCCATCAGCTCCCGGATAGCGGGCCATCCACTGAAACTGCTTGGCAGTGACCTCTACTACGAGGGCATTCTTGTCACGAGACTCTACATCAAATATCTGGAACCATACCCTCATACCCATTACTACGAGTACTGCGAGAACGATGGCCGGGATCACTGTCCAGATCACCTCCAGCTTGTTATTGTGAGAGTAGAAGTATGCTTTCTTGTTCTTGCTCTGATTGTACCTGTAGGCAAAGTAGAAAAGGGCAAACTGAGTCAGGATGAAAACGATGGTCATGAAGAACAGCGTCACATAAAACAGGTTGTCCGTCTTCTCACCGTGGTAGGAGGCCGGCTTTGGTATCATGATAGGTGCCAGGAGCTTGACCTGATAGACGATGCTGATGAAGAACGCTATGACGAAGCCGAGGAGCAGGTATCCGTTCCACTTGCTTTTGGCGTCATAATTCATGCCCTTGCCGGCTATGTCTTCAGACAGTTCATTGGTCTTGCCTATGAGCACCAATACTGTGAAGAACAATACGATCAATGCAAAAGTGACAAATGCTAACATGATTTTTCTTTATTGATTTCCTTAATTTCTAAATCTACTACTACAACTAAGTTTTATTACTATCCGTTTTCTGGTCTGATGCAAATATAACGAGTCCAGTATTTTATGCGTACTCTACGTGGTGACGGAGGCTCTCCTTGAGATAAGGGTCATTTTCATTGAAAGTGCTATCCTTAGAGAACTCATTGAAGAACATGAAGAGGAACATACCGAGGAAGCCAACAAAAGTCAGCAGCTCAGGCAGACCGAGAGATGCCTTGGTCTGACGACCGCCGCAAGCCTCCTCTCCTTCCTTACCTTCACCTTCCTTGCAGGCAGCCATGTGTTCTTTGCACTCGCCTTTGCCCATACCGGCGCAGCAGGCTTTCTCGCCACCCTTAGCTTCTTCAGCCTTTGTTTCTTTAGCTTCTCCTTCTGTCTGTGCAGCAGCTTCGTTGGCTGACTTGCCTTCTTCTACCTTGCTGTCTGTAGAAGGCTTTTCTTCCTTCACAGCAGTTTTGTCTTCAGTGGTCTTGGCCTCAGCATAGAGAGCAGTACCGGTAGCAGCCAGGGCAGCTTCCTTCTTCTCTTCTTTGCCTTCACCCTTCTTGCAGCACTCCTCCTGGCCAGCTGGCAGCAGGTTTGGCTCGAACATGGTCATATTGAAGAAGTCTACATAGTGACCGAAGATCACGAGTACTGCGATGAATGCAGCTACCTTCAGGTTACGCTTTGCCCCCCTCTTGATGAAGAGCAGCAGCGGTGCACCAAAATTGATCGTCAGTGCCAGGAAGATTGTGAACTTGAACGTAGGAACGTCAAACCTCTTGACCCAGTAGTTAGTGTCTTCAGGGAGGTTAGCATACCACTGGAGCATAAACTGGGAGAACCACAGGTAAGTCCAGAAGATGGAGAAAGCAAACATATACTTGCCCATATCGTGGATGTGGTTTTCGTTTACCTGCTGCAGGTAGCCGCGGCCCTTCAGGAAGATCACGAGCAGGATAGCCATGGCGAATCCGCCGCAACCGTAGCTGGCAAAATTGTACCAGCCGAAGAGTGTAGAGTACCAGTGTGGGTCCTGGCTCATCACCATATCCCAGCTCACGAATGACTCAGATACCGCGAATACCACGATCCAAAGGGCAGCCATGAGCTTAGAGCGCTTGTAGACCTTCTGATCACCGATGTTCTTTGCATTGATCGCATTGATCACAGCCTTGCCTACGAGGATCCACAGTGTGAAGTAGATCACCACGCGTGCAGTCCAGAAGCCCTTATTGAAGAATGCCTGCTTTACGTTTGGCAGTTCCTTCATGTTTGCCTCCAGAGACCAGTGCTCATACAGATTGTGGTAGCCACCCCATACACCGCCTACGATGATAGCCGCGAATACCGCGCCGATCACTACGAAGCCGGAGAGTGACATGTAAACCCTCTTGACCAGCGTGATCCAGCCAGAGTAGCCGAGCTGATTGGCCGAGACGAAGAAGATACCAAAGATACCCATACCGGTAAAGTAGTAGGTATTGAGGAGGATATTTGACCAGAAACGGCTGTGATTGTCATGCACGCCATTGGCAAAGAAAGCCCATATCAGGCCGAGCAGCCCCACCCCCATCATGATGAAGAGGTTCTTTTTTAGCTTGCTGTCAAATTCAAATTTTTCTACCATGTCTTTATAAATTACTTGTGATCTGCTGTCTTTGTTTCTCTTTTACGTTTTCCAGGATTATCCTTTCTTTTTTGCGTCAGCCTTTGGAGCTTCTGCTTTAGCACCGTCTTTTTTTTCTTCTTCCTTAGGCGTACCTGCACCGGTAGCTGCACCGTCTATGCCGGCCAGGCTCTTGATGTAGTGTATCACCTGCCACCTCTCGGTCACATTGAGTGAGTAGCCGTAGCCGCCCATCATGCCCTTGCCATAGCTGACAGAGTAGAAGATATTGCCATCCTTGATCTCAGGCAGCCTCTTCTTGTAGTCTGGTGGTACGGAGGTGTATGGGCCATCAGATCCGTCTTCAAGTACCACGAGGTTGCCCTGGCCATTGCCTGTTGCACCGTGGCAGTTGATGCAATGAGTATTGTAAAGCTTGGCACCTGCGGCCTTGTTTTCTTCTGTGTACTCCAGCGGATCCTTGAGAGATGCTGCAGCCTTGTCATACTCCTCCTGCCACTTGTCAGCAGCATGAGTGAAGTAGCTCTTTGACATATAAGACATGAGGTATGCCTCATTAGTACGGATCTTCTCATCTGCAGGTATCCAGCCGCGTGGGATGGTGCCTGCTACAGGCTTGCGCGTAGATACGGAGTCACCATCCTCATTCAGTATCACACTCGGAGCGTAGGTCTCCAGCGCGTTTGAGTAGGTCATGTCCGGCATGTATACACGGCCAGGCGTCTTGGGGTCAAAACCGCATGATGACAGCAGGGTCAGAGAGGCTGCTACCAGTGCTACGTTTATGATTTGCTTTCTCATTATCTTATTCTTATTGAGCTTCTTTCTTTTCTTTTTACTTCAGAGGTTCCATCGTCATTTGTGAAGACGCAAAATATTGCGTCTCTACGTGGGTGCTTATTCGCCGTCTTTGAAAGTGCGGTTCTTTACTTCTACTGCACCATTGCCATTGCAGAGAGACTTGATCTTCTCGATCTCCTCTGCAGACTTGCCCTCGATATCAAATACGAGTGCAAAACGATCATCCGTAGTGCGTGGCTCATAGATGCGCGGTACATAGCCAGGGATCAGCTTATTGCGCACGCAGTATGTGAGTACCATGCCCCATGCTGAGAAGAGGACCGTGAGCTCAAAGGTGATCGGTATGAAGGATGGCAGCGGCCAGTATGGCTTACCACCAAAGTTCAGAGGATAGTTGAAAGCCATCACCCACGTCATGAATGACAGCGCGAGTGTGGTACCGGTAGCACCAAAGAGGAAACCGGCTGTGTGGAGCCTCGTCTCGCGATAGCCGAGTGCATTCTCCAGGCCGTGTACCGGGAATGGCGTCAGCGTCTCATATATCTCCAGGCCATCGTGGCGGATGTGCTCTATAGCGTGGAGGAATACCTCCTCATGATCCCAGAGACCGAGTACGAAATTGTTGCTTTGTTTTACTGCACCCATCTTTTCCTTATTTACAGAATTACTGATTTACTATTTACTGATTTATTACTTGGCGTCTTTATCAAGGATACCAAATGTGGTGTGACCTACGAAACCGCCGCTGGCCAGACCTTCTTGCTTCGCACGCTCAGCCTTGGCCGTAGCAGATGAGGTACGGAATACTGACTTCACCTCGGCGATAGCGATCACAGGGAAGAAGCGGCAGAACAGGAGGAACAGGGTCATGAACAGGCCGATAGAACCGATGAAGATCGAGATATCTACCCATGATGGCTGGAAGTATGCCCAGCTCGATACCAGGAAGTCATCTGCGAGGGAGGTAACGATGATCACGAAACGCTCGAACCACATACCGATATTCACGAAGATGGAGAGTATGAAAGTGATCCAAAGGTTGCGGCGGAATGGCTTGAACCAGTATGCCTGCGGAGAGATCACGTTGCAGCTCATCATCATGAAGTATGCCCACCAGTACTTGCCCAGTGCACGATTGTAGAATGCGAACTGCTCATACATGTAGCCAGAATACCAGGCTATGAAGAGCTCCGTGATGTAAGCGATACCTACGATAGAACCCGTAAGAACGATGATCTTATTCATCGACTCGATGTGGTTTACAGTGATATAGTCTTCCAGTTTAAACACCTTGCGCACGATGAGCATCAGCGTCTCCACCATGGCGAAGCCAGAGAAGATCGCACCTGCCACGAAGTATGGAGGGAAGATGGTAGTGTGCCAGCCCGGGATGACGGATGTAGCAAAGTCAAATGATACGATAGTGTGTACGGAAAGTACGAGTGGTGTAGAGAGGCCTGCGAGGATCAGGGAGAGAGACTCGAAGCGCTGCCACTGCTTGGCTGTACCGGTCCATCCGAATGAAAGGATGTTGTAGATCATCTTCCTGGTCTTGCCCTTGGACCTATCTCGGATCGTAGCGAAGTCTGGCATGAGACCAGAGTACCAGAAGAGGAGTGATACTGAGAAATAAGTAGAGATCGCGAATACGTCCCAGAGGAGTGGTGAGTTAAAGTTAACCCAGAGCGGTCCACGTGTATTAGGATAAGGGAAGATAAAGAATGCGTTCCAGACACGGCCCATGTGGAATACCGGGAACATACCGGCACATATCACCGCAAAGATCGTCATCGCCTCCGCTGCACGGTTGATACCTGTACGGAACCTCTGGCGGAAGAGCAGGAGGATAGCTGAGATCAGCGTACCTGCGTGACCGATACCGATCCACCATACGAAGTTGGTGATATCCCAGGCCCAGTCTACTGTCTTATTCAGACCCCAGACACCGATACCGAAGAATACGGTCCAGCCGAGGCTGAAAACGAAGAGGCCGGCCAGTGCGCCGAAGATGATCAGCAGCAGCCACCATCCGGTGTAGGTTTTCTCGGTAGGTGCTACGAGCTCGTCAGTGATGATGGTATAGTTCTTATTACCATTGATGAGCGGTTCTCTAAAATCCGATTCGTAAGCGTGCATCTTTTTTGTTTTTATCAGAGCGAGTATTGAGTAGTGCGTATTGAGTATTGGGATGAATACAACTGATACTTTCTACTTGCTATTCTGCTCTTTTATTATCGACTTTATCTTAATACTTAATACTAATTACTTAATACCTTATGCTTCCTTGGTAGCTGCCTTAGCTTCTTCCTCACGGTTCCTCACCTTGGTCAGGTAGGTCACGTTTGGCATCGTGTGGATCTCCTCTATCACGCCAAATGTACGTGGGTCCTGGAGCAGGCCGGCTACTACGCTCTCCTTGTTATTGCCATCACCAAAGATGATCGCATCTGTAGGGCAGGCAGTCTGGCAGGCGCTCTTCACCTCGCCATCCTTCAGCGGACGGTTTTCCTTCTTGGCGGCGAGTTTGCCCTCCTGTGTACGCTGTACGCAGAATGAGCACTTCTCGATCACACCACGAGAGCGTACGGTCACATCCGGATTGAGCACCATGCGGGCCAGAGGCTCATGCAGGGAGCGGGTAGCGTCAGAGAGAAGGCCTTCATTGCCCCAGATCTTGCCTACGCGCTTAGTATCAAAGGAGTCAGCAGCCTGATAGTCATACCAGTTGAAGCGACGCACCTTGTATGGACAGTTGTTTGCGCAGTAGCGGGTACCGATGCACCTGTTGTAGGTCATCTGGTTGAGACCTTCGCTGCTGTGAGTAGTAGCGGCTACCGGGCAAACGTTTTCGCACGGAGCATTGTCGCACTGCTGGCACAGCATCGGCTGGAATACTACGTCTACCTCCTCTGCAGGGAGCGCTGGTGCGTTCTTGTCTGCCGGGTCTGTAGCGTTCTCTTCCATCTTGGTAAACGTGAAGTAGCGGTCGATACGCATCCAGTGCATCTCGCGTGAGCGGATCACCTGATCCTTGCCTACTACAGGCACGTTGTTCTCTATATTACAAGCCGTCACGCAGGCACCGCAACCGATGCAAGAGTTCAGGTCTATGTTCATCTTCCAGTGGTGGCCTGGGTACTCATGCTTGTAGTACAGGGTCACCAGCTCTTCGAGTATTTCCTTACGCTCTTCATTGCCGGCGTCAGGGCTCTTGAGGTATTCAGGGAGCGTCGTTTCTTTTACGATGTGGCGCTTCTTGATACCACCGAGGTCTTTCAGCACGATATTGTGGTGAGACTGGGTGATCGCTACTTTCTCCTCCTGGCTCAGTATCTCTACTGTAGCCTTGGATACGAATGAGTAGTGGTCACCCTGCAGGCCGAGGAGCGGATATACGTTCTTGCCTACCTTCAGGTCATCTCCGGCTGCGCCATTGGTCACTGTCTTGCCGTAGCCTACTGCTATAGCAAAGGTGCCATCAGCTATACCAGGTACTGCTACTGCAGGCAGGGTCACTGACTGGCCGTTTGCAGTCACCTTGACGAGCTGGTAGTCTTTCAGCTCGAGGTCGTTCTTGATATTGTTCTTCCTCCTCCAGTTTACAGAGGTCAGGACCACGTTGCCCCAGGTGATCTTAGTGATCGGGTCCGGGTTTTCCTGCTGGAATGGATTGCCAGCCCAGGTACCGTCACCGATCGCTACAGACTCATATACTTTGAGCTGTGTATCGCCGAGATTGCCATAGGCAGCAGTGACAGCAGCAGCGGCGTCAGCAGCAGTAGCAGTGAAGTTACCGGTCCATGAGCCTACAGCAGTCTTGTCGCCTTCTACTACCAGCTCACCATCGTGTACGGTCACATCCCACAGGGCATTGAAGCCTGTGAACTTAGACTGCTTGCCGCTGATGTTCTTGTCCCAATAGGCACGGATGTAGTCGTAGAAGTTTGAGTTATTGCCAGACCATGCGAGGAGAGTCTCCTGTGCCTGGCGTGTATTGAAGAGCTTAGTGATAGTAGGCTGGGTGATGTTGTACACGCCGGTCTTTGGAGAGATGTCATTCCAAGACTCGAGCCAGTGATTGTCCGGGCAAACGTAAGCGCAAGCCTCAGATGTCTCATCAGCTATCTCGCTGAATGATACTGATACAGCAGCCTTCTTGATAGCGTCCTTCAGCTTGGCAGCCTGTGGGTGCGTGAGCAGCGGATTGCTATGATAGAAGATCACGGCCTTGATAGTACCGCCATCGAGACCTGCCAGGAGGTCAGCAGCAGCCTTGTCAGAGCCTTTCTTGGTATTGTATGTCTGAGAGTCAGAGATGGTAGTACCGTAGCTTTCGAGCGCCTTGTTGATAGCGTTTACTACAGTCTGTACGTTAGGATCATTTGAGCCTGATACTACGAGGGCAGCCCCCTTGGCAGCTACGAGCTCCTTGGCTACGCCATCGGCTTTCTTATTGCCAGATGCACCGCCTTCTATCGCCTTCAGCAGGTCTACTGCGAAAGTAGCTTCTTCGCCCGGCTTTACAGTCACCCTCTTGTCAGCTGCAGAGCCGGTCACTGTGAGTGCAGACTCTACCTGTATGTGGCGTGACATTTCTTTCTTGCCACCGCTGAGCTTACGGTTCTTTGACCAGTCCTTGGCAAACTCGATAGGCGACAGCCATGTACCGAGGAAGTCGCAACCGATACCTACGATCACTTTAGCCTTGTCAAAATGATAGGCAGGGATCGCGCCACCATTGGCAGCCAGGATACCAGAGTATGATACGGAGTCAGACACCAGGTGGTCAGCACCATAAGCCTTCTTAAACTCCTCGATAGCAGCGAGTGTAGATGGAGACGGGATGGTAGCAGAGTAGATCACGATCTTGCCGCCGGCGTCTTTCACAGCCTTGAGCTTCTCTCCTATTTCCTTATCAGCATTGTCCCATGTGATATTCTCCTTGCCCCTCATCGGATTGCGATAGCGGCCACCGTCATAGAGAGACAGTACAGCTGCCTGCGCACGGCTGGAGGTACCTCCCTGGCTCACTGTAGAGAGGCTATTGCCTTCTACCTTGATAGGGCGTCCTTCGCGGGTCTTGACCAGCACTGCGGCATAGTCACCACCCTGATAGGTAGCGGTAGCATAGTAGTTTGCTATGCCCGGAGTGACTTCCTCCGGCTTGAATGCATATGGGATGGATTTGCGTACCGGCATCTCGCAGCCAGCAGCTACCACAGCGGCTGTGGTGCTAAATCCGAGCATCTTCAGAAAGTCCCTACGGCTGGTAGTGCCCTTGGTAGTGATAGGCTCTGTGATGGAGCCGAGCACCGGCAGCTCATCTGCAAACTCTCTGTCGTTTTGCAGGGACGGCTGCTCCAGTTCTTCCAGACCTTTCCAATATACTTTGTCTTCCATGTCGTTTATTTCGAGTTAAACTTGATCTTTTAATTTCTAACGTTTCCTTGGGTTCCGATCAAACACCTATAGATTAATAGTGGCACTTAGCACACTCGGTACCGCCGATCTTCTCTACAGTCACCTTGTCTATCTTCTTGTTTTTCAGGTCTTCGTGCAGCTTCTCGTAGGTGCTGTAGTAGTTGTTTGAGGCAAACTGAACCTCAGTCTGGCGGTGACAGTTGACACACCAGCCCATAGACAGCGGAGCGTACTGATATACCTCAGCCATAGTCTCTACCGGACCGTGGCAGGTCTGGCACTGTACCTTGCCGGCTACTACGTGCTGAGAGTGGTTGAAGTACACATGGTCAGGCAGGTTGTGGATACGTACCCACTCTACCGGCCTAGGAGTGCCAGAGTATACCTTCTTGTCAGGATCCCAGCCCACAGCCTTGTAGATCTTGGCGATCTCTTCAGTACCGTATACAGGTCCCTTGCTCACAGCCTTGTGGCAGTTCATACATGTATTGAGTGTAGGGATGCCTGATGCCTTACCCTTGCCAGCGCCGATGTGGCAGTACTGGCAGTCTATCTTATGCTTGCCAGCGTGGAGCTGGTGAGAGAAGCGGATAGGCTGAGTAGGCTGATATCCCTTCTGACGGCCCAGGCGTATACCGCCCTCTGCGAGCCAGAAGATGCTACCAACAAAGAGGATGAGGATAGCAGCAGCCTTGAATGAACGAGTCTTGTAGAATGGGGTACCTGCTTCTACCTTGACACCCTTCTGCTCGCTGAGCACTGTGTCGAGGCGGCGGGTCACAGCTACGAGTATCGCAGCGAGTACCAGCATGAGCAGGCCGAGGAGATAGAGGGTTGTGTTTGAGCTTTCCTCTGGCTTGGTAGCTGCACCACCAGCACCAGGAACTGCAGCAGTAGCAGGAGCTGCTCCACCACCGGCATCCGGATTCTCTACATAGAGGAGGATCTTGTCGATGTCCTCATCTTTGAGAGACGGGAAGCGGTTCATCTCTGATGGCGCATAGTTAGCTATAGTGGTGGCATATGGATCCTTGGCAGCTACCGCGTCGCTCCAGTTTTTGATCCAGAGGTGCAGCCAGTAGGTACCAGGCTTGCCCTGATAGGCACCAGCGTCTTCCCACCTTTTGGTCACCCCCATCAGGGCCGGACCGGTCTGGGCTACCTTAGGATTGTGGCAGCTGGCGCAATTGCTTTTGAACAGCGATTTACCCTCGCTCCACTTTGCCTTATCGACATCGGCGGCAAATGAAACAGCAGAAAAGAGATTGAAAATCAGGGCAAAAGCGAAGAGCAGGGGCAGGTTTTTCCTCATCAGAGTACTTCTATTTTCCATCATGAATGGTATGATTTGTCAGAATAGTGTCATAAAAATGACGGGGGCAAATATAATGGGGCAACTATTAAAAAAGCAAAAAAGTACAATAAAATTTACACCTTAACTTTTGTGACAATTCTCAGTGAAAAACATAGTGTTTATCAGGGTTTCAGGCTATTTAGACTCTGTCTAAACTGCGATTGTTGATAAAAGTTTTCCCCACTGGACAGTCTACCGGCAGAAAAATGACAAAACTGGATTTGTCATATAACAGGAAATGGCAATCCGATCTATTTCTATGGTAACCAGCCTAAACCACCTGAAAAGATGACGCTATTATAACAAACAATATCGCCTGGGATACACCATTTACAGGGTAAAATAACAGTCATCCTGCCTACAATAGTGTCGTACAAAACGACTGAGAACTATATACGGCAACTAAAATTTACAGTTTTTGCTGATTTATGCCCTATACTACATGAAGGATGGATGATCAATAATATCTCATACCATAACAATATTAATGCTCTGTCTGGGTGGTATCAAAGAAACGAACTCCCCGTATCTACATCAATCCTGCCAACCACACCTTGCAGATAAGGCTGAATAATCAGGCCCCAAGAGAGTATATGAGGACACTCACCGACCTGATGGGCATGCGGGTAGCGGGAAAAAGCTTTTCCGGTACGGATGTAATGACGCGCCGAGATGGCCTGTCTGACGGGAGCTATCTGATGGGGATAGGGAATGATAAGGCAGGAAATACTTTTACCAAACGCATAGCAATAGAATAAGCACCTTTAATTGGCTTATACAACAACTTCTATCAAAAACTCCGGTCTTGCCGGAGTTTCTGTTTTTAGCGATAGGCAGTTTTGCTTTTTTTTAAATAGCTGCTGGATAGGGCGTTAGGCCCGTTTTTAAGACTTGATAACAGTTTTGGCACGGTTATCGCAAACACTCATCCGACGGCGACCTACTAGCTGCCGCAATCACAAAAACATAATACTGCATGGGTGGAGAGCTGTACATTTTTATTTTTTAATTACTAAAAACTATAATCATGGAAAGCAATCAAAAAGGCACCGTCAGCAAGAAGGTCTTCTACTCGACGATCATCCTACTCGTACTGCTCAACATCGGTACTGCATACGTACTCTACAATACAGATACAGAAAAGAAAAGCGTGACCGCGCAGAAGGTGTCTCTGGAGAGAGAATTTAAAAGCATCTCTGATACACTCGATGCAAAGCGTGCAGAGCTCACAGCCTATATGGGCAAGAATGCCGAGCTGGACAATAAGATCCGCGAGGACCAGGCTATGATAGACCGTGAAAAGGCACAGATAGCAGAAATGGTGCGCAAGGGCAACCTGACGCAGGGCGAACTGGCAAAAGCACGTCAGATGGTATCTAAGTATGAAGCATCTATCAAAGACCTGAATGAGCAGATAGCACAGCTCAATACAAAGAACCAGGAGCTGACCAATCAGAATACTGACCTGACCAAGAATCTCGATGCTGAGCGTGTGACTACTGCCCAGCTGACAGATCAGAATAAGGGTCTGGCCAAGAAAGTAGAAGTAGGCTCCCTGCTGCAGATAGCTAAAGTGGATGTAGAAGCTATCAAGAAGCGCCATAGCGGCAAGGAAGTACCTGTGAAGAGGGTAAAGGCCGCTGAAGAACTGAAGATCACATTTGAAACAGGTAATAATAAGGTACTGGACCCGGGCAACCTCGACCTCTATGTGAGGATCATCAATCCTAAGGGTGAAACTGTAGCACAGCAAGACAAGGGCTCCGGTACTATCGCTACCGCTGAATCTGACAATCCGGTACAATACAGCAAGAAGGCTGATATAGACTGGGACCAGAAGAGCAAGAAGGTGATCATGTACTGGGAGCAGCACCTGCAGGACCCCGGTACCTACAAGGTACAAGTGTACCAAAAGGGCTATGTAGTAGGTGAAGGTGAAGTGAAGCTGATCTAACTACCGCGTCTCTCTCTAGTCTTCCATATAGTGAGCCTCCTCTCCCGGATAGGGTGAGGAGGTTTTTCTTTGTCATTACGTAAGTGATAGATAGTATGTGTGGGGTGTGAATAAGTGGAAAGTTTGCAACCTGACATGGAATGGGCTAGCATCATTTTTGTTTTAGAGGTATGGCATGACCATCCATCCAGACTTTACAGACCGGTTCTCACCGGAGGCAGAGCAGAGTATCAGTGGCCTGATAGCGCTGGTAAACCGTATACGGCGTAGTGCTAAAAAAGAGAAAGGCTCGCTGCTGCCGGCATCATTTGATTTTGACGCGACAGACATGGCGATGCTCCAGGAGCATGTAGTCAGGTTATTTGCCGAGGCTGATATCTCCTATGCGCTCACTGAGAGCGGCATACCGGTGGGCAATAGCTTTGCAGAGGAAACGATGCGCCTCTTCAAGGCCTCTATCCTGCCCTATGTGCTGCATGAGCGCGACCTGCGCGTAGTGATCAAAAAAATATTTCACCATAAGAAAGATGGCGACCTGTACAGCACCCTGATGGAGGCATATGGCAATGACTGGATCTGTGCCAATGCCGCCATGTTGCTGCCAGATAGCGCCATCATACAGACCTATCTGGAGAATGCCGCAAAAGTGATCTCTTACCGGATAGCAGCTATAGGCATGGAGGAGGAAATGCTGATCCGCGCGGGCAGGGATGAGACACTGATCACACCATTTATGGAGCAGAATAAGGAGGTAAATGAACTGCTCGTATCTATAGAGAAAGAAGACCGGGACAAAGTAGCAGAGGACTATGGCCAGGCCATGGTGATGCTGAAACAATGCACCAGCAATATCCGCAGCATGGATAAGGCTGCTGCGCAGAATGGCACATCGCTGAAGCAGACCTTTCTGCTGCGCAAATCTGAAAAACTGGTGGAGCGGCTCAGCCGCATACTGGCCCTGATACAGGAGATGGAGACCGGGCAAAAGGTGACCGGCTTCTGCACGCTGATCGCAGAGATCATACAGACAGAGCTGCGCCCGCGCAAGCTGCGCGAATTTGTGAACGACAATATACAGATGATAGCCTACCGTATCACCGAGCACAAGCGGATGACGGGTGAGCATTACATCACCTCAGGCAGGCGGGAGTACAGGGATATGTTTCTCTCGGCTGCGGGTGGTGGTTTTATCGTATCCTTTATGGTCATCATCAAGCTCTTCCTGCATCACGCGCACCTGCCGCCGCTGTGGGAGGGTATCGGCTACTCCCTCAACTATGCCATCGGGTTTGTAGTAGTGCAGCTGCTGGGCTTCACTATCGCTACCAAGCAGCCTGCTATGACAGCTGCCTATATAGCAGGCTCCCTGGATGGCGCTGAGGGCAAGAGAGACTATGTGCGCTTTGCAGCAGTGATAGCTGCGGTGATGCGCAGCCAGATCGTATCCTTTGCGGGCAACCTGCTGGTGGTTTTCCCTTTTGCGCTGCTGTGGATCTACCTAATCGGCCTGGCTGGGGGCGACCACTTCATAGCCGGCCATACGGCAGAGAAGATGCTGGCAGACATCTCTCCTACCCGGTCGCTCTCCGCGCTGTATGCGGCGTTTGCAGGGTTTTACCTTTTCATGGCCGGGCTGATATCTGGCTTTGGTGACAATAAGGTGATCGTAAGCCGCATAGGACTAAGGCTGCAGCACCACCCATGGCTGATCAGGCACATGCGAGCTGACAGGCTGGCCCGCCTCTCCCACTACCTGGAGCACAACCTGGGCGGCCTGGTGGGCAATATAGCTGTAGGCTTTATGCTCGGGATGACGGCCTTTGCAGAGCATATCACAGGGATACCGCTGGACATCCGGCACGTGACCTTCTCCATGGGAAATTTTGCGCTGGGTATCTACGGGCAGCACTATCATGTAGCTATGCAGACGCTGCTCTCCTGCCTGGGCGGACTGGCTGCGATCGGCTTTGTCAATTTTATCGTGAGCTTCTGGCTGGCACTCTTTGTGGCCATGCGGTCGCGTGGGTTGTACTTTGCTAAGTATCCTGACCTGATACGCTCTGTATGGAAGTATTTCAGGAAACATCCGTCGGAATTTTTCTGGCCGAAGAGGGAGGAGAAGGCTGTGGCAGAGGCAGAGGTAGCAGAGACAGAGATCGTTTGATTTGCAGGTCTATAGATAGTATCTGAAAGTTTGGAAAGAAAGCAGGAAGCGCATAGATTCATGCTCCACTTTTTCTCCCTTCGCCCTTGCATACAGAAAAACTACATGGCCTGGATCACCTGCGCGCACTAGCTATCCTGCTGGTGTTCTTCTTTCACTATCAGTTGCCATATTTTGGCCATCCCGCGTGGCTGCAGGATGTAGCGGCTTTTGGGTGGACAGGTGTGGACCTGTTTTTTGTGCTGAGTGGCTTTCTTATCTCCTCTCATTTGTTTGCTGCGATAGCTAAGGAAAGCCACATATCCTTTTCCCGTTTCTTCCTGAAACGTTTTTTCAGGATCATCCCCATCTATTTGGTAGTAGTGGCTATTTACTTTCTGGTGCCCGCATTTCATGAGCGGGAGGCACTGCGACCATTGTGGCGCTACCTCACTTTCACTCAAAATTTTGGACTTGACCTTTCTACCGGAGGCACCTTCTCTCATGCATGGTCGCTGTGCGTGGAGGAGCATTTCTATTTGGTGTTCCCATTGGTGATCATCGCACTGGTAGCCGGGAGTATGCTGTATCGGAGCTTTTGGCTAGTACCGGGGCTGATGGTAGCGGGCATAGTGGTCCGCCACTGCATATGGCAGTACAGCTATGGGCCGGAGGCAGATAGTGAGATGGGTGTGCTGAGATGGTATGAGTATATCTACTACCCTACCTATTGCCGGCTGGATGGCCTGCTGACCGGTATCGGCATCGCTGCGGCTTATGTATTCCGACCCGAGTTATTCGCAAAGATGGCGAGATACAATCATGCGCTGCTGGTAGCAGGCATCGTAGTACTAGCCGCAGCGTACTTCATCTGCACGGATCAAAGTAGCTATGTGGCCTCAGTACTTGGCTTTCCGCTCATATCTATCGGCTACGGACTGCTGGTAACAAGTGCTATATCACCGGGCAGCGTGCTCTACCGTATCCGATCCGGTGCTACGAGCTATACCGCAGCATGGTCCTACGCACTGTACCTGACACACAAAGGCGTGATACATCTGACACAGCTCTACCTATCATCCTATCTGGATAAAGACAATATTGCAATGATGCTGGTATGCCTTGCATCGTGCCTGGCGGTAGCCTGGTTATTGCATGGCGTGATAGAGCGTCCATTCATGACATTGCGGCAGCGGCTAGATATCTGATAGTGCTTAAGCATCCTTAACAGTGATGACTTAAACCAGATACACCTACAGCCATCAAAAAAGATATGCTGCAGCCCCAAAAGGAATCCCCCAACTCGCCACACATACTCAACACATCTGCCAACCTGCTGGGCCTGTGCTTCATCCTGCTGACCACTATAGGCCTGCTGCATGTGAAATCACGCACTTATCTCGACGAAATCACAATGCTGGCCATGATCCTCTTTATGGCCAGTGCCATTGCCTCCTTTCTCTCAATGAAAACTGCCAATGATCTGAGTCTGGGTCTGGAGACTATCGCAGAGTATATATTCCTGACAGGTCTGATGATACCTTTTGCCACTGCTCTGCTTATTGCTTTTAACCTGATCAATATCTAGACAAGGATTGAGACTCTCCCTATATTATTTGATTGTTAAGTGCGGCTATCCTATCTTGCCACTTCTTAAAACACTCCATTGAAGTATATCGCTATCCTCGTTGCCATTACTATAGCCTGCTTATCTTTTGTACCGGCTCCATCTGACGGTGATGAGCTGCGCATGAATCAGGTGCAGATCATAGCCAGCCACAATAGCTACCACCTGCGCACGGACAAGCGTGTGCTGCGCTATGTGAAGAACCTCTACAAGATGGGCCTGCTACCACATGACCTCAATCCGGATGAACTGGACTACCAGCACGTGCCACTCACGGAGCAGTTTGACAAGTATGGTGTACGCGGAGTAGAGCTGGATGTGTACTATGACCCACAGGGCGGGCGCTACTACTATAGGCGGCTGCGTTCATTCGTAGGGCTGCGCGCGGCCTCGGGGCTGCCGGAGCTGAAAAAGCCGGGCTACAAGATGCTGCACATACCGGATGTGGACTACAATACGACCAATCTGACATTTCGCGATGGGCTGGCAGAGGTAAAGCGCTGGAGCGATGCGCACCCGCACCATCTACCCATATACATACATGTGGAGGTGAAGACCGATGCAGTGGGCGACCACGTTCATGCACTGAGACGGTTTGCCCGGGCGCTGCCGTTTGACTCAGCAGCGGCAGATGCACTAGATGCGGAGGTGAGAGATATATTTGGACAGGACCTGAAAGGAGTGATCCTGCCGGATGACCTCCGCGGTATAGATAGCACTCTGGAGCATGCTATCCTCACGCGCGGCTGGCCTACGCTGGCCGAGGCGCGGGGCAAGGTGATCTTTACCATAGACTGTAGTGGTGATGAGCATGCGACCTACATCAAGGGGCATCCCTCCTATCGCGGCAGAGTGATGTTCACCTATGCAAAGCCGGGCACGCCGGAGGCCGCCTTTGTGAAATATAATGACCCGGAGCGCCACTATGCAGACATACAGGCGGCAGTCAAAAAAGGCTATATCATACGCACCCGCTGCGACGAGGGTGCCAATCAAGCCCGCATGGGCGACTATACGGAGATGCGCCTGGCCATGAGTAGCTGGGGGCAGATACTATCTACAGACTACTACAAGCCGGATGATAATGCTGGTACCAAGGGCTGGAGCAACTACCACGTACAGTGGACCCAGCCGGGCATAGGGCGCATAGACTCTATCGCTACGGGTGGCAAGACAGGTATGCTGGGAGAGTGAATTTTTGATTTACGGAATTACGGATTTACAGATGTACAGATTGAAGATGCAATACGGTAACTTGTATCAGCAGTCCCTGAATTCTGTCAATCAATCTAAGGGTACTATGAGCATCGGTATGCGGGACTGATCTATGAGCTGATGTGTGATATCCTGCCCGAAGACACGCTTCAGGAAGTTGTGTTTATGCGCACCTATCACTATCAGGTCGGCATCCAGTTTTGTAGCCTCAGCAAAGATCGTCTCTACGGTAGGCCCCTGTATGAGCAGTGCCTCTCCGCGTACCTGCTGGTCATGCAGTACCTTGTGATAGCCGTGCAGCGCTTTGTGCTCCGCGCGAAAGTCTTCGGCCAGTGTCTTGCGGGCATACATGGGCCCTGCATCCATCCCTACAAACTCCGGATCGGGCAGAGTGATATGCACCACCCATACCTTGGCCTTAAATGCATGTGCGATCTCAGCGGCTTTATTGAGCAGCAGGATATCTCCCTGCTGGAGGTCTACGGCTACGAGTATATTCTTCATGATGGATGGTTTATACCAAAGTTACGGATTAGTGCAGATAAAGCCATGATGGAAGTCATGCCTTACCGATGCTCTTTATCACAAGGTATGTGCCAACAGGTAAAGAAATAAAAATAGCCCCGGCATGGCAGCACAAGGGCTATTGAGAAACCGACAATCGCCCAGAGAGCCGGGATCATTCTCTACCTAAAAAGATGCGACACCCGAGGTGTCAAAAAAGCCAGAGCAGAGGCCCTGGCTAGTAGTAGCTGTTGGAGCAGGAGTCGAACCTACATGAGGAGGTTAGTCTGGTTTCCGTCTTGCTTGCTAGGGACAGGTCGCGACCTGTCCCTACACTCAATCTTTTCACCGGATTTATCCCTGGCTCCTCACCCCCGAGACAGGAGGGCATGTCTGCCAATTTCATCACCCAACAATATTGCGATTGCTTCCGCTTTCGTAGTACAAAGATAAGTAGCAGCACCTTTATTTACAAATAATTCAAAGATTTATGATAAAATATACGTAATTGACAATTTATATCAGTTTCTTTGCGTTTATATAAAAATAGGACACTAAAAATGGCTCTCAATTACGAAATCGATAACCTGGATCTGCAGATACTGAATATTCTGATGGAAGACGCCTTTGTGCCCTACACAGAAATAGGCAAAAAGCTCTTTGTCTCTGCCGGTACTATACACGTGCGTATGGCCAAAATGGAGAAGCTGGGCATCGTAAAAAGCCCACGCCTGCAGATAGACCTGCCGAAGCTGGGAATGGATGTGACGGCATTCATCGGTGTGTACCTGATGAGGAGCGATATGTATGACAAAGTGGTAAAGGAACTACGTAAGATACCGGAGGTGGTCTCCTGCCACTACACGACGGGCAACTATAGCCTATTCATCCGGATCATCTGCCGGGATACACAGCACCTGCGAGAGGTACTGCACGACAAGCTGCAAAAGATAGATGGGATCAACCGCACGGAGACGCTGATCTCACTGGCGGAGAGTTTTGACAGGCCGCTGCAGATAGCGCTGGAGAAGGAGTGATCGTCTGAATCAGAATTTTCAGAATTTGAGAATTAGCAGAATCCCATAGCCAAATACAATTTAAGTTGAAGATTGCTTCGCTCCGCTCGCAGATCACATCATAAAAAAACCCGCCGGCGACGGCGGGTTTCTGTTTAATGCTTGTCGTATTTCTTACTTGAGGGTCACTGAGCCCTGACCGATCAGATAGCCTGCCTGATAGACCTCTACTTTGTAGGTGCCTGCTGTCTTGATATTTTCAGTCCAGTCTATTGCTACATTCTTGCTGGTCTGATCCCAGTCGAGATCTACCTTCTTGCTGTACTGCATATCAGTACCGCCATCGGCCAGCTTGAGTGTACCTGAGCCCTGGTCAGCTACAGAGATAGTCTCGCCTTTAGGATTGATCACGCGTACATAGAGAGAGAGGTTACCCTTCTCCAGTACTTTATTGTCCCCTGTAGCAAAGCTGATCTTGAGCAGGTCTATGCTTTTGGCGCTGGTCTTGGCTACCTCCTTGCCGTTCTTCTTCTTCTTCTCACCTTCTACCTTCAGATTCTGGAGGTGTAGCAGTGAGCCGAGCTCTACTTTCTTAGAGAGGCCCTTATTCTGGTCTGTGAGCTGGGCAGTAGTGGTCTTCTCAGCATCCAGGTTTTTAGTCAGGTCCAGGTTCTTGGCATTGAGCTCCTGATTCTGAGCGGTCAACTCCTCGATCTTCTTCTGCAGTTCGGCATTCTGAGCCTGTACCTGCGCTACCATATCCTTATACTTTTTGAGCTCGCCTGCAGAGAGACTACCACGCTTCTGAGCAGCGGCTAGTTCGCCTTGTATCTTCTCTATCTGTGCCTGGCGATCGTTTACGATGCTGTCCAGCTCAGAGTTCTTGCCTTTCATGCTTTCGAGGTCCTGCTTTGCAGTTTCAAACTGCTGATTGAGGCTCTTGAGTTCTGTATCCTTTTGCTCGATGACTGCTTTCTGGTCTTCACGTTTTTGATTTTCATCCCACAGCTTGTATATGGCACCTCCATTGATGAGGAGCAGGAGAATGATGATGGCGATGTAGATCTTTTTGCTACCACCCGCACCTTGCTTATTGTCTTCCATTTCGAATTGGTTTTTGATTTCTGTAAAAATATGATTTAATAATATTATATCTCTCGTCTTATCACTGCACAAATGTGGATACTGATAATCCATACTATATTCTGTACAGGCTACCCACACTACCCTTTATGTTGAAGGTTTGAGATTTTGTCAAGCCAAATTCATGCCAAAAATTCAATATACGTACTTAAAAATGATGGACTGCTCCTTTTACCTGACTAATGCCAGTATCCACCGATTTGTCACGGTTTTGCAATATATGCTGTCGAAAATTGCATGATCGCAATAGGCCGGAAATGTGTGCGTTGTATAGCGAAAATAAGGCTCCTATGCAGCGCGCAGCAACGGTCCAAATTTTTGAAACAAAATTTTGAATAGAGAATTAAAAATCTATTTTTGAACTTCTCAATAATAAACCATTAAACTAAAAAACAATAAGCATCATGGCACAAGCTCCTGCTAAACAACAACAACAGGGATTCGACGTCAGCATCCTGGTAGTACCTATCGCCCTCATTATCGGCTATTGTATCTGGAAGTTTTTCTGCGGTAACTACGTAGATGCTAAGGAAGAGCCTCTGAAGAATGCTGACGGCAGTTCCAATATCTTCGGCCTGATCTACAAGGGCGGTTTCATCGTACCTATCCTGATCGGTATGCTCATCACAGTGATCTCCTACTCTATCGAGCGTGCTATCACTATCACTAAAGCTAAGGGCACTGGCTCTATAGAGCCATTCCTGCAGAAGATAAAGACTGCGCTCTCTAATGGCGACGTAAACGGCGCACTGGCTGAGTGTGGCAAGCAAAAAGGCTCTGTAGCTAACGTGGTACAAGCTGGTCTCCACAAGTATCAGGAGATGGCATCTAACACAGAGCTGGAAGGCGAAAAGAAAGTACTCGCTATACAGCAGGAAATAGAAGAAGCTACCTCTCTGGAGCTTCCTATGCTGCAAAAGAATCTTGTATTCCTCTCTACTATCGCCTCTGTAGGTACCCTCGTGGCACTCCTCGGTACGGTGATCGGTATGATCAAGTCATTTGCCGCTCTCGCGACTACAGGCTCTCCAGACCCGACCAAGCTCTCTGCAGGTATCTCTGAGGCCCTCGTAAATACGGCTATCGGTATCGCTACCTCTGCCTGCGCGATCATCCTCTACAACGTATTTACCAGCCAGATCGACTCGCTGACATACGCTATCGACGAGATCGGATTCAGCATCGCACAGTCATTTGCCAGCCGCAAGAAGTAATTGGGAATAAGCAGTATGCATAAAATAAGCTGCCGGCTTATGGAAATGCAGCTCTTTTTTCATCACTAATATTTAAAGCAGGTAAAATGCCTAAAGTAAAAATACCAAGGAAAAGCACCTCAGTGGATATGACCGCCATGTGCGACGTGTCATTCCTCCTGCTGACGTTCTTTATCCTCACCTCAAAATTCAAGCCTTCCGAACCGGTGGCCATAGACCTGCCAAACTCCCGCTCGGAGATACAGGTGAATGATGCCATCAAGATCTCTGTAGACAAAAACGGAAAGGCCTACATCAACTATCCTAGTGCGACCTTCCGCCTGAAGGCGCTCGAGAAGATGGCTGAATACTACAAGGATAAATATCCAAACCTGGTAAACCTGACTGAAAAGCAAAAGGCGAATTTCGCACAGGTAGAGACATTCGGATTTAATGCAAAGACGAATGTAGGTGACCTGCTGAATAAGAAGCCAGATGAGATCAGCTCAGAGAGTACTGGTATACCTATAGACTCTGCTGATAATCAGCTGGGAGACTGGGTGATGGCCGGCAGGTATGCAGACGTGGATATCAATCATCCTACTGCCCGCAATGCGATACGCATCGCGATCAAGGGAGACAAGAATACCGACGTAAAGGCTGTGCAGGAAGTGATCAAGACCCTGACAGAAAAAGACATCCATACCTTTAACCTGATCACCACCCTCGCAGGTGGCTCTTCTGCCGCAGCTGCGGAGAAGAAAGAATAATTTCTAATCTAATAAAGACCAGGATACAATGGCAGAAATAGATACCTCCGGGGGAGGCGGAGGAAAACATGGAGGGAAAGTAAGAGGCAAGAAGCTGTCTACCAAGGTGGATCTCACACCGATGGTGGACCTCGCGTTCCTGCTGATCACTTTCTTCATGCTCACTACGTCTCTGAATAAGCCTAAGGCCATGGACCTTTCCATGCCTAAAAAGGACAATGAGAAGAAGCAAGATGTAAAGGAAAGCCAGGTGCTGAACGTACTGCTGGGCAAGGATGACGTGGTATGGTACTACGAGACATCAGAAGGCAAGATGACCGATATGAAGCAAACCAGCTTTGCCGGTGATCAGGGCATACGTGAGGTGATAATGAAAAAACAGAAGTCTGTAGAGCGTGTACACGGCCACGAAAAAGAGTACGGAGACAAAATGATCGTACTGATCAAGATGGCCGAGGGCGCCAAATACAAGGACATGGTAGACATCCTCGACGAGATGGATATCACCAAGACCCGTATCTATGCGATACAAGATATCGTGCCTATAGAGCAGGAGACCATAGACAATAACGGTAAAGTGGTAGCCGCCGAGCAGGTAGAAAGGGTACAAGCCAAGTAAGCTCCTTATGGAAAAAATTAAAAATCTGCATCAAAACAAAGCATAACAGCAGAGCATGGAACAATCAAAATCATTTCAGGGCTGGTCGTTTGACGATATTGTGTTCTACAACAGGAACCAACAGTATGGCGCCTACCAGCTCCGCAAAGAAAAAGCCAGGAACTCCATCATAGGCCTGCTGATCACAGTGGGTGTATCTGGAGTACTGATAGCAAGTTCTTTCGTAGATCTTTCATTTCTGAAATCAAAACCTAAGGAGGAAGTAATCGAGACCACAGTGACGCTGGCAGAGCCACCACCGCTGAAGGACGAGACACCGCCACCGCCGCCACCACCACCACCACCACCGGTGAGGCCTACGGTTAAGTTCCTCGAGATGGTAGCCAAGAAGGATGAAGAAGTACAAAAGGACGAGCCAGTAGTAGCACAAAAAGATATACACGAAGAGATCAGCACTGAGACCAAGGAAGGTAAAGACGATGCTCCTGCAGTAGTAGAAGCACCTGTAGTAGATACCAAGCCTATCGTAGAGGACAAGATCTTTACGGTGGTAGAGCAGATGCCGCAATACCCAGGTGGTGAGGCGGCGATGATGTCCTTCATCCGTGACCATATCAACTATCCTGACATGGAGCGTGAAAACGATATCCAGGGTCGCGTGGTGGTAGGATTTGTGGTACAGGAGGATGGCTCCCTGACCGATATCAACGTAAAGAAGGGCGTAAGCTCCGGTCTGGATAAAGAGGCCGTACGCGTGGTAAAAATGCTCCCTAAGTTTAACCCAGGCAAGCAGCAAGGTAAGGCTGTGAAGGTTTCCTTCGTACTGCCTATCATGTTTAAGCTCGCTCAGTAAGATTTAACAGAACATCTTCAAAGATAAGCCCCGATCCTATCGGGGCTTTTTTATTTCACTGATAATTAGCACATTATACACACTAAGAGGCTTTCATAAATCACCAAGAACAAACATCATATACTTTAAAATGTGTAGTATTCGTTTTAAACCTATATCTTAAATGCGTGTCATATCCGCGTCTGCATTGATAAACCAAAAACAAAGAATATGAAAAGATCACACTTCCGCTTGGTACTGGTGCTGATAGCAGCCTCAGGCCTGGCGCTATCTTCCTGCAAAAAAACTGACACTGCAAACGACCTGAGCAGCGCTCAGGATCAGAATACTGCGACACAACACATGAATGCGGTAATGGACGACGCAGGAAATGCTGCCGGTGGCGTGGCCAGCCTGTCCGGCAAGACGGACGGTATCTATGCCCTGGTAGGCGCTACTGTAGACAGCTCTCAGGCATCTAGTGGCATTCTGACCATCACATACGATGGTACGACTGTAGTAGACAATAAATTCAAGCGGTCCGGTACTGTGACCCTGACACTGGAGGGCTATACCTCAGGTACGCGCTGGCGCGACCAGGGTGCTGTGCTGGATGCTAATTTCAGCGCACTGGTGATCACAAACGTAGCGACAGGTGGCCATGTGCAGTATGATGGACTCAATAAGCTGACAAACGTCTCCGGTGGCCTGGCCTGGCGCCTGGTAGCCGGTCTGGATAATGGTACAGTGGTACACCGCCACACGGCCACAGGTGTGCAGCTGACCTTTGATGATGGATCTCACCGTACATGGAGCGTGGACCGCAGCCGTACCTTTGTGCGCAATGGCACCAGCCTGAGCCTCACGCTCACCGGCAATGCCACTCAAGGTGGCCACTCTAATGTAGACATGTGGGGCACTAACCGCAAGGGCAATGACTTTGTAAATGAGATCGCGACTCCTATCGTGTTTGACAACTCATGCAGCAGCTACCGCAATCCAGATAATGGCGAGATGAAGCATTATGTGAATGGCAATACATTAGATGTACTATTTGGTGTAGATGCTTCGGGCAATGTGACCACCAGCTGTCCTTACGGCTACAAGGTGACTTATACTACTTCACGCAATCGTACATATACCGCAGTATTCCAATACTGGCATTGATTATTGTCTCTTCATTGCATTATTATAGAGCCGCACCTGAAAAAGGTGCGGCTTTTTTTATGACTGGTGACCTATGGTGCAGCCATCCGGACCGACCATAGACCAACTGGACAAGCGGTCAAAAGCAAGTACGGCCTCTATGAACTGCCATGGCGGCAAATAGTGATGATCTGCGATGTAATGCAGGATCAGATCTGGAGCGGCATATACCACGCTGAAAGTGGCATCCGGCACCCATATCTCTGCCGAGCCCAGGAATATAAGCTCCTCCACCTCTGAGAAACTGTAATACGGAAGCCCTGTACGATGCGGCCTGATCTCGTGATATGAGCAAAACAAACAATCCTGATAGCCCCGAGCCTGACAGGCATGGAGATGATCGCGGAGGTTGACAAGCTTCTTTAAAAATCCGGGAGGGACCTCTCCGGTATCAAAACTGTGTGAAGGATCCAGCCAGCCGATATAGTACACATCGCCGCTGTTACCCTCTCTCCGCGTCAGGTCTTTGTGAAACATAATGCGCGTGCTAGTAAAAAGTAATACTACTGTCCTAGCCCTGCGAATACTTTGGTGTCGTGCAGCTGCTTCTTGTCACGATTGAAGCGGAAGCCTACGGAGAACTCGTGTGTAGGGCCTATGTCGCCATGATACTTGGAGAAATTGAGATCGTAGGCATAAGAGAGCCTGACTAGGCCTTTGATCTCTATACCGGCATCTATGATGGCAGTACTCATGGTGCGATAGGTACCGCCCACCCAGATACCATCCAGGAAAGTGAGGCGCAGGCCTATATCTCCTTGAGGTGGTGCATTCTTGACCCAGCGGAAAGCACCTGCGGGATCTATGCTAAAGATGTGTTTGTAGACGCGGATCTTGCCACCCAGCAAGAAGTTGAGGTGCTGTACGGTCTTGATAGCGGCGTAGCCATCACGGCCTGTATAGTTGATGTTCAGGCCCATCACCTGCGGCACGGATACACCTGCATAGAGATTCTCCTTCCACTGATAGTAGACGCCAAAGGCTACATCAGGTGTCAGTTTATAAGCATTGCTGCTATAGAGTCCCGGATCGCCGCCCTGATCAGGGTGCAGGGCGCTGCCATTCAGACGATACTGCATGAGGCTCACAGAGAGGCCAAAAGAGATCATGTGAGTGGTAGCAGTATTGTAATGCGCCTCAGTGTTATTAGACTTCCCGAGCTTCAGCTGGTAGGCTGCTGCGATGGTCACGCCCGTTTTGCCGGTAGGGCCGGTCTGATCGTGTATAAGGGAGGCGCCGACGCCAAAATTCTTGTCCGCTACCTGACCCTGCATATTCATGTAGGCGGTATATGGAGCGTCTGTGATCTGGCTGAATTGCTTGCGGAAAGAAAAATTGCCTGAGAGGAAACCCTGATTGCCCACCATGGCAGGGTTGAGTGCTACGGCATTTTCACGAAAGAGGGAAAACTCCTCTATCTGCTGCGCGTATGTAGCGAGGCCCATCACAGCTACTGCTGATGTGAGCACCGCCTTTTTGAAAATATTGCTAACTGGTATATGTCTGATCATTGCTTCGTCCGTTTTAGGTTTACCGCACTACTGTGATGGGCCCGTTAAATGTGATCCAGTTGCCATTTTCGTCTTTCACCTTCAGGATGTAGTAGTAGGTAGCTCCCGGCAGGGGTTCTCCCTTCCACATGCCTGTCCAGTCTTGCTGGTATGGTGCCTCAAAGAAGAGCTCATCGCCCCAACGGTTGATGATACGCACTTCATTCTGCGGATAGCGATCCAGGTCGCGGATATGCCAGAAATCATTGTACCCGTCACCGTTTGGCGTGATCACGTCAGGGATGAAGAAGTTTGGTATCGGCTTATTGCGCACCAGGACATAGAGACTGTCATAGTCATAGCAGCCCTTGCTATCCTCTACAGTGAGATGATAGATGGTACTTTGTGACGGCCATGCGAGCGGATTGCTCACTGAGGCATCGCTGAGGCTATCTGCCGGGCTCCATGCGTAGCCCACGCCGCCTGATGCCTGCAGCTGGATGGTATCGAGCCTCCAGATGATGGTATCTACACCAGCCACAGCAAATGGCTGCGAAGTGATAGCAAGTGCAAAGGGAGAATAACTGTAGTCATTCCAGCGGAACTTAGCCATCTTGGTAAATGGTGTGCCCGGTACGACAGTATCACGATGGATAGACTCCCACTCAGGCAGGTTTTGCCAGTGTACGATATCATTCCACTGGCCATCGGATGCGGGATCGTAGAAGATAGCAAGATCTGCCGAGTCCGGTCCGTATGGATGGTAGATGCGATGATACCAGTTTGGATTGATAGAGCAGACGAGGTGGAAGCGGATATTGCGGTCAAAGCCCTCTGCTGTAGGGTCGATATTCGCAAAGCGTACTTTGTACTGGTTATTCTGCGAGGCAGTAGGGGTCATCTCTATCGGCCTGTAGCGTGAGGTACCGAGATTGGAGCCTACAGGGTAGAGATAGGTAGAGTCAGAGTCAGTATAGCGCAGCAGGCCACCATCTTTCAGCGAGGAGAGGAA
>CAZNDJ010000041.1:0-27513 GCA_964571705.1 uncultured Chitinophagaceae bacterium
AGCGTGTACCTGACTCTGTGATACGCATGGCAGACGAGGTGGTGAATATAGACCTGACTGCAGAGGAGCTGATACGCCGCCTGCAGGAGGGCAAGATATACGACCAAAGCAAGATCGAATCTGCGCTGAAGAATTTCTTCAAGCCTGATAAGCTGCTGCAGCTGCGTGAGCTGGCACTGCGGGAGGTGGCATCTCAGGTAGAGCGCAAGATAGAGACAGAGTTGCCGCCCGGTGTGGCGCTCCAGCCGGAGCGCTTCCTGGCCTGTATCAGTAGCAACCATGAGACGGCCCGCAAGATCATACGCAAGACGGCACGCCTCGCGGCTTACTACAGTTCTGATTGGATCGTGCTCTATGTGCAGACACCACAAGAAGATACTGACAAGATACCACTGGCCAGCCAGCGCCACCTGATCAATAACTTCAAATTGGCTACGGAGCTGGGTGCGGAGGTGATCAATATCAAAGACGATAGCGTGGCCAATAGCATCGTGCGCATAGCCGAGGAGCGCAAGGCTACCACTATCTGCGTAGGCAAGCCTCACCTCGACCTGATGAAAGTGATCCTGAGTACCGCTATCTTTAACCAGCTGCTGAAGAAACTATCCTCCTCAGACATAGACATCATAATACTCTCGTGATATGAATATCAAAACCAAGATACGGCTCAGCTTGCTCTTCCTGCTCGCACTCATACTGCTGCTGGCGGTCACAGGCAGCTTCTATATCAACAGGCTGGCAGACATCAGCTCGGCGATTCTGAAAGACAACTACGAGAGCATCCAGTACACCAAAAATATGATACAGGCACTGGACGAGGGTGACAGTGATCTGGCTATTCAGAAGTTTGAGAAGAACCTCGTGGCAGAGGAGCACAACATCACAGAGGTAGGGGAGAAGGACATAGCCGCAGAGACCCGCCAGCTATTTGAGAAATATAAGAAAGGTAACCGCGATGCACAGACTGAGTCCATACTGAGGCAGAAGATACTAGAGGTTCAGGACCTGAATATGCAGGCCATCCTGCGCAAAAACCAAAGCTCTACCAATACTACCAAGCGCATCTTTGCATATATCACGATACTCGGTACGCTGTGTTTCCTCATCAGCTTTACCTTTGTGATCAACTTCCCCGGTATGATAGCAGACCCTATACAGGAGCTGACACGAGGTATCAGGGATATAGCGGGGCGAAACTACTCCTCGCGATTGAACTTTACCTCCCATGATGAGTTTGGTGAGGTGGCTGAGGCATTCAATGCGATGGCCATCAGGCTGGATGCCTATGAGAATAGCAACCTCAAGAAGCTGATGACGGAGAAGAAGCGGATAGAAGCCATCATCAGCAATTTCAAAGATGCGGTGATAGGGCTGGATGAAAACGGGCATGTGCTCTTTGCCAATCCGATCGCGCTCGGCATACTGGGCATACACGAGGGTGATATGATAGGCAGGTATGCTGCCGATGTAGCGGTGTACAATGACCTGCTACGTACCTTGCTGCAGGCAGAGGACAAAGAGAAATTCATCAAGATATATGCTGATGACAAGGAAAGCTACTTTGTCAAAGAAAAGCTGGAGATAGAGAATGAGGGCATGTACATCGGCTCTGTAATCATACTGAGAAACATCACAAAGTTTCAGGAGCTGGATGCAGCTAAGACGAACTTCATAGCCACTATTTCTCATGAGCTGAAGACACCCATCTCCTCACTCAAGCTCAGCCTGAAACTGCTATCAGATAGCCGCATCGGTGAGCTTAATGAGGAGCAGCGCAAACTGGTGGAGACTATGGACGATGATAGCCAGCGCCTGCTCAAGATCACCGGTGAGCTACTGGATATGACACAGGTAGAGAGTGGCAATATCAACCTGAGCATCCAGAAGGTAAAGCCAGAGGCAATCGTAGAGCAAGCCATCCGCTCTGCGCAAAACCTGGCAGATAGCAAAGGTATCACACTAGAGACGGACATTGCAATGGGAATACCTGACGTCAGTGCAGATTTAGAAAAGACATCCTGGGTGCTATTGAACTTCCTGACTAATGCTGTCCGCTTCTCGCCTGAGAGTTCGCACATCACCATAGCAGTAAAACCTAGTGATGGCAAGGTCGAATTTTCAGTCCTTGATCATGGACCCGGTATACAGGACAGATACCTCAGCAAAGTCTTCGATCGCTACTTCCAGATACCGGGCACATCTACCAAGGGTACTGGTATGGGCCTGGCTATCTCCAGGGATATCATAGAGAAGCAGCACGGCGCTATAGGTGCTACCAGCGAATATGGCAATGGCAGCAGATTTTATTTTACGCTGACTTAGTGACAGTCGATCACAATGTTTGATGTAGTATTGGAGGTTAAAGTCTGATTATAATTCAACTTTAAGCCTGTCTTCTCCTCTTCATCATTATTGAAAATTAAAGAGCTACTATTAGTTGTTTGGATTGATCTATATCACTTGATTTATATGACGGAGGTCATATAAGTCCTTTGCATTAGCCTCGACCTTTGCATAGTCAAGAGGGATATATGGATGCAAAGAAAATAGTGATACTCGGTGCCGGTACCGCAGGCACCATGATGGCCAATCATCTCAGGCGGGAGCCGCTGCTGCATGACTGGGCCATAGATATCATAGATGAAAGTGACATACACTACTATCAGCCGGGGTTTCTGTTTCTGCCGTTTGATATCTACCAGCCTGAGGATATCATCCGGCCTGTAAAGGAGTTTATACCGGATGGCGTGCGGCTGATCAAGGCCAGGATAGAGGCCATACTGCCCGAAGAGAATGCTGTAGACCTGAGCAATGGTGTGCAGCTGCGCTACGATATATTGATAGTGGCTACGGGCACAAGGCCGGACCCTAAGGAGGTAGAGGGCATGATAGGTGCCGAATGGAGAAAGTCCATATTTGACTTCTATACCTACGAGGGGGCACTGGCGCTGCGTGACAAGCTGCGCAAATGGGAGGGAGGCCGCCTGGTGGTGCATATCACCGAAATGCCTATCAAATGTCCCGTAGCGCCACTGGAGTTTTCTTTCCTGGCGGATTCGTTCTTTCATGAGAAGGGGATGCGTGACAAGGTGGATATCACCTATGTCACTCCACTCAGCGGGGCTTTTACCAAGCCTAAGGCTACGGAGACGCTTCAGCACTTGCTCACGGACAAGAATATCAAAGTCGAGGCGGATTTTGCCATAGAGCGCGTGGACAATGAAGCCAAAACCATCATAGACTATGGTGGTCGTGTGGTGCCCTTTGACCTGCTGGTCACAGTGCCTACCAATAAGGGGGCTGATGCTGTAGGCGCCTGCGGCATGGGAGATGACCTGAACTTTGTCCCCACCAATAAAGGGTCACTGCAGTCTACGGCGCATACCAACATATTTGTGATAGGCGATGCGACGAATGTGCCGGCATCCAAGGCTGGATCGGTAGCGCACTTTGAGGCAGAGATACTCACTGACAATATACTACGCTATGTAAAAGGAGAGCCGCTGCTGGAGGAGTTTGACGGTCACGCCAATTGCTTCGTGGAGACAGGTCACGGCAAGGCACTTCTCATAGACTTCAACTATACGCATGAGCCGGTAGAGGGCACATTCCCCATACCGGGTGTCGGCCCGCTGAGGCTGCTGAAGGAGAGCCGCATGAATCACATGGGCAAACTGGCTTTCCGCTGGATCTACTGGCATATGCTGCTGCAGGGTACTCATATCCCTTTTGTAACTGCACAGATGCAGGAGGCGGGCAAGAATTTCTAAACACTAAAACTAATCATATGGATAAGGCAATAGCCGGCAAAACGGTACAGGTAAACGACGAAGGATTTATGACAGACTATGCTCAATGGGATAAAGCCGTGGGCGAGGGGCTGGCAGCAGAGGCAGGCATCACACTCACGCCGCGCCACTGGGAGGTACTGGACTACCTCCAGTCAGAGTACAAAAACAATATACCACTGAGCATACGCAAGGTGGGAAAGAGCGGCGTAGTAGACATCAAGGAGTTCTATGTTCTGTTTCCCACCGCTCCTCTCAAGACGGCTGCCCGGATAGCGGGCATACCAAAGCCTGCGAGCTGCATCTGATACACCACAAAAACTGAATAAAATGGAAGAGACAAAAGGCCAGATCCGGAAGATGATGATCATCCTCTCCAAGGCCACACTGGAAAATGTATATGCTGCCTTTGTACTGGCAAATGGCGCGCGCATGGAGGGAATAGAAGCGGAGATGTTTTTCACCTTCTTTGGACTGGAGGCCATACATAAGAAGAAGCTGGAGCACCTGCATGTAGCTACCGTAGGCAATCCTGCCATGCATATGCCCACCATGCTGGGTGGGCTGCCGGGTATGGAGGCGCTGGCCACCTCTATGATGAAAAAAGAAATGGAGAAGATAGACATGCCGGATGTGCATGAGTTTCTGGAGATACTCAAGGCCTCAGGCGTCAAGCTGTGGGCCTGCAAGCTGGCCATGGATATGTTTCACTACAAGCGGGAGGATATGATCGATGATCTGGACGGCATCCTGACGGTGGGCGATTTCTACCATCAGGGCACTGGTGAGGGTACACATATGTTGTTTGTATAAGGAGTCCCTGGTACTAGAAATTCATGCTTACTGCTCGCTATATATAATGCTTTGTCCGGTCACGGCGAAATACAAACGACAATACCATCAAAGCACAATTGATCAGGAGTGATACTGCATTGGATATAATAATGATCCAATCTTTTTTGCCAGCACCATACACGATCCATAGGCTGAGGCTCACGATCAGCACACCGAGCATCATCCGGGAGAGGTTATCCGTCTTGCGTGTTTGTATCACCTTGATAAGCTGTGGCAGCATACAGATCCCTGTACCGATACTGGCTATGATACCCACTATCCATATCTCTTTACTCATGGTCTAGCGCCGTTTTTTAGTTCGTTTGCTTTGTGCTTCTATCAGCTTGCGTGCAGCTTTAGAGCCTTTGATGCCGAGCATCTTAAATTGTTTGCCCGCCATCTCATTGTAGTAAATAAAGAAATGCTCCAGCTCAGATAGCAGATGCTTGTCTACGTCTTTGATCGACTTCATAGAGGAATGGTCCAGAGAGGCATCTTGTACAGCCAGTATCCGGTCATTGCGCTCCTCTTTGCCATCCCTTTCTGTCTGGATAGCCTCCAGTACACCGAGTATCCGGCAGCGGATCAGGCACCCGGTGCAGCCTGGTATATCAGATATCACGGGTATATCTAGCGGATCCCCATCGGCGGCCAGAGTACCTGGCATGAAGCCAAAGTCCAGCGGAAAAACAGAGCCGGCGGGCAATACTTTAGATAACTCAAAAAGATCTTGCTTCGGTTTGTAATCATATTTATTCCGGCAGCCCTTAAGCGTCTCTATAATGGCATTGACCAGATCCGGCTCCTCTTTAGAAAATGCTGATGGGAGTTTCATATCCTGTTGAGTTTAGTTTGTAAGTAGAGCGATGCAAAGACCCTCCATATCCTGGCTAGTGGATGGTCTACATTTTTTTTCTTTTCATAGATCAGGACTTCCTCATTGCCCAGCTCATCCTTATAGTCAGCTATTATTTCTTTGCTATGGGCTGGTTTCTTTGTCATAAAAAACATGGTTACTTATTTACAGCCTGTAGACCTAAAAGTATACCCTGAGGATTGGTATATACTTTGGGCCACCATGAGGCAAAGGGAACTAGTATGCTATTATCAACGCAACAGGAAGCGCCCGGAGAAGATGATGTGGTAAATGTGCATGATGCAGACAGACTTAGGCGGCTGGCATCGGATCTCAATGTGGGGGAGGAAGTGATACTACAGGCGGTATATGAGGTGGGCCCGGTGGTGAGTGCCATTCGTTCTTTCTGTCATGACCTCGGCCTGGATCTTAGCAACACATAGACTAAAAATTCCCCAAGCTCCTCATGCACCCGATCACTAACAAGCTAGTACAAAAACTCCGCGAGCGGCAGCTGACCCTGGCGCTAGCCGAGAGTGTGACATGTGGCCTGGCGGCACATCAGCTCAGTACCTGCATAGGCACAAGCGATGTACTGATGGGTAGTATTGTATGCTATTCCCCGACGGTCAAGACGAGCCTACTGGACGTCAGTCAGCGCACACTGGATAAGTATACACCCGAGTCTCAGGAGGTCACGGATCAGCTCGTACGCAGATTGAAAAAACTCATGACTGCAAACATATATGCCGGCCTCACGGGCCTGGCCATCTCAAAGGACATCATAGAAAAACAGAACGGCACCATAGGTGCGGAGAGCGAGTATGGCCGGGGCAAGGATAAATAACACGAAACAAAGATGGAGCGGATGTTAGGAGTAATATTATTTGGCAAAAACTACTTTACGATGACTGACGCCCCAGTCTCGTAGTGCTTTTATCACAGCGCTCAGCGAGGTAGCATAAGGTGTAGTAGTATACTCTACAGTGACAGGCGAATCATCGTAAACGGTCCTTTTTATCAGTTTATTTTCTTCAAGGCTTTTTAGCTCTTTTGCCAGCACTTTGGATGTAATTTTTGGAATGCTTCGCTCTATTTCCCGAAATCGATTATTGCCGGAAGAAATTGAGATCAATATCAATAACTTCCATTTTCCGCTGATGACATCTAGTGCATCTCTTACAGGCAGCATTGCAGCGAGGCATTCAGTGTGATTTGTTTTGCTCATTTTTTATTTCTGCTTTCCTTTAGGTAACTGCTATACTTTGGAAAGCAAAAGTAAGTATCTTTGTATCAATTAAAAACATAAAAATGAATACAGCTCTTTGGATTACGCAAGGCATACTGGCAGCAATGTTTGCGATGGCTGGGGTGATGAAGTCGACGCAGCCGATTGATAAATTACTGAAATCGGGAATTACATGGGTCGATAGATTTCCTTTGACCACGGTACGTATCATTGGTGTGAGCGAATTGCTTGGTGCTTTTGGTTTAGTCCTGCCTTGGCTGCTAAACATTGTACCAGTACTGACCCCTATAGCGGCTGCAGCACTTGCATTTGTACAGCTGTTGGCCATTTTCCATCACGCGAAGCATAAGGAGGGGAAAGCCATACTTTTTAATATTGTACTTCTATCTCTGGCTGCATTTGTAGCTTATGGTAGATTTAACTCACTTTGATCATGAATGTTGCAATATTTGGCGGAACAGGCGCAACAGGTCTTTTGGTGATCCAAAATGCCCTGGCTGCCGGGCACCAGGTTGTTGCCTTTGTACGCACCCCATCTAAGCTCTCAATAAAGCATGATAACCTTTCAATAGTGCAGGGTGAGCTTTCAGATACCGGCAAAATTGTGTCGGTGCTGAGGCAAGCTAATGCAGTGATCAGCGTATTGGGGCCATCAGGTAAATCAAAGGGCCTCATCATTTCAAATGGGCTTAAAAACATCATTGCTGCTATGCAGAAGAATGGTGTTGAGCGACTTATTGCCACAGCTACACCCAGCTACAAAGACCCTAAAGACAAATTCCAGCTTGGTTTTGCTTTCGGCGTCTTTATGGTCAAAGCATTGCTAGGTGATACCTACACAGATATTGTAGAGACCGGCAATCAAATTGCGAACAGCCAATTGGACTGGACAATCGTACGCCTACCTATGCTGAGCAATAGTCCATCTACAGGCCATATTAATATAGGATATACGGGCGATGGTCGGGTAAGGCTTTTTTCTTTATCAAGGCTTGATCTGGCAGATTTTCTGGTAAAACAGCTGGATGATAAAACCTACCTGCGTCAGGCGCCTGTGGTGAGTAACTGAAGCTTGAACTGATGGGACTCGGGTTAAACGAATATCAAACGGATGAAGCAAAAATCCACGTATTGTGGATGATGCAATACTCGAAACTCTATGTACGGGAGCTTTATAGCGCAAAGGGTTTGAAGAGATGTTTGTCAACGGTGTCAGAACGCGCCAACGAACTGCTTTTTAGACTTGAAAGCTCGCGGCATGACTATTCAATAGCACAAGAAATAGTAAATGAGACTATTCTGGGTCCTAGTCAGCCTGACTTTGAAGAAATAATAGGGGAGGAGGAGCAGCAGGAAATTTTGAGGAGCCTGGGATTGTAGTAGGGGCAAAAGCGTTTTCCTTCGAGGTAGGACCTATCCCCCTACCAGCACACCCTTCACGCCATCCCTGGCCTGGAGACCATAGACCACGGCCTCATCACCGGGATCAGTATTGCCCTCATAGCGGTAGATGCAGAGCACTTCAAACTCATGTACATCGCGTGGCTCGCCTTTTACGATCACTTTATCATCTTGTAGCTGGAGGTCTTCTTTGAAGCCATCCTTGCGCAATGCGGTGATAGCCTCTGAGACCGGAGCATAAAATAGTTTCGGTTTCATGATGAATGTTTAATGATAGCAGTATAAAAAATAATGCCACCGACATTTATAAAAAAGGCGAAGTGTTTTATCACTCCGCCCTGCTTTTGTTTAAACCTGAATATTAGACCACTCGCGTGGCCTTTTATCATTTTACAAATTATGTTCCATTATTGACCGCCGCCATCTACTGAGTTGTTTTCGTGTATCTTCTGCCTCATTGCTTCCTCCTCCTTGGCTTTAGGCACCACCAGTACTGCACCATCTCCCGGGGCGGATGTTTTAGCTACTGCCGCTGTAGTAGTGGTCATTGTTTTGCCACTTGATGCAGTCGTACTTTTGGTCGATCTGATATCGGCCCGTGATTCTGTATTACTTTGGTCAGTACGTTTGCCATTGATCGTTCCTGTTCGCTTGTTTAGCGGCCCAGTTGTATCGGGTACCGGTGCTGGTTGCGGCGTATCTATGTTTACTGTAGTGATATCGGGGGGCGGAGTTTGAGTGGCAGCGTTGTCTTCATTCGTGTTATTGCTGCACGCAGCAAAGAGGATGCAAGCGGCACTAAGGATGAGTAGGCGTTTCATACTATTACTTTTAATATCAGCAGGCAAAAGCCTTGCCGCAATATCATGTGTAAAGATGATGGGTATCATATTGCCCAGATTTCAACAGCTATTATATTTATAGCCATACCAAACATTATAGATATGGGAGCCTGGGGCCATGGGATATTTGAAGACGATACAGCACTCGATGTACTGGATATCATCATAAACTACGATGATCCAAAGAAGTTCTTCTCAACCATACTGGAGCATGCCCTCCACGCAGATTATCTGGAGTACACCAATTGCCAGGAGGTGCTGGTGGTAGCGGCGCTGATGGATAATGTCCTGCATCACACTATTTACGGTGATACGGAGGCAGCTAATAGCTTCTACGTGCGGCATCCGCATCTGGATATAGCTGACCTGAAGCCTAAAGTGGTACGAGCACTGCGCAAACTCACTACAGATGCCTCTGAGCTGAATGAGCTCTGGGCAGAAAATGAGGAGTACTATCCACAGTGGTGTCAGAATATTACCGCCCTGATTTCAAGATTGAGCTGAGTGGCGTTGATTGTCAAATCTTATGGGCGTCTCTAAGGTAGCCGTGTAGCCTTTATACACAGGTGGGGCTTGCTGTTGATATTAAATACATCTAAAATTTTGCTGCGCCCTCACAGAGGTTAAATTTACATGTAGTTAGTTATGTCCTATGTACTCCGACATGCCTTACTCTGACTTTACATTTAAAATATCGCGTATGACCAAACCATTTACGGTCCAAAGAATTGTTGCTTTCCTTTTTCTCGTCACGGCCTCTGCACAGGCCTGGGCGCAGAGCAATCTGCCGCCTGTCATAGCCAATGAGGTGGTGAGCGTGACCGAAGGGAGTTTTGCCAACGGTAATATCCTGACCAATGACAGCGATCCTGATGGTGCTGTGCTCACAGCCAATACTGCGCTGGTGTGGGCTCCTGCTCACGGTACTCTGTTCCTGCAGGCGAGTGGGCTGTACACCTACATTCCGGTATCGGGCTACTCCGGGCCTGATATAGCTGTGGTATCAGTCTGTGATACGGGCACTCCGGTGCAGTGCGGACTGGATACGCTGTTTATCACCGTGACGGCGCTCAACCGTGCTCCTGTGGCACTGCGCGATACCGGCACCACACGCAGCACAGTGCCCCTCACGGCATCTGCCGCTACCAATGACAGCGACGTGGATGGCCCGGCCGCAAACTATACACTGGTATCCGGACCTGCGCATGGTACTGCGACCATCACAGCCAGTGGTACATACACCTACACCTCTGTAGCGCTGTATACCGGGCTGGACTCATTCAGCTACTCGCTGTGCGACGGCGGTACACCCAATCTCTGCGATACAGCCTATGTAGTAGTCACAGTGACCACGCTCAATCAGTCACCAATAGCAGTGAATGATACTTTCAATATAAATGAAGACAGCGTACTGACGGCCAGTGTAGGTACTAATGATACTGATGTAGATGGCCCCGGTGCGATCTACGGTATCTATACGCAGTCAGCTCATGGTACGGTGAATATGCAGGTGAACGGCACCATGACCTACACGCCTGCGGCCAACTATAATGGTACGGATAGTTTCACCTATGTGCACTGTGATGGCGGCACGCCAAATCTCTGCGATACAGCGAAGGTCTACTTTAACCTGGCTGCGGTAAATGATGCACCGGTAGCAGTGAACGATTATAATGCTACGACCATCAATACAGCAATAAATGGTGATGTAAGCACCAATGATAGCGATGTGGACGGTCCGTCTGCGCACTATACTGTGGCAGCTGGCCCGGCACACGGGGCGCTCTCACTCAGTGATAGCGGTGCCTATACATACGCCCCTATCACCGGCTATACCGGCTGCGATAGTATGTATGTATCGCGCTGCGATGGTGGTACCCCAAATCTCTGTGACACCTCACTGCTGGTCATCTGCGTGAGTGTCCCGGTATTAGCCAATAATGACTCCGCGGCTGCGCAGCAGGGTGCTGTAGTCGTGATACCTGTCACGGCCAATGACACAACCTCTGCCGCTACCGTCGTATCGGTGACATCTGCTCCGGGCCATGGATCTGCTGTAGCCAATAGTGACAACACTGTCACTTATGCCTCTGCCAGCGACTACTATGGGGTGGATTCCTTCAGCTATGCTATCTGTGATACGGCGACTGCTATCTGCGATACTGCTACCATCTATGTAGTGGTGACGGGCGGCCCCGGCTTCACTATAGACCCGCTCACAGTGCTGGCAGACTCCTCTGTGGATGCCTGCTTCAGCTATGGCCTCTATGCAGATACTACAGACATCGTGGTATCTATATCCTGTACAGCAGCTCATGGTAGTGCTACCGTATTATCTCAAAATCAGGTAGCTGGCCAGGCCTGTGTGAGGTATGTACCGGATACAGGCTATGTAGGTACGGATTCTTTCTGCGTGACAGTGTGTGATACTATCGCGCAGCAGTGCCACACAGTATCTGTGCCGGTCACTGTGACAGAGCGCAATACCTCTTGCCTCTGGCTGAAAGGTATCTCACCAAACGGAGATGGCCAGAATGATAACTTCATGATCAACTGCAATGATCAGTACCCTGAGGCTACGCTGAAGATATTTAACCGCTGGGGTGACCAGGTATGGGGCAGCGGCAGCCACTATACCAATAACTGGGATGGAAAGAACGGCAGGGGAGAGGTGCTCCCTGATGGTACCTACTACTATATCTACCAGTACAATGATGGCACCAAGGGCCAGCATGTAGGTTTCATACAGATCTACAGATAATCAGACTCCTCACTCCAAAAGAATGATCATGAAAAAATATTCTAGCATAAAAATCTCCATGATGAAGAAATGGATCCTGGCCTGCCTGCTGCTCTCTGCGGCTACTACGGGCCTCTATGCACAGCAGGACGCCCACTATGGCCTCTATATGTTCAATGGGTTGTATCTCAATCCCGCCTATGCCGGCAGCCACGAGGTGGTAAACCTGATGGCTATCTACCGCAATCAATGGGCTGGCGTAGACGGATCACCGCAGAGCGGCAATATCAGTGTAGACGGTGCGCTGCGCCGCAATAGCTGCGCGCTGGGCCTGGTAGTAGGCGGCGACCGGATAGGCCTCACCACATCTTTTAATGCGATGGCGTCCTTCTCCTACCGCATACCGGTGCGCAAGAGTAAGATCGCACTGGGTATCTCTGCCGGTGGTACATACTACATGCAGCGCTACTCTGAGGCTATCCCCTCAGAGCTGAGCGCACAGGGCTACCTGGACAATAACTTTGCGGTCAATAAATCTGTCTTCGTGCCAAACGTAGGCGCTGGTATCTATATCTATAGCAAGAAGTACTATATAGGCCTCTCTGTGCCGCATATCCTGCCTATGAAGATCAGCAGCCCTATCGGCCTGAACATGAGCAATGCACTGATACGCCAGTACAATCACTACCTCTTCACCGCAGGTGTAGTGATAGGCCGCGAGACATCAGTGATCAAGGTGCGTCCATCTGTACTGGTCAAGTATGTGAAAGGACTGGACAGGAATATACCTGACTTTGACGCGAGCCTGGGCTTCCTGTTTGCGGATAGGTTCTGGCTGGGTGGCACCTACAGGCTGGCCTCCGGCTATGACAATAAGAAAGGAACTGCCTTTGTGATCTGGACAGAGATGAAGCTCACACAGAGCTTCAAGATAGGCTACGCCTTTGACTGGGCGCTCTCCGGTATCAATACAGTGGCCAAATACGGCTCTCATGACGTGATGATAGGCTATGAGTTTATCCGTCGCAATAACAGGTACACATCACCACGCTACCTCACCTATTTCTAAACCCGATACGCTAAAGACAATCCATCGTGAGTATGAAAAAGACAATCATAATATCGGTCGCACTGCTGCTCGGCCTCTCAGCCCTGGCCCAGACCAAAGGCTACCATACACGCCGCGGCAATAAGGCCTACAAGGTGTTCAACTTTCAGAGTGCCATAGACCACTACTCTATCCGCCTGAAAAGGCAAAAGGGGGACAGCATATACCTGCAGCAGCGCATAGCCGATGCCTACCGGCTGATGAATCAACCTCAGAACGCTGAGGCATGGTACCGCAAGGTGGCCAACCTAGCCGATATGCCTGTTAATAAATTTTACCTGGCAGATGCGCTCCGCTCCAATCAGAAGTATGATGAGGCGCGTACCTGGTATGAGAAATACAAGGCTACCTCGCCGGGAGATAAGAACCTGGATGAGATCATAGCCGGGCTCAATAATGTAGGTGACCTGAGCAAGGATAGGGGCGTTTTCAAAGTGGAGCTGGCAAACTTCAGCACACCTGCGTCGGACTTTGGTCCTGCTTTCTACAAGGATGGCAAGATGTTCTTTACCTCCAATAAAAATGCACGCCGCGACAATAACCTGACAGACAACTGGACCGGCCGTACCTACTACCAGATATTTCTGGCCAAGCCGCAAGCTGACGGTGCCACTACCTATGATGTCAAGAAAATAGTGAAGTGCAAGCCTAATGGCAAGTTTCACGATGGCCCGGTAGCGTATAATGCAGCTACAAGCGAGCTCATCTTTACCCGCAATAACTATAAGCACCATACAGCTAAGCGCTCTGCTGATAAGCATACCGTGCACCTGGAGCTGTATTCTATGACCTTCACAGAGAAGAAGCGCAGCAAGATCACTCCGCTGACTGTGAATGGCTATGACTTCTCCACAGCACATCCTGCGCTCTCTGCTGATGGCAATACACTCTACTTTAGCAGTGACAGGCCGGGAGGCTATGGCGGTGCAGACCTCTATATGAGTACGCGCAGCGGTAGTGTATGGAGCGCTCCGGTCAATCTTGGCCCTGCGATCAATAGCAAGTATGATGAGAAGTTCCCTTTCATAGCTGCTGATGGTACGTTCTACTTCTCTACCAATGCACTCGGCGGCCTGGGTGGTATGGACGTATATATGAGCCACAAAGAGGCTGGTGCGTGGACCAAACCCGAGAATGTAGGAGCTCCGGTCAACTCTAATCGTGATGACTTTACCTTTGTGGTAGACAGCGCAAACAAGAAGGGCTTTTTTGCCAGCAACAGGAGCGGTGGGATTGGCGAAGATGACATCTATACTTTTACTATGAACAGGCCTAAGGTCTACAATGTGACAGTGATGGTGATAGACTCTATGACACACCAGCCGCTAAAGGAGGTGGCGCTGATGCTGACCTGTACGAAGTCTAAAGACCAGGGCTCATTTACCAGCGAAGATGGTACGAAGCAGCTCACACTGGAGCAAGGCAAGAAGTGCTCTGTGACTGCTACCAAGGATGACTACGCGCCGGTATCTGTAGATATCACTGCCAAGGACAAAGACCAGGTGGTCACCATCGCACTCGCCAAGAAGGCCCTGCGCCTCGTAGTATCTGTGAAAGATAAGGAAACCATGAGGCCGATCTATAACGCAGGTATCTACCTGACTGCTGCGGGGCAGCCATCATACACCTACGGCACTGACTCCACAGGCTGGCTGATCACAAACCTGCCGGTCAATACCTACACCATCTCATCTCCTGAGTACAAGTCTATCACCGGTACAGTGAGTCCGGCAGACGCCGATCCTACTACCGGTATCGTGACAAAGGAATACCTCATAGACCGCAATGAGCTGAAGGTAATGGTGCCACTTACGGCAAATTGTTTTACCTCTACGGTGGCCTATACTGATATGAAGACAGGTGAGCGCAAGGAAGTGCAGCCTAATAAAGAGATGTACGTACGCCTGGACCTCAATCTGGACCGCAAGTACACGATCGAACATAATGGCCGCACCGATACCATCTCTACCAAGGGGCTGATGCCGGGCCAGGTGATAGACGGGCCTTGCAAATTCTACATCGGGCAGATATGGGTGATAGACGATATCTACTATGACCTGGATAAATCATACATCCGCAAGGATGCAGCAAAAGAGCTGGATAATGTAGCCCGTATCATGAAGGAGAATCCTACACTGGAGATCGAGCTCGGCTCTCACACCGACTGCCGCCAGACGGTGGCCTACAACGATGCCCTCTCTGTACGCCGTGCCAAGGCTGCTGTACTCTATATCGTATCGCGCAAGGTGAAGATGAACCGCATACTGGCTGCCGGCTACGGTGAGCACAAGCTGGTAAATGGCTGCGTGTGCGAGCCTACCAATGTGTCAGACTGCACGGTGGAGCAGCATAGTGCCAATCGCCGCACTGAGATCAAGGTGCTCAAGTATTGATCTGTATCAATGTAAAGCTATATCTGAAGCGGCAGGCAAGTCCTGCCGCTTTTTTATTTGCCTGATGATGCAAACTGATGGAGGTTTTCCATGTTGCAAACCGGCATTCCATTGCAGAGGCGTGAGGTTTTCCATATATTCAGTGCATCTAAATCCCCGAGCATGTCACTACGTTTATCTTCCCGCTTCCCGTCCAAAAGAGCATTTATCACCGGCGCTGGCTCTGGCCTGGGTCGTGAGCTGGCACTGCTGCTGGCCGCAGATGGCTGGACCATCGGTATCACTGATATCAAGGCGCAGAGTGCGCAGGAGAGCAAGGCACTACTGGAATCAAAAGGTGGCAAGGTGCTGGAGTATGCCTTTGACGTGTCGGACAAGACTGCCTACGAGGGAGCCTTTAATGACTACATAGCGCGCACCGGCGGGGTAGACCTGATGATCAATAATGCAGGCGTGGGCGATGGCGGCCTGCTGGATGAGTACTCACTGAAAAACTGGGACTGGATAGTAGGTATCAACCAGATGGCGGTGATCTATGGAACGTACTTTGCCATACCTGTGATGAAGAAGCAAGGCGCAGGCCACATCGTCAGTATAGCCTCTGCGGCAGGCTACGCCAATATGCCTAACATGAGCATGTATAATATCACAAAAGCTGCCGTGATAGCGATGTCAGAGTCTATCAATGCAGAGGTAAAACCTTTTGGTATCGGTGTGAGCGTAGTGATGCCGACCTTCTTTCGCAGCAATGTGATGACGCAGGGGCGCGGCCCGGAGAGCGCCATGAGCATCGGCAGCGCCATGATCAAGAAAGCCCCGATACTACCATCAGAGGTAGCGCTGAAAATACTCACTGAGGCCGGCAACGGCACCTTCCATATCTTCCATCCATTCCAGGCGCGTATGGTCTGGTGGCTGAAGCGCTTTATTCCAAACCTCTTCCTCGCTTTCAAGGCAAATAGCTTTGCAAAAAAAGGATGGGTGCAGAAGAAGGTGCAGGAGGCCCGGCAGGGTTAGGCATATTAGCGATGCTGGTTGCTAGATACTGGATGCCAGTTACCTGATACTTGTTTTTGTTTTTGTTTTTGAAGAGGTTACTAGTATCTAGTAACATGTATGCTGCATCTACCTTTTACTGGCAGAATTTCTTGATCGCTCTATCAGCTTCTTTGAAACCAAGCTCAAGAGAAGAGGAAAGATCGAGGCAGCCTTGCAGCAGGTTATTAGAAAGTATCTTGGCTATACCGCGCTGGTAGAGGATGTAGCCGTCCGGGTCTTCTATCTCCAGGTACTGATTGAAGTCTACGATAGCATCTTCAAATTTGTGCGCTTCCATTTTAGCCAGTGCGCGGCCTTTGTAGGCAGGGGAGTAGTAGCGGTTTATGCTAAGAGTTTTATCATAGTCTTGAATAGCACCCTCATAGTCGCGCTCATCCATGAGCACTGTGGCACGGCCCATATAGGCGAGGAGGTATTTGTCATTTACATCCGTAGCGCGGGAGAAATACTTATAGGCCTTCTGGTTGTCATTAGCCTTTGAGTAGAGCAGGGCGATATTGTAGAAGACCTTCGGATTGGTAGAGTCTATCTCGCCTGATATGGCGTATTCCTTCAGCGCCTTGTCTGCAGCGCCTGTGGTGAGACAGAGGTCAGCATGCAGCATCCAGGTAGAGGCATTGTTTGGATCCAGCTCCAGGCTCTTGCGGAGGTATTTATCTCCCTCTTTAAAGTCGCCTTTCTCCAGCACCTGCCGAGCACGGATCAGGTAAAACTCACCCTTGATCTTACTCACCGAGTCTACCGGTATGAGGTACTTAGGTTTATTCTTGACCTCAGTGATAGCTATTTCTTTCAGCATGACATCGGTGGCCATAAAGTTGGAATCTGTCTTGTAGCTGGCCAGCGGATCAGGGTTGATCTTTTTTTCACGATAGAGCATAGTCGAGTCGTACTTGGTATCCAGCGTGAAAAATGGACCGGGCCTGACATACACTTCTGGTGTTTCCTGTTTGATAAAGGGCACATATACTTGCTCGTGGAGTATCTTAGACGAATCAATTAGCACTATGCGGTCCTGCGTGTCAGTTGGTTTTTTGTCCTTTTTAGGCTGGTCCTTCGGCTTTTTGCCTGATCGTCCCGCAGCGCCGGTAGTGGCTATATCAGCGTCAGTATCTGAAGTATGCGCTGTGCTCTGAGACTGACTTTGCTTGCCGGGTGCAGCATTGCGCCCATCCGCATCATTGATGTCAAAGTTATTATCCTCGGTCAAAGAAAAATTGCGTGCAGTATCTCGTGCGGCAGGTGCTTTATTGTTGTCTCTGGTTTGCTCCGCTGATGTATTGCTTCGAGTACTGTCTGTAGGTACAGGTGCTGCGGGCTTGCGTATGCTATCTGCATGTGCCAGGGTGGCCGGAGCATGTTTAGTGGTATCTTTCGCTGTCACGATCGCCTGAGCTGGTCTGCGCATAGTATCATCCTTTGCTACAGCAGTGGGATTTTTTGTATGCGTCGTGTCGGTTTTTGCGGTAGCAGCTTGTTTGTTCTTAGGTGTATCTACTACAGCTGCGAGTGGTTGGCGTACTGTATCACGTTTGACGGGAGTTGCTATATTATGATGAGAAGTATCTGCTTTAACTATGGCTGCTGGCTTTGATACAGTATCAGGCTTCACCGACGCGGTAGCGGGAGTAGTATCTTTCCTGACAGTAGCCGTAGGCGTAGCAATTGCTGTGGTCGGCGCGACAGCCTGTGAGGGTTCTGGCAGTAGCAGGGAGAGTGCTCCTCTTTCTCGTTTTCGCTGTGGGATGTCTATTCGTGCATGACGGATCACCATTGGCGCTATATCTACCCGCTGCAGCAATCCAAAAGAAACTCTCGGCACTGTACCGGATACAGCGGGAGAGGAAGCTGGTGTACTGGCCGTAGATGGCGCTGGCTGCGGTTTTGGAGTAGTAGCGACAGGTGAAGCGGTAGCGGGTTTAGGTGCAGTCGTGGTAGCTGTGGCTGGCTTATTTGCCGGAGGTGTAGCAGTGGCGGGTGATGTTGGTTTAGGAGCCGCTGATGAGGTGGCAGGATTTATCACCGGAGCAGGTGAAGGAGTGGCCGGTTTGCTTTCTGCGACAGCAGGTGTAGCTGTGGCAGGTATGCTCACCGCGGGTGCGGGGGCCGGATGAGATGTATCGGCCATAGCCTGATGCTGAGGGGTTGGCATAGTATCTCTGGACTGTGTCACCGGGGCCGGCCTGACGGCAGCAGTATCCGTATGTGGGCGGGCAGCTGTATCAGCCGCTACTAGTTCGTCATGCTTAGCCTTGATGCGTGCATAGTTACTCTCATAGGTGATCTGGTCTCCCCAGTGGGTATCTTTGGCCATTTCCTCGCGTTCATAGTTGGCCTTGGCGTAGGCTTCATTATCGCGCAGGTATTCGTATTCGGTGATCTTATTGCGCAGGCGGATACGCAGGTTATTCAGCGTCGCTTTGATACGGTGCAGGCTATCTATCTCCTTGCCCAGGGGGCCGTTGATATAGTATTGATCACGCGCCATGCGCATGCGGCCCAATACAGAGTTCAGGTCATCATCATGCCCAAAGGTAAACTCAGTCTGCTTCAGTGAGTCCATGCGGTAGGAGAGCACAGATACACGCTTGTCTATACGTACAATATGGGTACCTACCCGCTCAAACTGCACTGAGTCATCCTGTGCCTCAGAGGTGGGCATAAAGTCATCTTTGATATCCAGATCAAATCCCTCACCTATCACCTCATACTCTACAGACGGGAGCCTGTCCTGGCTCAGCATGCCGGCGTCTGTGCTGCTCTCCATAGCCGGGTCCCAGCCACGTGGGCGCACTTTGACGGGTACGTACAGCGTCATACCGGGATAGCAGGTGAAATTCTTGGAGAGCTTATTGATCTTGCGCAGTGTCTTGAGAGGCACCATAAACCGGACAGCCACGTTCTTCAGCTTATCGCCTTTCACTACTATGTAGGGAACATTTCGGACAGACACCTCCTCCGGCCCGCCTGGCAAACCAGATGTGAGAGAGGGCATGCAGCAGAGCACCAGGGCTGCGATCACTATCAGAAATCTATCCTTCAACTTTACTTACTTCTTACTTTTAATCTGAGCCGGAGTTTTGTCCGGATCGTCTGCCCACTCGTTGAGGTGGATGGTACTGACCTGCGCCTCCTCAGGATGAGCTGCGGCATAGGCCGCATTGTCTACCAGGTTTTCATAGTCCGATACGCGTGCGTTGATGCTACTTTTCTCCGTGTTCAGCCTGGCCTTTTGCTTATTCAGCGTATCTATAGCTGCATCCAGTGCGGCATGAGGATTATTTCTCAGCCGTGATATCATCAGTTTCTTCTGGTCACGCATAGAGAGGTCAGCATAGGCCGCATTCTCCTCGCGCAGTACGGAGTCGTACTTGATGTAGAGCACGTTCAGCTTGCGGTCCAGCTGGCGGATCTCTTTGTCAATAGAGGCGCGGCGTACTGTATCAGTCTCTATATCCATCATATTGACAAAGTCCTCTCCGATATAAGCATCCAGCGAGTCCTGATCCAGCGCAAAATCTGCTATGCTGAAATCTGATGACTCCCGCTGGAGATGGCTCTTACGTTTTAGCCACACGGGTATCACGAGTGCCTTGCCAGCGTACACCATCTGATTCCGGCGCAGATGCGGGTTCAGTGGCTTCATTTCTTTTACCGGCACGTGAAACCTAGCCGCGATGTTCTTCACCTTGTCCGCCTTGCGGACTATAAAGGTGATATTGCGCCGCATGCGCTCCCGGGCAGCCATAGCTGGTGTGCTGTATAGCATTACCATCCAGGAGGTGAGCACAATGGTCAGCAGCGTGATAGGTTTCATCTCAGCAGGTGTCGGTTTGGATTTATGTCAGTATATAAAAACGTCATTGATCACCTCTACACCCAGTTCCTGATTGACCACCTCGCGTATCTGCATGCGGGAGTAGAAGAGCTCGCTGCGGAGCGGCGCCGAGTCTACAGTGATGTAGAGGCGGTCAGCCTTGAGCCGTATAGACGTAGTGTGGCGTGATACGGACCGGCCCATTACACGCTCCCACATGGCCTCTACGCGGGCCTCATAGACACCATGACGCAGGTTCAGCTCGGCCAGTACCGACTGTATGGCTGCTCCGAGTGTCACTGTATTTGTCTTTCTCATGGCGTACTATGGTATGCGGTAGATAGCAAAGAGGTCCGTCTCTCCGCCCAGTTCATCTGTGATATGCTTCTCATCGGTATCGGTGATGAATATCTGGCCGAAATCCTCAGAGGAGAGCAGCTGTACGAGCTGGCGGCTCCTTTCCCCATCAATTTTATCAAAAATATCGTCAATAAGCAAAAACGGATGGAAAGATTTATGTGTACGGATATAGTGGTACTGCGCCAGTTTCAGCGCTATCAGAAATGACTTCTGCTGGCCCTGTGAGCCGAAGCGCTTCAGGCGGGTATCTCCGAGCATAAAAGCTATATCATCCCTGTGCGGACCTGCAGTAGTGCGCTCCAGCAGGATCTGTTTGGCCAGATTGTCCCGCAGTTGGTCTGCCAGAGAGCGCTCATTCATGGTACTTTCATAGCTAAACGAGGTCCGCTCACGCTCTAGTGATACCAGCCGGTGGTAGTGTGTGAATATAGGCTCCAGCTCTGTGAGCGCCTGCCTGCGGCGGCGGTACACTGACTCGCCATAGCGCACCAGCTGCTCATCGTAGCCCTCCAGCAATACGGTATCATGACGGCCTCCATTGTTCATGCTCTTGAGCAAGGCATTGCGCTGATCCAGGTATTTATTGTAGAGTACGAGGTGCTCCAGGTACTCGTGGTCGGTCTGGGAGAGGGTATTGTCCAGAAACTTCCGCCGCTCCTCGCTGCTGCCCGATATCAGTACGCTATCATCAGGGGCTATCATCACCACGGGCATCATACCTACGTGGTCGCTCATCTTCTTGTACGGCAGGTCATTGATGCTAAAGTCTTTCCGCTTGCCTATCGGCTGGCGGCTTACGATGCGGTAGTCCTGCAGCTGTATGGTCACCTCGCCGGTCAGCCTCATAAAATCGGATCCTATGCGGATATTCTGCTGGTCTGTGGTGCTAAAATAGCTCTTGGTGAGGGAGAGGTAGTGGATGGCATCCAGCACATTGGTCTTGCCTATGCCATTGGCACCGATGAAGCAGTTGATCTTGCGCGAGAAGTCAAAGGACCGGTCTGCGTGATTCTTATAGTTGGTGAGGTGTATCGAGCGGAGAAGCAAAGTGGGGTAAAGGTACAAAAAAGCCTTCGATTGCCCTTTAGTGTTTCTCTCTATAGTGCCGCCAGCAGGTTTGCCTCAAAATGCACGGTCATATTGAAATACAGGGTCATATCCTGAGTGTACCCGGTAGTAGTGGTGCCTGTCACCTTTAGCGTCATATTCTCTGCCGTGAGGTATGGCTTTAGCTCTACATCATTCACATCCATTGTCAGTGCATTAGCCGCAGGATCTATGCCGTGTTTTTGCGCTATCAGCACATCTCCGCTACCAGTCTCGACATAGATGTCTATATCCCGCAGCACGCCAAAGGACGCAGCAGCAGGCGAGGAGATGCTCAGACTAAGGTCTTTCAGTTTGGCACTCTCCAGCAGGCCGGCATTGGTATGATTGGCCTCCAGTACCGAGTCTGTATTGGTAGCTACGGTCACAGGTATGGTCACAGTAGTGCCCGGCACAGGGGCAGCAGGCACATTGATATATTTGTGATAGCTATAGTTAAATGGGATGTGCTTTAGCTTATTGCAACCTATGACTGCTACCAGGATCAGGAGGCTGGTTATGATGACTTTCGGTTTCATAATGAATGCTTTAGGTGATATACGTAGGGTGCAGCGATTAGGATACATATTACTGCCGCAAAACCGTGCCAAAAGGTCATTTAAACCTCGCCAGTGGAGGCCGGTGCCTGCCCATCCTGATAGTATGGCAGGGTGACGAAGAAAGACGTGCCCTCAGCCACTGTGGATTCAAACCAGATCTTGCCGCCAGCGCTCTCTACGATCTGCTTGCAGATAGCAAGGCCGAGGCCGGTGCCGGATGATTTGGTGGTAAAGTTTGGTACAAAGACCTTGTCATAAGAGTCTTTTGAGATGCCGCTGCCATTGTCCATCACGATGGTCTTGATATGGCCCATCTCCTCCATGGTGATCACATTGATATCCCCTCGTGCGCCATCAGGGATGCTCTGTATGGCATTTTTGATCAGGTTATTGAAGACCGATACCATCTGGTTCTTGTCAGCATAGACCATAGCCTGCTCCTTGTGCGTGGTCAGGTGTATGCGCATATTGTCTTCTTTCTCAAAGAGGCCTACGATACCGCGCAGCAGGTCATTGAGGTCAAATACCTCATTCTGCCCTTTAGGCATCTGCGCAAAGCTGGAAAAGGCGGTAGCGATAGTAGAGAGATTGTCTATCTGCTCTACCAGCGTTTTATTCACCCGCTTGGCCAGTTCGGTTACGTCTTTGCCTTCGTCTATAGCGCGCTGGAGGTACTGTATGCTCAGCTTCATAGGAGTGAGCGGATTCTTGATCTCATGGGCTATCTGGCGGGCCATCTCGCGCCACGCAGACTCACGCTCGCTACGCGCCAGCTTGGCAGCGCTGTTTTCCAGCTCGGCTATCATTTTATTATACTCAGTGATGAGGGCGCCCACTTCATCACGGCTGCGCCACTCTATCGGCTCATTGCGCTTATTGAGGTTTAGTATCCGCAGCTTCTCACTGATGAAGCGGAGCGGGCGCGTGATAGAGTTTGATATGAAGTAGGCCATCACTGCGGCGCATAGCAGCAGAAATACGTAGGCATTCATCAGAGTGATAAGGAAGGCTGATACCTCATTCTCTATCGTACGGGATTTTTCAAAATATGGTACATTGAGATAAGCTATAGTATTACCAGCCTTATTGCGTATCGGGGCATAGGCTGCGGTGTAATTCAGGTCTCCTATATGCTCCTGCTGTGTGTACTGTGTCTCGTGCTCCTGTGCCATCTGGTGCCAGGCCACAGGGTGCATACGGATAGAGGTCAGTCCATTGTCAAAGATAGACATCTGAGAGGATGTAGCCAGGTCTCCCAGTGTGTCAAAGACATTAATATCTATATTTTGTATGTCAGATATCTTGACCAGCTCTATGCTGAGTATATCTCCGAGGTCTTCCTCTGCCATGGTGCTATCCTCGGCGGCGCGTTCCTCGTATTCACGCAGGTAGTATTCTACATTGGTTAGAATGGCCTTCTCCTTGCGCACGAGGCGGTCATTGTAGTAGGCGTCGTACTGGGACTTGAAAAAGCTGATGGTGATAGAGCCGATCACGATAAAGGATGCAATGATGATGAGCAGCATGGAGTAGTTGATCCGCGAGCGGAAGGAGATGACGATCTCATCTGCCAGCGACCCACCCGTCACTATGATGCTGAACAGGCGTATGCCCAGCATGATGAGCCCCACTATGATAGCATAGATGATGAAGAAGTAAGATGTGGTAGCCACCGGCTCAAAGAAGCCCTCCTGGCGGATAGAGATAATCACGCTCTGGGCACCTGAGGTACGCAATACGAGGCTTTCCCATTCATTGTCCTCCACGTAGGTGACCTTATTGAATGGTACGTCAAATTTTTTGTCCCAATAATAGGAGTAGGGGAAGTCACCATGCTGCACGATCATGCGTCCATTCTGATAGATGGCAAAGTCGTATTCGCTATTATCCAGTGAGGTGGAAATATTCTGGCCCAGCAGCAGCTCAGGGTAGACGCTCTGCCCGTTGTATGACTTGGGTGTCAGGTAGAGGGCGAGCACACCCTTCAGCTTGTAATCTGACGAGAGTGGTATCAGCGCCAGGTAGGCGGAGCTGGTGGTAGAGTCATTGATGTAGAGAAAGGTAGGCTGTAGCTGATTGACCCGGCTGGTATCCAGTAGCGCACGCATACCACTATAGGGTACCGTATCCCGCGGTGATACGGCTACGCCAAAGGAATCATAGGCAAATACTTTCACATCGTACTTGCTGAAGTATCCGCTCAGATAGAGTGATGTGATACGGTCGCGCAGCTCGGGATGCAGTGGCTGCAGGTGGCGCCAGCTGGCCCTGACCACTTTGTCTGCTGTGATGCGCTGTGCTATATCTGCAAAGGTGAACTCTGCTACATAGTCGTGCCCTGATAGCAGCTTCTCTGCCACAAAGGCACGCTTGCTACGTTCCTTCACCTCATAGCAATTTTCTATGAGAAACATGGAGAGGATACTGTAGAGCAGGATAAAGGTGACCATGCAGCGCGCGGAGGTAATCTCAGTATCTGTGGCAAAAAGCCTGTGGCCCACCAGCGTAAAGGCCAGGCTCCACACTGCTGTAAAGGCAATAGACTCTATGAACTGGCCATCATAAGCGATAGCTATAAAGATACCCCCGCCTACCAGCGTGACCCCTACGAGTACCGGCACAGATACCCCGAGATCCAGCAGGCGTCGAAATGCATTGATGCTAAGCAGGAAGTGTGAGATAAGGATGAGCGTGATGCAGACGAGGCCAAAGATGCTATACTGGTCCAGACTCAGGATATTATACACCTCAAAAGAGATGACCGAGTCTACCACGAGCGAGCGGAAGAGCCAGTATATCACGCCTACCGCCAGGTATTGCACCAGTATCAGTATGACCTGCTCCGCCTTGCGCCAGCGGGCTGGCCAGACCGATAGGCTGAAGCGGTCATCGTGCGTATAGTAGAAGGTCGTAAACCAAAAGAGTAGCCCGCAGGTCATGAGCAGGTCGCCCAGGGAGCCCGCCAGGATATTGGAGCCGTAGAGTGATGGGTTGAAGAGGTCCAGCTTATAAAACTCAGCCGGAAAGCGTAGGTAGGCCATCCAGTAGCGGACAGTAGTACCTATGGTGATGATAAAGAAGAAGCCGACCAGTTTGCCCCGATAATGGGCCAGGTAGGTGCCTATCTCATTGAGATAGTATCCGAGTATGATGATGATGAGCAGGTAGACCAGAGCGAGGGCTATATTAGCGTCGCTATCTGTACGGGTCTCATCGGCATAGAGAGAGAATAGGGATTTGCCCTCCCGGTCATGTACCTGTATAGAGCCGTTGATAGGTGCATCGCTGATATTATAGTTGGCAGGTATCTTGAATCCGATGTCATATTCATTTTTCAGGAAGCGGTTCTCAAAACGGTATTCATGCTTTAGCAGCAGATAGCCTATGGCTATATGGCCATCTATAGTCGCGCGGCGCTGCTGCAGGTACCATCCGTTTTTGAGTTTTACCACAGACCTGTCTGGCTGATACTGTGTCGGGTCAAAAGGGGGGTAAACGCTATTGTCATTGTACATGACCAGGTCTCCCGTGCGGGTGAATACAAAGATCTTTAGCCGTGAGTCCCCGCTGATATCGCGCCGTTGGGAAGTGCTATCTTCAGTACAGAATTTTTCAAAGGAGCTTTGTGCATCGGTGATCAGGTTCTCCAGGCGGTGGGCCGAGGTGGAGAGGCTATCCTGCGCCGGCCGGGAGAAGGCAATACCGAGCAGCAATGCCAGAATAGCAGGCAAAATAAAGACACGGTATCTGGACAAAACTCCCAAATGCTGATATTAGCTGGCGGAATAAATTGAAATCGGATTCTATATTAGCAAAAATTGGGCCTATTCTCCCAAATTGAATTTTTTCTATCTACGTTACTTTGACGAAGAAGGTGCATTACATGGATATATCCATCAAGACCTAAAGAATAACTCTCAGACCTAACCCATTTATATGAAAGTAACCATTATCATATCCTTGCTTACTATTGCAGCTGCGGGCATGCTGGCTTTTTCTATATCGCCGTCACGGCCTCTGATCAGGGAGATAAAGCAACTCAAGGGCGGGACTGATAGCCTGACAGGTAGGGGAACCACGAAGTTCTTTTACAACGCAAATGGTACTATTGCAAGGCTGGAAAATTCAAATGGAGTGACATCTGTGTACATATACCAGCCTACGGTGATCTACAGGAGGACGGATGATCCTCGCGCAAAGAAGCAGTTCACTGATACTTTTATGCTGAATAAGGCCGGTCTGGTAGCGGAGCGCCGGCTGAGTGGGCAGTCTGTAGCAAAGGGACGCTACCTCTACGAATACGATGGAGCCGGGTATGTGCAGAGCATCCGCTCTGCAGTGGGACTGCCTGCAGAAGGTGTAGTGATCTATACTTGCAAGGACGGCAATCAAATAGCGATCACACAACGATACAAGAATGAACCATGGGTGAGTGCCTTGCACTCCACCTATACGGATAAGGAAAATACGATAGGGAATGCCAATATGGGAATGGATTTCGATGGCAAAAGCTCAAGAAATCTGGTATCCCGGGCCAGCCAGATCGCTACAGCCAAGGACACATCACGTAGTGAGTACCGCTATCATTTTGATACGCAGGGCAGGGTAGTGACCAAGGTGACTTATTATAATGGCAGGCTGGGAGATTCTACGGCTTATACATATTATTAGATAGTCTACGATAGCTGCTGCAAAGCTGCTTTTCCACACGGTAGCCTGGCTCCATTACCCTGTTTTTGACTTTTTGCCGAATTAGAGTAGTTTTGCCCACCTTTGAGTAGATCAGATGTTATGGCAGCTAAACTCGACAAAGAAACATACCTGTACTGGTATGAGCTGATGCTCAGGCTCCGCCGCTTTGAGGAGCGCGCGGGTATGCTCTACGGCCAGCAGAAGATACGCGGCTTTTGCCACCTCTATATAGGACAGGAGGCGGTAGCAGCCGGTACTATGTCAGGCCTGCGTGCAGATGACCGTGTCATCACGGCCTATCGCGACCACGGCCTGGCTATAGCCAAAGGTATCAGCTGCAATGAGGCCATGGCCGAGCTCTATGGCAAAGCCACCGGCTGCACCAAGGGCAAAGGCGGCTCGATGCACTTCTTTTCCAAAGAACATAATTTCTACGGGGGCCACGGTATCGTGGGTGCTCAGATAGGACTCGGCGCGGGTATCGCCTTTGCCGACCAGTACCTGGGCAAGGATAATGTGACCATCTGCTTTTTTGGCGATGGTGCAGCGCGCCAGGGCATCCTGCATGAGACATATAATATGGCCATGACGTGGAAGCTGCCGGTGATATTCGTCTGCGAAAACAACGGCTACGCCATGGGTACCTCCGTAGGCCGCTCTAGTAATGTGACCAACATAGCAGAGCTGGGCAAGGCATATGAGATGCCATCTGAGACCGTAGATGGCAT
>CAZNDJ010000042.1:0-2976 GCA_964571705.1 uncultured Chitinophagaceae bacterium
CAAGCCACCGATGGTCATCTTCACTACTGCGTACAGTGAGTACGCAGCGCAGGGCTTTGAGCTGGATGCGATAGACTACCTGCTGAAGCCTTTTGATATCGCACGATTCCAGCGGGCGGTAAATAAGGCGCAGGACTACCACCGCTATCTGCAGAAAGAGGCAGAGGCGGCCACACCGTATATCTTTGTGAAATCTGAATACCAGGTGATCAAGATCAACCTGGACGAGATACGCTACATAGAGGCGCTGGACGACTATATCAAGATCTACACTACCTCCGGCCGCCCTATCCTCACGCTCATGACACTAAAGGCCATGGCTGAGCGCCTGCCGGAGGACCGGTTTGCGAGGGTGCACCGCTCCTTTATCGTATCACTGACCAAGATCGAGTCCGTGCGCAACCGCAAGGTGCGCATAGGCGACGCTGAGATACCGGTAGGCAATAGCTATGTGGAGAGCTTCAGCAGGGTGATAGAGAAGAGAGGGGTGTAGCATGTGATCCTGAAAGATGGCTTAAAAACAAAAACAGCGTCAGGCCCTTACCCCTGCGCTGTTTTCTTACCCGTTGTATGAAAAGTCTTTGTTGTCTTAGTGTATTGTCACTTTGCTGCTATGGCGTGTGCCTGTATTGGTCAGGATATTGATCGTATAAACCCCGACCGGCAGGTCTAGTCCCTGTAGACGGTAGCTCTGCTCATCATTGACCTCTGTGCCATAAACCACGGCGCCCATCTGGCTGGTGATGCGTATGTAGCGTATCGTTTCGGTGCTGCCGCCCAGCACTACATTCACGCCGGTGCCCGTAGCAGCAGGGTTAGGATAGACAGCCATGGTGGTAGCTGTGGCCTCACTGATGCTTACTGCACGGATCTCTGAGTACTCATATTGGCCATCGTAGTCTACCTGGCGGAGGCGGTAGTAGCTGGTACCGGCCAGTGGCTGCCTGTCTCTGATGCTGTACTGCTGCGCAGCATTGGTAGTGCCTGCGCCCTTTACCTCGCCTATAGTGCTCCACTCCTTCGCATCTGCAGAGCGCTCTATGTCAAAGTGGTCATTGTCTATCTCTGATGCAGTAGCCCAGCGGAGCTGCACCTGGTTGTCATTTGTCTTCTCTGCCTCAAAGCTTATGAGCTTGACAGGCAGGGCTACCTGCCAGTTGATATTGTATATGGATGATGCCGGATCAGATTTGCCCGCTGCATCTACCGTAGTGTATGAGAAGGATGCACTGTTTGATGCAAAGCCGGAGAAGACCATATAGAGCCTGCTGGAGTCAAAGCTGGTGATGACCGTATAGCCGGTGATCTGCTCATATGCTGCCAGTACTGTATTGCCATCGGCATCATAGTAGAGCTTATTGCCATTCAGCGCAGCTACACTGGTGATGACGAACTTGTGGCCCACGCCCAGTGGCCCGTCTTCGGGATCTGTACCGCCCAGCAGGCCCACGCCGCGGCCAGCGTTGAGTTTCCATGTAGAGTTCCTGGCAGGCTTGGCTACATTGTAGCTATGTGGGGCAGTGGTAGGCAGCTGATCGTAGCCTATCAGGATATTGGTCACATCAGAGGTGCCTACGCTCACCGCTATATCGCTGGTGGTATCCGGGCTCACGCCGCTGCCGGCCAGATTGCTGGCACCGTACTGGCCCAGGGTACCTACCCAGCCTGACGGCCAGGTAGAGGCCGGCGCAGCAGCGCCTATAGCTGGCGCCGTGGTGCTGATACGCACACGCAGGCCGGAGGTATTGGGCATGATATTGCTGAAACTGAATGCTCCGCTGCCATTGATGCTGCTCACCTGGAGCACCAGTCCGCTGGTGCCATCAGACAGTACCCCGTACAGTGTATTGCCAAAGGTAGTGGCCGGCTCGCCGGCGGCTTTGACACCATCTCCATTCGCATCGTCAAATACTTTGCCGCTGATACTACGGCAGTCGGCTATCGTAGCGCTGGCTGATGCTGTGGCAGTACAGCTATTATTGTCTGTGACCGTCACAGTGTAGGTGCCGGTAGCGGCGGTAGTAGCATTATTGATAGATGGTGAGGCTGTAGCTGCGCTAAAGCTATTCGGCCCCGTCCATGCATAGCTGTATGATACAGACCCGCTGCCCACCGCACTCAGCGCCAGGGTAGCGCCTGCACAGATAGGAGACGCGGCAGACGCTGTCACTGATGGCAGTGTATAAAGGCTCACGGTGCCGCTGGCAGTGGCGGTGCAGCCGGCAGCATTGGTAGCTGTCACTGTATATGTGCCTGCACTGGCAGTAGTGATAGCGGTAGTGGTGGCCCCTGTGCTCCATGCATAGCCCGTGCCGCCGGTAGCGGTGAGTGTAGCAGTAGAGCCGGTACATACTGTAGGGCTATTCACCGTAGGTGTGGGGAGTGCATTGATACTCACAGCAGCACCTGCACTGGCGGTACAGCCGGAGGCATTGCTCGCTGTGACCCTGTAGGTGCCTGCGGCAGAGACAGTGATAGCAGCTGTGGTAGCACCGGTGCTCCATGTATATCCTGTACCGCCAGATGCGGTCAGTACAGTACTGGTGCCAGCGCAGATAGCCGTAGTACCAGCTACAGATGGGGCCGGGTTAGCATTGACCGTCAGCGTGCCACTGGCAGTGGCGGTACATCCGGCAGCATTGGTAGCAGTCACGGTGTATGCACCGGCCACAGATGCTGTGATAGATGTGGTAGTAGCGCCTGTGCTCCACACATAGCTGGTGCCGCCCGTAGCGGTGAGTGTGGCAGTACCACCGGCGCAGATGACAGGACTATTGACCGTAGGTGCCGGTAGTGCGTTTACTGTCAGCGTGCCACTGGCAGTGGCAGTACATCCGGCAGCATTGGTAGCAGTCACGGTGTATGCACCGGCCACAGATGCGGTGATAGATGTGGTAGTAGCGCCTGTGCTCCACACATAGCTGGTGCCGCCTGTAGCGGTCAGTGTAGCCGTAGCTCCAGAGCAGATCGTGGGGC
>CAZNDJ010000042.1:3076-27466 GCA_964571705.1 uncultured Chitinophagaceae bacterium
TATTGACCGTAGGTGTTGGCAGGGCATTGACAGTCACAGTGCCAGTGGCTGCGGCAGTACATCCGGCCGCATTGGTAGCAGTCACGGTATAGGAGCCTGCTGTGCCTGTAGTGATAGATGCAGTAGTGGCACCTGTGCTCCATACATAGCTGGCACCTCCGGTAGCGGTCAGTGTAGCCGTAGCTCCAGAGCAGATCGTGGGGCTATTGACCGTAGGTGTTGGCAGGGCATTGACAGTCACAGTGCCAGTGGCTGCGGCGGTACATCCGGCCGCATTAGTAGCAGTCACTGTATAGGAGCCTGCTGTTCCTGTCGTGATAGATGCAGTAGTAGCTCCCGTGCTCCACACATAGCTCGCACCTCCGGTAGCGGTCAGTGTAGCCGTAGCTCCAGAGCAGATAGTGGAGCTATTCACCGTAGGTGCAGGGAGTGCGCTCACGGTGGTAGTGCTGCTGGCAGTAGCGGTACATCCTGCCGCATTGGTCACAGTGACACGGTAGGTGCCGGCGGCAGATACGGATATAGCGGTAGTCGTGGCACCTGTGCTCCATGCATAGCTGGTACCTCCGGCCGCGGTCAGTGTAGTGCTGCTGCCTGAGCAGATGGTCGTAGTGCCGGATATGGAGGCAGTGGGCAGTGCATTCACGGTCACGGTCCTGCTGGCTGTGGCTGTACAGCCGGAGGTCGTCACGGTGACACTATACGTACCGGCCGTGCCGGTGCTGATACTGGTAGCAGTGGCTCCCGTGCTCCATGCATAGGTGCCACCCCCGGATGCGGTCAGTGTAGTACTGGCTCCGGAGCAGATAGTATTGGTGCCTGCTATAGCTGCAGTAGGATTGGCATTGACCGTCACGGTGCCGCTGGCAGTAGCTGTACAGCCGGAGGCATTAGTAGCGGTCACGCGATAGGTGCCCGCTGTAGATGTGCTGATGGAGGTAGTAGTAGCGCCGGTGCTCCAGACATAGCTCGCGCCACCGGTAGCGGTCAGCGTAGCGGTAGCTCCGGAGCAGATAGTGGGACTATTCACCGTAGGTGTAGGGAGCGCATTCACGATCACTGTCTGTGACGAGCTGGCTGTGCAGAGGCCGCTGACCGCTGTCACGCTGTAGGTGCCGCTGCTGGCCACTGTGATAGAGCTGGTGATAGCAGCAGTACTCCATAGATAAGTAGTACCAGTGGCTGCGGTCAGTGTCACACTGCTGCCCGCGCAAAAGGTAGTAGCGCCTGATGGTGTGATGGTCACTAGATAGTTCAGCGCCCGGCTGCCTGTGAGCGGGCTGCTGGTGTTATACAGGTATGGACAAGATCCATAGCCGCCATAGGAGAAGATCCTGTAATAAGCATTTTTGCTGCAGTAGGAGCCAGAGATGATATCGGTAAAGTTTTTTGAGCCGGTAGAGCCGCCGGTGACCAGCGCTACCACAGTGCTGCTGCCTATGGTGCTGCCCACGCTGTAGCTGGTACCATTCACAGGATTGTCACCCGTGGCGGCTGCGCCTACGTAGCGCAGTACGATATAGCCGGTGATAGATGCAGATGGCGCGGTGAAGCTACCTGTGACCGTACTGCCGCTGAGCGCCAGAGAGAGGCCGGTAGGCTGCTGGGTGGGTGCAGCATAGGCGCCATTGGTAGTGGTGAAGTTGCCCGCGTTTGGTGTGATCTGAAATCCATTGCCACCACCATTGATGGTGCCGTAGCCACTCACACTGCCGGCAGAGAGGCTGTAGCAGCCTGCGCTGCCTGTCTCGGTGATGGGGCCGCTGTTATTGGTCAGGGTGCCGGTCACGGTCATATTGCCGTTCACATTCACTGCGCCGTTCACTGTAGCACTACCATTGATGGTCACTCCTCCGTTAAAGTTGGTCGCACCACCTGAGTTTTGTGTGAAGCTTGTCATGGTCACTGCCGTACTAAAGGTCATGGAGCCGGAACCGTTATTGGCGGTCACATTGCCCATAGATACCGGACCGCCGGAGATTTGGACATTCGCTCCGTTATTGGTGAAATCGCTCGTGGTGAGCGCCCCGGAGCTGCTCCAGGTGGTCATATTACTAGAGATGTTCACGCCGCCCGGCAGTGTCACTGAGCCTGAACTGGTGAACGCACCGCCGTTAAAGTTGGCATTAGATGGGCGGAAGTCAGCAGTACTATTGACGGTGACTGTCGAGCCGGAATTTTGAGTAAAGTTGCCCGTATAGGTGCCATTGACGATCAGCGTAGCGCCGCTGCCTACTGTGATAGAGGAGGTCACTGTAGACTGAGAGCTGATACATACCGTACCTCCGCTATTGATAGTGATCGCCTTATTGAAGGTACCATTGGTAGTGATACAGATCACGTCGCCGCTATTGGCAGTGATGGCTGAGCCGTTGTTATTGACGGTCTGGGTACACCCTGTACATTGGGCAGCAGTGCCCAGAGGGGTGAGGAGAGAGGTCAGGACCAGGGACAGCACGAGCACAAGTATCCTGAGAGGCAGGGCCGGGGTTGGGTATTTCATACAACAAAAACAAGCTTAAGGTCTCTGTTGTACGATACAACAAACCCTTTGTTTCAATGCTGTAAGTCTTGCAGAACAGATATATTGCTATTTGTGTAAGTATTTGTATTTCATTGATTAGTGTGTTGTTGTTGAAAGCAACATTTGTAAAGAAACCCGTCGGGGCAAGTCCCCAAAAACTAAAAAGAGACGGATGCTACCGTCCCTTTTTTTTATCATATATATCTTTTATGTCGTTGTTATTATTCCTTTAGCGCGGTATCTACATTCACAGAGTCTGCCGATACAGGGTTCTTTCTGGCCAGCTCACCATTGGGAAATTTCACCTGAAAGGTGGTCCAGCCCGAGCCTGGTACAGTGCCGCGAGGGTCAGCCCGGTAGTAGTCAGTAGAGATGATATGCGCGCCACTGGCAAAGCCGGCATTCATAGCGCTGTAGTCTCCGGAGCGGGCCTCGGTGGTATTGGCATCGGAGCGGGTGCGTACTATATAGCCATCACGCACACGTGCGGTGATGCTGTCTTTCTGCCCCACTGCATTATTCATGATCACAAAGGCGGCCTCATCACTATTGGGATTGGCATAAGTGAAGCAAGCCCTGCCAGTCAGCGACGCATGACCCGCCTTATAGTAAGACACGCAGTTGCCCTCCATGATGAATACCACTTTGCCGCGGCAGTCGCCCAGCCTGGGCCAGGCATGCGCGCGTGCCATATCACGCAGAGTGCTATAGGAGCCCCGGATACGGTCCGGCGTCAGCACCTTATCCAGATTGGGGCCGAATACTGATTTGATCTCTTCATCCAGTGCGTTGGCTGCATCACCGGTCCACGCCGGCGCCGCAGTGAAACCGAATGCCGCGAGCTGCGAGTTGTCTGCCGGGCCGTCCTGTTTCGTTTCTATATTGATAAAGACGGGAAGGTGATTCGGATGTTTATCAGACCAGTCTTTCACCGCCTGTATGGCCTTTACGAAAGTATTGTAGGTGCTATTGTAGTCCACATCTTTTATATGCAGCACTTTGAATCCGGGCTGCTTTAGCTCCGGCACAAATGATTCTTCGCTAAATCCTGCATAGCGGTTGACATGGCGGTAGTAGAAAGCGCCGCCCTGCGGATCATTATAGATATCTATCTCCAGCCCGCGTACCGGGTACTGGTCAAACTGCTCCGCAAACGGCAGGTGCGAGTAGTCCAGGTCATTGGGGTCATACTCTGCCGGTAGCAGCGACCTGATCTGCAGCAGCCAGTCAAAGATCGGCTGTGTATCGCGCTTGTGATAGCTATTGTGGCTGGCTATGACCTGCACCTGATTTAGCCGCAGCTCGGTATCCTGGGGATTTGCCACCGTGGCATCATTCTTTTTACATGCCTGTAGCAGCAGGAGGCTGAGGGAGGCGATACATAACCAGGTCTTAACTTTCATGTAACTTTGATTTAATATAAACTTAACCTCTTTGCTTCAGTAATGCCAGCTTTTTTAAATGAAAGACATAGTAAAATGGCCATACGAAAGGGGGGCAAAATTTTGCACAGTTTCTACTTTGACATAAGCAGAAAGATCATGCAGCTTGTTAAAAACCAGTTTTTTACAAAGATTAACGGCAAGAAATCTATCTTCCGAATTATTCAGGCGGTTTACCGATTCGGTTGTTGTAACATTATATTAGAAGTACCTTTGCCACCGCTTTTTAGTGAATTTATGATCAACGTGTTGGGTAGAGGGTTGTGGTGCTCAGGGTGGGCACACAGCACGGCATCCGCCGGTGATCAGGCAATATAATCCCCCGCAGATGTGGATAGTCAGACTCGCGCTTAGGAGGCCATACACAGTAGCAGTGATGTCACTGCTCATACTGATGATGGGCTACCTGTCTATCAAAAGCATGCTCACAGATATCTTCCCGGTCATAGATATACCGGTGGTGATCGTCGTGTGGAACTACAACGGCCTCTCGGCAAATGAAATGGAAAAGCGCGTGACCTTCCTCAGCGAGCGCGCTTACTCCTCCTCTGTAAACGGCATCTCAAAGATCGAGTCGCAGTCTATCAACGGTATCTCGATGCTGAAGATATACTTTGAGCAGGGGTCTGACATCGGCGCAGCTATCGCGCAGATAGGCGCTGTGTCCAATACCACCCTGCGCATGATGCCACCAGGCATGACACCACCCGTCATCCTCCAGTACAACGCCTCTAATGTACCCGTGGCGCAGCTCACCCTCAGCAGCAAGACCCTGCCCGAGGATAAGATCTTTGACTACGGCCTCAACTTTATCCGGCTCCGGCTCTTCACTATACCGGGACTATCTACACCGGCTCCCTTTGGCGGCAAGAACCGCCAGATCATAGTAGACATAGATCCGCAGGCCCTGGCGGGCAAAGGCCTCTCCGTAGTAGATGTGCTGAATGCACTGCAGGCGTCCAATATCATCATCCCCGCAGGTACAGCGCGCATGGGTGTGACCGAGTACAATGTACAGCTCAACTCATCTCCCGAGTCGGTCAAACAATTTGAGAGCATACCGATCAAAGTGATCAATGGACAGCCCGTACTAGTGGGAGATGTGGCCACGGTCAAGGATGCCTTTGGCGTGCAGAGCAATATCGTGCGGGTGAATCAGAAACGCGCGTCCTACCTTACTATATTGAAGAAGGCCAGTGCCTCTACCGTAGTAGTAGTAGAGGCCGCCAAAGCCATGCTGCCGTCTATCCGGGAGACAGCGCCCGAGGGGCTGGACATGAAGGTAGACTTTGACCAGTCCGTCTTTGTGACCAACTCTATCAAGAATGTGCTCCACGAGGCTATCATAGCTTCTATCCTCGTCAGCTTTATGATCCTCTTCTTCCTGGGTAGCTGGCGCAGTGTGATCATCGTGTGTACGTCTATCCCGCTGTCCATCTTCATCTCTATCATTGGCCTGAAGCTGACCGGCAATACGCTCAACATCATGACCCTCGGCGGCCTCTCTCTCGCAGTAGGTATGCTGGTAGATGATGCCACCGTAGAGATAGAGAACATACACCGGAACCGGCATATGGGCAAGCCGCTCACCGTGGCCATCCTGGATGGTGCGCATGAGATCGCTACACCGGCGCTGGTAGCTACCATGTCCATCTGTATCGTGTTCTTCCCGGTGGTGCTGCTCACGGGTCCGGCACAGTTCCTCTTTACCCCTATGGCGCTGGCAGTGGTCATAGCTATGATGGCGTCCTACCTGCTCTCGCGTACACTGGTGCCGGTGCTCGCGCGTATGCTCATGGCCAGTGAGCACCTCGATGAGCATGGCCACGCAGTAGCTGGCAAGAGCGCTATCAGCCGCGCCGTGTACCGGTTCAATGTATGGCGCGATAAAGCCTTTGATAAATTTACCGAGTCCTATGGTAATGTGCTGCGTGTGCTGCTCGCTCACCGGGCTACGTCACTCACCTTTGCGGCGGTGGCCTTTGGCCTCACTATGCTGCTGCTGCCACTGATCGGTCGTGATTTCTTCCCGGCTGCCGATACGGGTATGATGAAGCTCCACTTTCGCGCGCCATCAGGTACGCGTATAGAGGAGACGGAGAAGATGGTAGACGCCGCTGAGACCCGCATCCGCAATATCATCCCTAAAGAAGAATTTAAAACGATCAACGACATGATCGGTATGCCCGTGTCGTATAACCTGGCCTTTGTACAGACAGATAATACCAGCGGCATGGATGCAGATATCCTCGTAGCGCTGAATGAAGACCACAAGCCCACGGTAGAGTACATGAAGAAGATCCGCAAGGACCTCGCAGAGCACTTCCCGGGCTGTACGATCTACTTCCAGCCGGCAGATATCGTGAGCCAGGTGCTGAACTTCGGGCTTTCGTCTCCCATAGACATACAGATACAGTTTGCCGACTACAATAAGTCCTATGAGTATGCCCGCCGCCTGCGCGATGAGATCAAACTCATACCAGGTGTAGAGGATGTAGCCATCAAGCAGGTGCTCGACTACCCATCTATCAATGTAGACGTAGACCGCGTGCGCGCCGCCGAGCTGGGCCTGACACAGCGCGACGTGGCCAATGATGTACTCGTGTCGCTCTCCTCCAGCAGCCAGATATCACCGGCCTTCTACATCAACCCGCAGAATAGTGTGAACTATCCGGTGAATGTGCAGGTACCGCAGCAGCTCGTGAGCTCTACCAGAGACCTGCTCGCTATCCCTATCACACCTACGGCATCGCAGATGACGCAGTCTACCACCCCGTCACCTACAGACCAGCCCATGGCGCAGGTGCAGACACTGGGCAATATCTCAAAGGTGAGCACCGGCACACAGTTCAATCAGTTCAACCACTATACCGTGCAGCGCGTGATGAATATCAGCGCCAATGTAGAGAGCCGTGACCTCGGCTCTGTGGCCACCGCCATACAGCAGCGCATAGACAGCTTGGGCAAGCTGCCCGCAGGTATGCGCATAGACCTGCGCGGCCAGAGTGAGGTCATGACCTCTTCTTTCAATACGCTGGGCCTCGGGCTCATATTGGCCATCGCGCTGGTGTACCTGCTCATGGTGGTCCTCTTCCAGTCGTGGCTCGATCCGTTCATCATCATGCTCGCGCTGCCGGGTGCCTTTATGGGTATCCTGTGGATGCTCGTGCTGACACATACCACGCTGAATGTGGAGTCACTCATGGGCTCCATCGTAGCAGTCGGTATCGCCGTGTCCAACTCTATATTGATGGTCAGCTTTGCCAATGATATACGGGCCCAGAAGGGGCTCAGCTCCGTAGAGGGTGCCCTGCTGGCCGGCAAGACGCGCCTGCGCCCCGTGCTCATGACTGCCATAGCCATGGTACTCGGTATGATACCGATGGCCATCGGCGCCGGCGAGGGCGGTGAGCAGAATGCACCACTGGGCCGCGCCGTGATAGGTGGCCTCACGGTAGCTACTATCTTTACACTCTTTGTAGTGCCTATATTCTACTCCGTACTGCGCAAGGGACTGCCGACGGCGATGGGCCTCGACGAGCGGTTTGAAGCTGAGGCGCAGGGCGCTATGGCCTCGTGATTTTGGGACGATGAAATAAAGAACAGAAACAGAAGAGACATGTCAGAAACGTCAAAAAGATCTTATATCAAACTGCTGATAGCCGGAGTAGTGATACTGGTGCTGCTCGGAGGCGGTATCCTCGTGATATCGCTCACGCGCTCAGCACGGGTCAAGCGCGAGGCCGAGGCGCGCCAGCAGGAGATGAAGAACGGCCCCGTGGTCAAGACCGACCTCGTGAAACTGAGTACAGATAGCCGCGAGATAGTGCTGATAGGCGAGGCCCGCCCCTACGAGAGTGCTACCATCTATGCCAAGATCAGCGGCTATATGGAGAAGATATACGTAGATAAAGGTGACCGCGTGACTAAAGACCAGGTGCTGGCCACGATAGATAATCCTGAGATAGGACAGACCTACAATGCTGCTCTCGCAGACCTGGACAATAAACGCAAGATAGCAAGCCGCGACTCTATACTGGTGCTGAAAAATTTCATATCGCGTGAGGAGGCCGACCTGTCACAGACCGCAGTGAGACTGGCCGAGGCCAACTTTCGCTCCGTGTCAGAGCAGCGCGGCTACCAGCAGGTCAGGGCCCCTTTTACCGGTACGGTCACAGCCCGCTATGCTGACCCCGGCGCCCTGATACAGAATGCGAATAACTCACAAACCAGCGCACAGCCTATCGTGACCATCTCACAGCTGGGCAAGCTGCGGATCTATGTCTATGTGGAGCAGCGCGAGGCAGTATTTCTGCACGATGGCTACCCTGTCACCATCACACTCACTGAGCGCCCTGATGTGACCATCAAGGCTACCGTGACCCGCATGACCGGCCAGCTGGACCAGCGCACGCGCATGATGACCGCCGAGATAGACCTGGACAATGCAGATAATAAGATCATAGCAGGCAGCTACGTGCAGGTACATATCCACTCACCGCAGACCAAACCGAGCCAGCTCACCATGCCAGCCACCGCGCTCGTACTGCGCAAAGGCCAGACCATGGCTGCCGTGATAGACAAAGACACTATCCTGCACCTGCGCAAGATAAAAGTAGGAGAGAACAGCGGCGAGAAGATAGCCATAACAGACGGCCTGCAGGAGGGTGACCGTGTGGCGCTGGCAGTAGGAGAGAGCATACCAGACGGACAGAAGGTAAGACTGGAGCAATAGCAAATAGCAATGAAGGTAAGACAGATCATATCAGCATATATCATCACCGCGCTGTCGCTCACGGCGGTGGCGCAGGACGTCAAGGTACTGACGCTGGATCAGGCGCGCACTCTCGGCATGCAAAAGGCTACCCTCGCGCTGAAAAGCAGTAATAATGTACGCATCACCGGTGTGCAGCTGGTGGGTGCCTATGGTGCCTTTCTGCCGGATCTCGGTTTTAATGCTACCTATACATACAATGCCGGCAAGAATCTTTTCACCTCGGCGGGTATCAGTGTGATAGACTCCCGTCAGAACCTGCTGAACTACCAGCTGGTGAGTACGCTCAATATCTTTAACGGGCTGAATGACTATGCGCAGCTGAAAGCCTCCCTGCTCAATAAATCCTCTGCCGAGCTGAACCTCGACAGGGCAAAGCAGCAGATCAGCCTCGATATCGCACAGAGCTACCTGCAGGTCATACTGGACCGCCAGGTGGTGCAGTATGCCCGCGAGAACCTCAACGCCTCCCTGCAGCGTGAGGCCCAGCTCCGCGAGCTGACCAATGTGGGCCGCCGCGCCATGGTAGACCTCTACCAGCAGCAGGCGCTCACGAGCAGTGACAGCCTCTTCTACATCCAGTCGCAGACCAAGGCCAAGAATGACAAGATACTCCTGCTGCGCAAGATCCTCATCTCCCAGACTGATGAGTATGATGTGGCAGACTACAATCCTAATGAAGCATCGTCAGGCATAGAAGGCCAGAATGTAAACGACCTCGTATCACAAGGCATAGACCACCGTCCTGACCTGAAGGCCGCACAGAATGCTGTAAGGATAGCTGAATGGAATATCCGCCAGTACCGCAGCGGCTACCTGCCCAAGCTGAACCTGCTGGCTGGTCTCGTATCAAACGGTGGCTACCTGGACCGCCTCTATGTAAATGGCAAGGACTATCTCGCTACCAACTCACAGCAGCCGCTGGGCAATGCGCTCTTTGGCCAGGTGTATGGTACGGTGGGAGTCAATCTATCGTGGAAGATTTTTGACAAGCTGGTGACGAAGACCAACGTAGATATCGCGAAGATCAATGTAGACAATGCCCGTATAGACGAGGCGGACCTGCAGGTGGCGATATCATCCGATATCAAGCAGGCGTATAATGACTATCTCGATGCGCTGGCGCAGATCAGTACCAGCAATCGCGGCCTCTACGCCGCCAACCAGGCCTATGATGCTATCAAAGGCCGCTATGACCTCGGCTCGGCCAACTTCGTAGAACTCTCTAACGCCCAGGCCACCCTGCTCCAGGCCCGCATCAATAAGGCACAGGCCACCATCAAACTGGACCTCCAGAAGAACATCATCGACTACTATCTGGGTAAGTGATGGTGAGTAGAGGATAGGGAATAGGGAATACTTTCCTTTATCTCTCCACTTTATTCTCCCTTACATCATACACAAGGCGTGCGCGTCATTGCGATGAATTTTTCCCGTGAAAATAAACAGATTGAAATTCAGAGCAATCTGGAGCTATAGACAGAGAGGTAGTCAGTAGTGTAAAGTCAGGCAGCCCTGGTCAGGCACATTCCAGATTGCCACGTCGCTATCGCTCCTCGCAATGACGACTAAAAGGTCTTTGTGCTCTCCGCGCTCTTTACGGTTTGTCGTTCTGAGATACTGTAATAGTCTTAATACTTACTACCTACTACTTAACATTTACTCAAACTCGATCAGCACCTGACCCTTCTCCACGGCAGTGCCTTTCACTGCTTTGATGGATTTGATCTTTGCATCGCGTGGGCTCTTGAGGGCATTCTCCATCTTCATGGCCTCGAGGATGAGAAGGATGTCGCCCTTCTTTACCTCTGCGCCTTCTGATACAGAAATATCCTTGATCAGGCCCGGCATCGGCGCTTTGAAGGAGTTGACTTTGGCCGATGTACCTGCACTGATACCCATCTGCTGGAGCAGCAGGTCATATTTATCCTTGATACTGATCTCGTATTCGTTACCATTGACCTCTATGGTCATGGTCTTTTCCTCATGGTTGATGTTATTGACCGTCACGCGGTAGGATTGGTTGTCCTTCAGGATATGGTAGCTGCCATTGGCCAGTGCGAGTATGTCCCACTCGTACTCCGTGCCGTTGATCTTATTGCCATCTATGGTGTATTCCTGCTTGCCGTTGACTTTAGCCTGTATCATTGCTCGTTATTACTGATGGGTAAATATAGGAGATAATGAATAATGAATAGAGAATAGTGAATAACGGAGGAGGGAATAAGGAATAGGGAATAGAGAATAAGGAGTAGTGAACAGCTAGCCTATAGGCCGGCAGTCATAAACCCTTTGCGTTCTCCGCGTTCTTTGCGGCTTATCTTTTGTAATAGTGTATTTATCTCACTACTCAGTACACACTACTAGAATCCACCTGGTCCGCCGCCGCCCGGAGGTGGGCCGCCCTGTCCACCGCCCGGCATACCACCCGGAGGAGGACCGCCCGGCATACCACGGCCCGGCCCGCCAAAGTCTTTGCCACCCTGATCGCCATCGAAATTCGGCATCTGGGCGCCTTTCTTGAAGTAGCGCATGGTCCAGGTCACTGTGACCAGCATGTAGCGGCGTAGTACCTGTGTGCGGCTATCCTCTATGTAGGTCTGCGTGATATTGCGGCTCACACCGCTGTTTTGATTGAGGATATCATTCACACTCGCGCGCACCTCCAGAGACTGATCCTTCAGGAACTTATACCCCAGCGCCGCGCTCCACAGGAAGATGTTCTGATTGTACCCCGATGAGACACCCTGATAGAGTGTATTCTGCAGCTGGGTATTAAATACAAAGCCCTTCCAGAATAGCCAGTTGAATTTTGCCGTAGCATTGTGCGTGTAGTAGTTGTTATTGGCGGCGGTTTGCAGCGTGTTGTTCACCACATTGTAGGTGCCAGAGTAGCCTATGCTGAAGTCTATCTTCTGGCTGATATTGCTCGTCAGGTTGACACCAAAGGTGGGCGCATAGGTGCGCGACAGGTTCAGGGCATTATTGATCAGGCCAGGTGTCTGGTTAAAGTTGAAACCACCATTGACATTAAAGTTGCATTTGATCTTGGCCAGCGGCAGGCCATATGTGATAAAGGTGCTCGCATTCCACAGCCCGTTGATATTGACCGGCCGCGTCAGCTGTGAGCCTTTGTGCAGGAAGACAGGCGTGCCATTCACCGTCAGGTTAGTATCACTACCAGCTATGATCGTTGCGTTAGCCACCGTATTCATCGTATTGCTCATATTGGCAAACACAAATACCGAGTGCCCTTTCGCACTCTTGGCCAGGTTGTATCGTATCAGTACCGTATTGGTGTAGGATTGGTCGAGACCGGGATTGCCGGTAGAGAGCAGCAGCGGGTTGCTATTGTCTATCACACTTTGCAGCTGTGATATGGAGGGTGCATTGGTAGACGTGCGGTACTGTATCCGCAGCGAGGCTGTGTTCTTAAATTTGATATTGACCGATGCATTAGGCAGAATACTAAGGAATGTCCTGTCGGTCGCATATCTGAAAGGGAAAACCGTATTGCCCTGCAGCAGCGCATACTGGCCGTTGACACCCACATTCAGGTTCACTCCTTTGCCCTTGTAGCGGTAGGAGATGCCTGCGCGCTGCGTCATGTAGATGTTGTCGTATTTATTGGAGAGCGCAGTATCGAGCAGGGAGTGCTCCAGTGTAGATGGATTCAGGGAGTCTACAGCCTTGTCAGACTTGTTATAAGTATATGACGGCTGATAGTTAAACTGTATCATCCCCTGCTTGCCTGCCGGCTCCGTGTAGGATACATTGGCATTGACTGCATAGCTCTTATTGTTTGAGAAGGTCTGCTGGTCTATGATCGTGGTGTCTGCCACAGAGGCAGTATCGTAGTACACATTGTGGGACTGCTGGTAGCCATTGCCACCCTTGTTATTGATATTGACCCCGAGGTCTATGGAGAAAGTGCGGAACTGCTTTTTGAACTTGTGCTGGTACAGCACATCACCTGCTACATTGTATCCATTATTGAAAGTAGACTGGCGGCTATTGGTCGTACTGCTCAGCACACCCTCGCTCGTGATGGTCTGCCCGGCTATACCATAGTACTGGCTGTTTGACTGAAAGCTCACCTTTGGGGTAAAGATCAGCTGATTGAACGAGTCTATCGCATACTCTATGCGCAGGTTGATACGATGGTTTTGATTGACGCTACGGCTCGTATCATCTTCCGTGTACTTCTGCGCGCCATAGTAGTTTCTGCTTAGAGAGGTGATAGTCGTATTATCAGCATAGTTGAAAAAATAGCTGCCAGATACTTTCACGTTTTTCTTCTTGCCCCAGGTGTCGCTATAGTTGAGCCCTATGGCGTGCGTGGTAGAGATACCGCCCTGTCCGCCTATCATAAAGTTGTTATTCGCATTATTGCCGCCGCGGCCGCGCGTGCTGCCTGTGCCTGATACGCCGAGCAGGTCCTGAGAGGAGAAGTTCTGCTGGTTGATATTATTGCTCATGCCTATCAGTGAGAGGCGGCGGTCCCCGTTAAACCAGTTCACATTGCCGCCTGCATTGTAGCGCGAGGCATCTATATAGCCATAGCCTGCATACAGCCTGCCGAATACGCCATTGTTGCGCCCCTTCTTGGTGGTCACATTGATCGTCTTCTGCGTATTGCCATCATCAAATCCGGTGAAGGCCGACTGGTCGCTGAGCCTGTCATACACCTGCACCTTGTCTATCACATCTGCGGGCAGGTTCTTCAGCGCCGTGGTCGCATCATCTCCAAAGAACTCCTTGCCATCTACCAGTACTTTCTGCACTGTCTCGCCGTGTGCCGTCACGGTACCATTGCTGGAGGCTATGCCGGGCATTTTGCCTACCAGATCTTCAGCAGTAGCATCGGGATTCACTTTGTACTGGCCTGCATTGTACTCTGTAGTGTCCGCCTTTTGCTGCACGGTCACAGCCTGCGCGGTCACGGTGACAGTATGCAGGATCTCGCTCTCAGAGTGCAGGCGTATGTCGCCGAGGTCTACATCTGAGGTGTCCAGTGTCACATAGAGCGTCTGCGCTTTGTAGCTGATGTAGCTAACCTTCACCTGGTACCGGCCGGGTACCAGGTCATCTATCTCAAAGTGGCCGTCATCTTCTGAGAGTACGCCATTCAGCTGTGTAGTATCACTCACGGGGGCTATAGACACAGATGCGCTGGCTAGCTCCGAGCTATCCGTAGCATCTACTATGGTGCCCGATAGACGCATGTACTGGCCGTGGGCAGTAGCTCCTGTACTGTACGTGCGCGGAGATACGGGCTCTGGCAATGGTGCTGTAGAGTCAGGCCGGGTGCTGCTGGCAGGCATGGTGACAGGCGCTGCCTGCGGTGTATCTGGTACAGTCTGCCCGATACCTATAGCAGGTGTAGATGTGATGCTATCTGTCTGTGGTCTCACCTCAGGTGTAGCTGCGGCAGGTGCGCTATGCGCAGCGCGTGGTGCACGTCCGGTGATGACTTTCAGGATAGAATCAGCCTCGGCATGGAGGCGTACTATGCGGGTAGAGTCTGTGAGCTGTGCATAGCTGCATACTGCCACAAACTGCATCAGGATGAAAATGATAAACGATCTCTTCATGTCGGCATGAGATGAATGAGTGAATGCCGTACAAGAGCGTAGTAGCATCCACTTTTCGGCTAAACAACAAAAATACAGGAGTTTATCCGATCAAAATATAAATACGGTGAATGGCTTCAATGCGTCGGGATGAAGGCACAGGACCTGTTAAAGTCCTGTTAAACCCTTACCTTTGCGTGCTATAAACTGACATCATGCGCGCCTTTGGCCTCCTCGATAAAATGACCGTGTCCGGCACTGATCCTGTATCCTACACACTGCAGCTCGGACCGGATACCGTAGTGATGAATGACCTGATCGGAAAGAATGTTTCACTTCGTTTTACAGGCAATATCTTTTGTGGCGTATGCAGTAAGAAGACATACAAGTCTTTTGGCGAAGGCATGTGCTACAACTGCTTCACCACTGCACCTGACAATGCGGAGTGCATCCTGCGCCCCGAGCTATGCATGGCCCATGAGAATAAAGGCCGTGATGTAGAGTGGGAGATCAAACACCACATGACACCGCACTATGTTTACCTCGCCCTGGTCAATGAGACCAAAGTAGGGGTGACACGAGGCACGCAGATACCTACCCGCTGGATAGACCAGGGCGCCAATAGTGCCATCATACTCGCAGAGACACCATACCGCCAGCTGGCAGGCCGTATAGAGGTAGCGCTGAAGCAGTACCTCACTGACAAGACGCACTGGAGCAAGATGCTGCGCAATGACTTTAACCAGGAGATCGACCTCCTGGCGGAGAAGGCACGCATCCGCGCGCTGCTGCCCGAGGAGCTGCAGCAGTACATCTGCATGGATGATACAGTGGTCACGATAAACTATCCTGTCACAGAATACACGAAGAAGGTGACCAGCGTCGGCTTTGACAAGCAGGCGGAAATAAAAAGCCCCCTGATAGGTATCAGAGGGCAGTATCTCATATTTGAAGGTGGCTCTGTGGTCAATATCCGCAAGCATAGCGGCTATGAGGTAGAGCTGACCGTAGAGTGATCAGAGTTTAGGCTTGGCACCGCCTGATGATGATGAGCTGCCACCGGTACTGCCGGATGATGAGCTGCCAGATGTAGAGCCGCTACCGCCGCCCATTTGCCCCAGTACACTACCCAGCACCTTGCCCAGTATAGAGGAGCCTGTGGCTGCAGGATTCTGGCGGATCTTTGCTTCTTCCTTGCCCACCATGATAAAGAGGCCATCGAGCGCCTTGCGCGTCACATAGTCCGGCAGGTCTGCACTCACAGGGCTTACAAATGGTATCTTGTTGTACAGGTTGATCACCTCGGTGTATGCCGCAGAGGTCTTGGTCTGGTCCAGTATCTGCTGCACCTTAGGTTTGAATGCTACCACCAGCTGCTCAGTCGTAGTACGCTTTAGAAACTGCGTGGCTGCATCCTGCTGCGACCCGGTGATGATATTCACCGCATCGCCCGGCTGAATCTGCGCCAGCGAGTTGATAAAGATCGGTGTGGCCAGCGTAGCAGACTGCTCCGCAGAGCGGTTTAGCTGTAGCACCAGTTTGTCTACTACCATGCCGGCACCATAGCTGGTCAGCAGGCTGCCTGCCTGCTGCAGGGCCGGAGGCAGCGGTATCTTGATCTCAGGATTATTAAAGAAGCCGTCCTGCACCGCTACTTTGGTCACAGCCGCAGTCACGCCTGTCTTGAGCAGCTGTAGCACGGCCTGCAGGGCATCTGACTGGCTCACGCCACCGCCAGAGCTGGTAGTGCTGCCTGTAGAGGTAGTGCTGCTGCCAGAGCCTGATCCGCTACCCATGTCCGGTTTGCCGGAGGTAGTGGTGCCGCCTTTGGTACTGCCTGCAGGTTTGGTAGTGCCTGTAGGTGTGGTAGAGCCCGGCTTTGCCTGTGTGCCGTTAGTGGTCTTGGTAGGCAGGTTGGTCCGGGTCTTGAGGCCGGTCGTATTGATCTTGATACCTCCTGATTTAGCGGCGGCATTCTGCGCCTCGGCGGCGAGTATCAGCGCCGTGACGGATATAGCTGTGAGCAGTACTTTTTTCATGTGGGTGTGAGTTTGTTTGGATAATATTCAGGTACTGGCCCGCCGCTCCCGGCAGTATTCAGTATCTAAAGATTTAAATTTTTCCTGTGAAAGTCAATTACCTTGCCAAAGTACTTTACTACCTGTGCATTTAGAAATATTTTGACACAAAATAAAAGCCCCGCAGGTGATGCGGGGCTTCTGGTATCTTATGGTGTAGTGATGCTTATTGCTCTACGCCGAGAGACTTGAGCGTCTCCAGGTTCAGGTTGCCTACCGGTAGGCCCTTGTCCTGCTGGTACTTGATCAGCGCCTCCTTGGTCTTGCCACCAAAGCTATTGTCTATAGCGCCCGGATCGTAGCCGTTTGCCTTCAGTGCTTTTTGTATCTCAGCTATCTTGGCAGTGGTCAGCTTGTCTGCACAGAGTATCTCCCTCCACTCAGAGTAGCCGCCCTTGCTCACCAGTTCCTTGCGGGTCACATCCTTGTAGGTAGCAGGTACTTCTATCTTCTCCTGGCGGGCAGGCTGGTCTACCACACGCTTTGTCACCACCTTGTACTGGGCTGGTACCTGTACCTCCTCGCGGCTGGCGGCAGTCTTTACCGTCTTGCGGGTCACCTTCTTGTACACAGCAGGTATCTCCTTGAGGCACATCACCTGGCAGTCAGCAGGATTGGCAGAGAGGCAGCCGGCATCGGCAGTGCCCTTCACCCACTGCTGTGAGGCTGGTGTCACGAGTACATCTTCTGTAGTGGTCTCGTAGGTAGCAGGGATATTCCTGTAGGTCACTGAGGCAGCCTTCAGCACGATGGTGTCAGTGATCGTCTTGTAGGTAGCAGGTGTGGTCTGCACCTTGTAGGAGAGGGGCTTGTCTATCACGGTCTCTTCATGCGTCTCATACTTGTCCGGCATATAGCAGCGGGCATAGCACTTGCCTACTTCAGCATTGGCAGGCATGTCGGCTGCGGGTGCGGCAGGGCGGGTAGCCACTGGTGCAGGAGCTGCTACAGGTGCCGGTGCGGCGGCCTTGACGGCTACCTTAGGTGCGGCCACAGGCTTAGGGCTGGCAGCTACCGGGCGGCTGATCTGCACCTTTGGTGTCTTGACCTCGGTCTGCACCTTGGCGCTGTCTGTGGTAGAGCCTACGGTCAGCGTGCCTGACGGGCTCACTACGGTAGCATTAGGATTGTCCTGTTTGTATTTGTCCAGGTTCGGGTTGCCGGTATTGATGAATATCTGTGCCTGTGCGCCTGTGAAAGCCGCAGCAAACAATACCGTAAGTGCGAGTGCTGATCTCATATATGTTTTTGGATTAAGCTATGTGACGAAATTACTCCTATTTTTAGTTTTGGCAAATTGCACTGGTGTGGATTAACCTATTTATACTACACTTGCAGCGCCGATCTTTTAGCATACCAAAAATCATAGTGATATATGTCAGTGATCAATGAAGTGATAGAGCGCGCCTGGGAGGACCGCGAGCTGCTCAAGGATAAAGCCACACAGGACGCCATCCGCGAGGTGATAGAGCACCTGGACAAAGGCAAGCTGCGCGTGGCCAAACCTAGTGGCGACAAGTGGCTGGTGAATGACTGGATCAAGAAGGCGGTGATCCTCTACTTTCCCATACAGCAGATGGAGACCATCGAGGCTGCGCCATTTGAGTATCACGACAAGATGAAGCTCAAGACAGGCTATGCCGCACTCGGCGTGCGCGTAGTGCCTAATGCCGTGGCGCGCTATGGTGCCTTCCTGGCCAAGGGTGTGATCATGATGCCCAGCTATGTCAATATCGGCGCCTATGTAGACGAGGGCACCATGGTAGATACCTGGGCCACTGTAGGCAGCTGCGCACAAATAGGAAAGAACGTACACCTGAGCGGTGGCGTGGGCATAGGCGGTGTGCTGGAGCCCGTGCAGGCCGCGCCGGTGATCATAGAGGATGGCGCTTTCATAGGCTCCCGCTGTATCGTGGTAGAGGGCGTGCGTGTGGGCCGGGAGGCCGTACTCGGCGCGAATGTAGTGCTCACCATGTCTACCAAGATCATAGACGTGACTGGCCCCGAGCCGGTAGAGTACAAGGGCTACGTGCCGGAGCGCTCTGTAGTGATACCGGGCAGCTACCCTAAGAAATTTGCCGCAGGCGAGTACAATGTGCCATGTGCCCTGATCATAGGCAAGCGCAAAGAAAGTACTGACTTGAAGACATCACTTAATAATGCTTTGCGTGAGCATGATGTGGCGGTGTAAATTGAATGAACGGATATTGACTTATAAATGAATCTCTCTGATAAACTCACCAGTCCTGTTTTTCAAACCATGTCCGATGTGGCTGATAGCCTCGGGCTGGAGACCTATGTGGTGGGTGGCTATGTGCGTGACCTGCTGATGCGGCGCCCGTGCAAGGATATAGACTTCGTATGCGTGGGCAGCGGTATAGCTCTGGCCGAGGCGGCTGCAAAGGCGCTGAATCCGAAGATCAATGTTAACGTGTTCAAGAACTTTGGTACGGCGCAGTTTCGCTATGAGGACCTGGACCTGGAGTTCGTCGGTGCGAGGAAAGAATCGTATCAGCGCGACTCGCGCAAACCCATCGTAGAAGAAGGCACGCTGCAAGACGACCAGAACCGCCGCGACTTCACCATCAATGCGATGGCGATCTCGCTCAATAAGAAAACCTTTGGTGAGCTGATAGATCCATTTGACGGGCTGGCGGATATAGACACCGGTGTGATACGCACGCCGCTCGATCCTGATATCACCTTCAGCGATGATCCGCTGCGCATGATGCGTGCGATCCGCTTTGCCACACAGCTCAATTTCTACATACAGCCGGAGACGCTCGCGTCTATCGCGCGTAATAAGGACCGTATCTCTATCATCTCTCAGGAGCGCATCACTACCGAGCTGAATAAGATCATACTGGCCAAGAAGCCGTCTATCGGGTTCCGCCTGCTGGAGGAGACGGGGCTGCTGGCCATCATCCTGCCTGAGATGCAGAAGCTGAAAGGCGTGCAGACGGTGGATGACAAAAGCCACAAGGACAACTTCTACCACACGCTGCAAGTGCTGGACAATATCACCTTCTCGACCACCGACCTCTGGCTGCGCTGGGCTGCCATCCTGCACGATATAGCCAAGCCGCCTACCAAGCGCTTTGAGCCGGGTGTGGGCTGGACCTTTCACGGGCATGAAGTGCTGGGGTCTAAGTGGGTGCCGCGCATCTTCCGCAATCTGAAACTACCTGCGGGTGGTGAGATGAAGTTCGTACAGAAGATGGTGTACCTGCACCTGCGCCCCATAGCGCTGACCAAGGAGGAGATCACAGACTCTGCGCTGCGCCGTTTGCTGTTTGAGGCGGGGGATGATATAGACTCACTGATGAAGCTCTGCGAGGCGGATATCACGAGCAAGAACAAAGCGAAGGTGAACCGCTACCTGCAGCGCTTTGAGATGGTGCGGGAGAAGCTCAAAGACGTAGAGGAGCGCGACAGCATCCGCAACTTCCAGCCGCCGGTGAGCGGTGAGCTGATCATGCAGGTGTTTAATATCACGCCGTCACGCGAGGTAGGAGTGATCAAAGACCGTATCAAAGAAGCGATACTCGAAGGCGAAATAAAGAACGACTACCAGCAGGCCTATGATATGATGCTGAGACTGGGCGCTGAGCTGGGGCTGAAGCCTGTATCATGATTCTTCTTGAGTCTGATATGAACCGCCAAGTACGCGGAGAACGCAAAGAAATTATATAAATCTTTGCGCCCTTTGCGTTCTTTGCGGTTAGTATAAACTGCCAGGTAACAACGCATATCCTAAATCCGACATCCGAAATTGGAACGGTCCGTACATAAGAAGACTCTCCTCGTGATCTGCGGCCCTACGGCCATAGGCAAGACGGCGCTCGCCATAGACGTGGCAAAGCGCCTACAGACGGAGATCATCTCTGCGGACTCACGCCAGTTCTACAGAGAGATGAGTATCGGTACTGCCAAGCCTAGCGCAGCAGAACTCGCCGAGGTGCCCCACCACTTTATCAATAACCTCTCGATACACGACCACTACACAGCAGGCATGTATGAGAAAGAAGTGCTGCCACTGCTCGGTCAACTTTTTGAACAGCATCATGTCGTAGTGATGGTGGGAGGCTCGGGGCTTTTTATCCGGGTAGTGTGCGAAGGTTTTGATGACTTTCAGGATGATGTGATCACTGATGATCTGAAAGAACGTGTGCGGGCCCTGACACTGGAGCAGATGCAGCAGGAGGTAGCGCGGCTCGATCCCGCTTTCTACGCAGTAGTGGATAAACAAAATCCCCGCAGGCTGCAGCGCGCCCTGGAGGTGATCTACGGCACGGGCCAGAAGTATAGCGAGCAACGCAGTGGAGAGAAAGCGCAACGTAGTTTTGATATCGTCAAGGTAGGATTGGAGCTGGAGCGCAGTGCCCTCAATGATCGTATCAACCACCGCGTAGATCAAATGCTCACAGATGGCCTCTGGGCCGAGGCCGAGGCACTCTATCCTCACAAACATCTACAGCCACTACAGACCGTGGGCTATCAGGAGATCTTTGATGCCATAGACGGCAAGACCACCCGTGCGCAGGCCATCGAACTGATCAAACAGAATACGCGCCAGTATGCTAAAAGGCAGATGACGTGGTTTAAGAAAGATGGTGAGGTGCGGTGGTTTACTGCTGGTGTGGGCTCTGATGATCTGGGGCTTTTCTGATTTACGGAATTGCGGATCGCAACATTGCCTTATATTATTTGTACCTTACTGAAAATAAAACGCAATGACTGGACTTGGTGCGACGGAGGTGATCATAGGTTTGCTGGGGCTGTTCTTTAAGGTGATCTTGCCGATGGGTATCGTCTATACGGTTTACCTGCTGGTGAATCAGAACAGGCAGCTGGCGGAGCGTGTGGACAGGCTGGAGCGGCTGCTGGCTGAGCGTGAGGGGAGGGCGTAATGGTACGTGTGCCTCCACCCCTGCCCCCGCCAGCGGGGGATATTGGTGCAAGCCGTAATTCTGTAATTCCGTAAATCGGTAAATCCTTAAAGCGCTTTTTCGCATTTCGCAAATCGGGGATTCCATTCATCTTTGCCCATGCCATGAAATTCATCTTCCGGCCATACCTGCGTATCCCGCGTGTGATCATCTACCTGATAGTGGTGGATGTGTGCCTGCAGCTGATCAATGCGGAGTTTACGCTGCAGCTGAACTTTCAGATGCTGGAGCATGGCTACCGTGACTATGAGATCAGCTCTATGATAGGCAACCGCTACCTGTCTGTACTGCTGTGTTCGCTCCCTCTCGCTATCTGGGTGAAGGGCCGCAGGCTGAAGCCCTATATCATGGCGGGCAGTATCCTCTCGCCGCTGGTGGCGCTGCTGCTGATCTGGGCCATCCATATCCACAACTCTGAGCTGGTGCGCATCTTGATGACGGCCTGGGGGGTGACCTTCTCACTGGTACAAGTATTGGCTATGCCGTATACATTGCTGAATGGCAAGAAGGAGACGGAGACGGAGAGCATCGCGCTCTTCTTTGCCGCAGGCAACCTGACGATGATCCTCTGCGGCGCTTTCAACTGGCTGCTGCCGCATATCAGCGGCTTCTTTACCGTAGAGCGGCTGCTGATATTGTTTTCAGGTATCGCCTGGCTGGGTGTCGTCTTTGCGCGAAAGCTGCCGGAGCAGGAGGTGCCGGGTACGCGGGTGCCATTTGCCAATGTGCATACGGACTATGACTGGCCGCTAATCATGCGGGCGCTGCTGCCTACCTTTATGATCGCGTTTGGCGCGGGCTTTACGATACCGATCATCAACCTTTTCTTCTATCATGTGCATGATATGAATGCGGAGGACTTCTCTCTGATGAATGTCCTTGCGTTTGTACTGGTGTCTATGGGGGCATTTCTGATACCGCATATCAAGCGGCGGTATGGGTACAAGTTCTCTATCACCTTCTTTCAGGCGGCGGCTATCCTGGCGCTCTTTGTGCTGGGCACTACGGAGTGGTACCGGGCGTGGGCGGGTGCGCTGGCGGTGGCTATCGTGGCCTTTGTGGTACGGCAGCCACTCATGAATATCGCTGCGCCCATGACCTCAGAGCTGACCATGAAGTATGTAGGGGAGAAGAACCGTGAGATCATCTCTGCGCTCACTGCGGCCATCTGGAGTGGCAGCTGGTTTGCGAGCGCGCAGATATTTGCCATACTGAGAGAGGCAAGCCTGAGCTACAGCAATATCATCTTTATCACCGTAGCATTCTATATCATCGGGGTGGTGTGGTACTACCGGCTCATAGTGGACTATGAGCGGCGCACGGGGCAGGCTGCTTAGTCAGCCGCGTTGCAGGTCACCGTATAGTCCTTGAAGTTTTCGCGGTAGCGGTCTTCAAATTTGCTGCGGTTCAGGGAGCCTTCGCAGATCGTATTAGAGGTATTTACTACTACGCCTCTCTTGTCTACTGCCTGGCACTGTACGCACTTTTTGCATGAGCTGGCAGAGAAAATAAGCGCCAGAGCGGCAGCGGTGTAGATGAATCTCTTCATTGGGTTTGGTTATGTTTGGGCGAATATAGTTATTTTGCCATAATGACGAAAATAGGCCTGATATCAGATACACACTCCTACATAGAGCCGCGCGCGCTGGAGATACTGCGCGATGTGGATGAGATCTGGCATGCCGGTGATATAGGTGATATGGCCGTGGCAGATGCGCTGGCTGCGCTGAGGCCGCTGCGCGCTGTCTATGGCAATATAGATGATAAGGACATCCGCTACCGCTTCCCGCAGGATGATAGGTTCTATGTAGAGGGGCTGCAGATACTGATGACACATATAGGCGGCTACCCCGGCGCGTATTCGCCGCGGGCCAAGAAACTATTGGCGGAGAAGGTGCCCGATATATTCGTCTGCGGGCACTCGCACATCCTGAAAGTGATGCGTGACCCCTCCTACAATAACATGCTGGTGCTCAACCCCGGAGCGGCAGGTATCTCAGGATTCCATCAGGTCAAAACGCTGCTGCGCTTCACACTCGATGCGGGCAAGGTGACACACATGGAGGCCGTGGAGATGGGCAAGCGCGGGGCAATCAAATAATCACTAATATTGCGCCCTATGCTGGCTAAGGATATACATGGCGACCTGCTGCGCAGGGCCTATTCGGTCAAGAAACGTTTCCTCGGGATGTACAAGGCGGTCAATGCCGGCCATGTGGGCTGCTCGCTCTCGTGCGCGGAGATACTGACCTATGTGCGATTTGGCTGGTGGCAGGAGGGCGATGAGATCGTACTGAGCAAGGGCCACGCTGCGGCCTCTCTCTACAGTGTGCTGGCAGAGGCCGGTGTGATAGATGAGGCAGAGATCGGCACCTTCTACCGCAATAATACCTATCTCGCCGCACACCCGCCTACCAATAAGATCAAGGGGATACCCTTTGCCACCGGTAGTCTCGGGCACGGCCTCTCGCTGGCTGCGGGCCTGGGCCTGGCCAAGAAGCTGAAGAAAGAAGACAAGAAGATATTTTGTGTCACCTCAGACGGTGAAATAAACGAAGGCAGCACCTGGGAGGCGGCACTATTCATAGCGCATCATGCTTTGAAAAATGTGGTGTGGCTGGTGGACCGCAATAAGCTGCAGGGATTTGGCAAGACGGAAGATGTGATGCAGCTGGAGCCGCTGGATAAGAAACTCGAAGCTTTCGGCTTTGAGGTGATGGTGATAAACGGACATGACTTTGTAGCCTTTCATGAGGCCAAAGAGAACGCAAGTAAGAGTGATAAGCCGGTAGCGATCATCTGCAATACTGTGAAAGGTAATAACTGGATCACGTATGAGGGCATGGTAGACTCGCACTATCTGCCTATGAAGGACGATCAGTATGATATCGTGACGAAGGAGATAGAAAGGTATTACGCAGGGTGCGTGGAGGCGCTGAAATAAGCCCTGCTTGTCGTCATTGCTATGAATTTTTCACGTAAAATAAATAGCGTGAAATTCAGAAGCAATCCGGAGCGAAAGGCATCGAAGAGCTTCAGTAGTGTGCATC
>CAZNDJ010000043.1:0-27290 GCA_964571705.1 uncultured Chitinophagaceae bacterium
GGGTGTAGTGATCAGCGCCTCGGGGCTTTTCTTCTTCTGCTTCGCCCGCTCAGTGGCAGTCGTATCGCCGGTGCGCAGGCCTATGCGGTAGGGGATGTTCAGGTCTTGCGAGACCTGATTGGTAGCCATCTCTATTTCCTTTGATAAAGCCCGCAGCGGGGTGATCCACAGGCAATGCAATCCTTCTTTATACTCCGTTTCATTCTGCGTGATGAAGTCCTGCAAGACACCAAACCAGATGGCAAAGGTCTTGCCCATACCAGTAGGTGCATTCAGCAAACCACTTCGGCCCGCTGCGATCTCCGCCCAGGTTGACTTCTGGAAAGCATGTGCCTTCCAGCCCTTTAGTTTGAACCATTCTTTTGCAGCATTCATCCCGTGGTCTCCTGCATTTCTATCAGTTTCATGAGGTCGTCTTTGGTATTGGCGTCCTCTTTCTTTTTGTCCGTGCGCCAGCGGAGGATGCGCGGGAAGCGCAGCGCCACACCTGACTTGTGTCGTGGTGACCTGTTGATCCCCTCAAAGGCGATCTCAAAAACCAGCTCCGCCTTCACACTCCGCACCGGGCCAAACTTATCAATAGTGTTACGCTTGATCCAGTTGTCCACCTGTAGCAGCTCTTTATCTGTGAGTCCCGAGTAGGCTTTGGTAAATGGCACCAGTTCATCACCATCCCAGATGGCAAAGGTATAATCTGTATACAGATTGGCACGGCGCCCATGACCGCGCTGCGCATAGAGTAGTACACCATCTACAGTGAGCGGATCTACTTTCCACTTCCACCATTGCCCTTTGCGGCGGCCGGTCTCGTAGGGGCTATTCTTATGCTTTAGCATCAGGCCTTCGCAGTTATTGTCACGCGCTGCTTCGCGCGCTTGTGTTGCTTCTTCCCATGACTTGCAATCGAGTAGGGGTGATAGCAACAGCGGTACAGCGGCGATCTCATTGGCATCTTTCACCACCTGCTCCAGCAGTGCGCGGCGCTCCTGCATCGGGCGTGTGCGGATGTCCTCACCATGGTACTCCAGCAGGTCATAGCACATCATGATCAGTGGAGCCTCTTGCAGTGATTTCTTTGTCAGGTTCTTCCTGCCTATGCGTGTCTGCATGAGGTGAAATGGTAGTGGCCGTCCATCGCGATAGGGCAGCACCTCACCATCTATCACGGTGCCATCAGGCAGTATGCCTTTCAGTATTTCAAACTCGGGGAACTTCTCAGTCATCAGTTCCTCGCCGCGGCTCCAGACGAATAGCTCGCCTCTGCGCAACAGCAGCTGACCGCGTATGCCATCATACTTTTGCTCTATCTGCCAGTCGCGTACATCGCCTAGTTCATCTACCTGCTGCTCCAGCTGATAGGCGAGATAAAACGGATACGGACGATAGTAGCTATCCGTATCGCCTTCGGCGGAAAGCAGTGTGGTGAGCGTGGTCGTATCAGGGGTCCAGTCGCCAGTAAGACGATGCGCTACGGTGTCTTCCTCTATCTTAAACTGCCGGGCCAGCGCCTTGATCACGAGTTGCTTTGACACGCCTACACGGAAGCTGCCCGTCATGAGCTTATTGAAAACAAAGCGCTCGCCGCTGTCCATCTCATCCCAGCGCTGCTGTATGGCTATCTTCTTATTCTCATCTCCATATTGATCCAGTGAGCGCAGGAAGGCGATGGTCTCCATCAGCGAGTAGCCCGCAGAAGAGGATGGTGGCGGCAGTATCAGTGTGATGGTCTCTGCGAGGTCACCCACTATGTGGTAAGACTCATCAAAGAGCCAGTAGGGGAGACCCGACATCTCGGCGCTCCACTCTTTTAGCTCGCCGGAGCGGATGGTGCGCTTGGGGCTTTTACCGGTGAGCATGGCTACACACCAGAGTACGTCTGTCTCCGGCGCTGACGCGAAATAGGCCACCAACGCATCGACTTTTGCGTTGGTCTTCGTAGTCTGATCTATGGCAGTATACAGCTCGGCAAAGGCTTTCATACATCTCCGTTTTCAGGTGATGAAATGCTAGGCTCGTTGCCACTTGTTTCCGGCGCAATGCCGGCTTCGGCGTTTTCCGTAGCAGCTTCTTCTTTATCGCCTTCTATGCTTTCGCCCTCGTAGAGGGTATCCACTTCTGTCGCATTGAGATGCATCTCATCGCGCAGCCATTTGGCGTAGAGAGATTTGTAGCCGTGGGTCACGTAGACATTCTCTGCGCCGGTGAGCTTCACAGCAGTATTGAGCTGCTGCCAGTCACAGTGGTCAGACATCACAAAGCCGCGGTCCACCCCACGCCTGCGCCGCGTACCACGCAGCTGCATCCAGCCACTACAGATGCCTATGCTATACGGATCAAAGCGCCGCAGCCACGGAGTGCCTACAGCAGACGGTGGCGCTATGACGATACATCCTTGTAACTCCTTTTTTGACAGTGAATAGTCCAGCGGCTTCGCATAGGAGAAGTCAAAGCCACTCTGCTCCAGTGCACGATTCATATTGACCACGGCACCGTGGGTGTAGATAGGCGCTATGGACTTATCCAGTCCATACAATATATGCTGGGCTTTGCCCAAAGCATAGCCGATGATGACGGAGGTCTTGCCGGCGGCAGTATTCTTTGCGCACCAGTCGTTGATCTCATCTTGCACTACCTCTACCGCAGGGAAGCGATACACCGGCAGGCCAAAGGTGGACTCTGTGATAAAGTGCTGGCAGCGCACCGGCTCAAAGGGCGTAGCGAGGTGGTCATTCTGCAGCTTGTAGTCGCCGCTCACGACCCATATCTCGCCCTTATACTCCAGTCTCACCTGCGCGGAGCCGATGATATGCCCCGCAGGATGGAGGGAAATTTTGACCCCATTCATCTCGATCTCTTCACCATATCCGATGCCCTCTACACTGATACCGGAGCCGAGGCGCCACCGCATCACTGGCAGGGAGTAGTGATGCGCGAGGTAGTGTTTGGATCCCCACCGCGCGTGGTCAGAGTGCGCATGCGTAATGATGGCGCGGTCTGCCTGCCCCCATGGGTCTATGTACACATCTGCCTGCTCGCAGTAGATACCTTTATCATTGAATTTGAGTAGTGCCATACGCCATCTTTCTTTATCAAAAACGATGCTATACTTTATAATAACCTTCTTTCAGGTCTCCGGTTCGGAAGCGGTTGACCAGCTCGTGTGCGCGGCGTGTAGGCTCGGGGATGCGGTACTTGCCGAGGCTGTGCATTGCGATGTCGAGTGAGTCCTGCAGACTGAGGCCATGGCCGGGTGAGATGTAAACAGGAGCGGTCTTGTCCTTGCTGCGCAGGGCATAGCCTATCGCTTCACCTTTGTCATAGATAATGCTGGAGCCGCCGCGTGTTGGTGCGGGCTCGTCGTAGCGGCCGCAAAGAGGGTTCTTGGCGCAGCCCATACTTGTTTGCCCGGTCAAGGCACCGAAGTGTGCAGCAATGCCCATGCGGCGCGGGTGCGCGATGCCGTGGCCATCTACTACGAGGACATCAGGTTTGACATCCATTTGCTGCCATACATCTACCAGCGCCGGTACCTCACGGAAAGCCAGGAAGCCTGGCACATATGGGAAGTGCGTCTCTGCCTTCACCAATGAGTAGGCGAGCGGCCGCATGTCAGGATAGCTCAGTAGGATGATGCCCGCGTAGATCGTGGGGCTATGCAGGTTCAGCGAAATGTCTGCGCCTGCGATGGTCGTGACAGGTGCCTCGCGGTGAATAATCTGCTGCTTTGAGCGCAGGTCGTTTTGTTTAGCGGTGGCCTCTGATATGGTGAGGCCGTCGTAGAAGCCGTTCTTCATTTACGGATGTACAGATTTACGGATTTACAGATTGCTTACAAGGGGCATTTGGGTTAGTGTTGGTGCGGCTCCCTGCCTGCTTAGAAGATGGACAACTGATCACCTCCTTTGTCCTTTTGTGGCGGCTTGGCTTTGCCGAAGACGGTGCGGCCACCGTAGAGGTGTGACTCATCGCGCTCCTTCTGGATGGCACCATCAAAGTTGTCATTTGGCGTGAAGTCATTCTCCATCCATTGTATCACTTTGGAGAGGTTGCGGATGGCTTCGTTCTTGTCATTGATGCCGATCCTGGCTCTATCCACTGACTCGCGCAGGTGATGGATGGTCTCGTCATAGACCTTTGTCGGTACAGGGAAGGGATGCCCATCCTTGCCGCCATGCGCGAAGCTAAAGCGCGCAGGGTCATCAAAGCGCGAAGGCGTGCCATGTATCACCTCGCTGACCAGCGCCAGTGACTGTATGGTGCGCGGCCCTACGCCCTCCAGCATCAGCAGCGACTCAAAGCTACGGAGGTCCTTCTCGTGCGCTACGGCGAGGATAGTGCCCAGGCGCTTGAGGTCTACGTCCTTTGCCTTCACCTCGTGGTGCGAGGGCATGACGATGCGCTTCACCTCGGGAAAGATGCGCGCAGGACTCTCGCGGATGAGGTCTACCATACCGGCCTTGGTCTCTGCGGCCAGTGGGTCGGTGAGGTTGAGTATCTGGCCCTGATTGCGGCCATAGATGAAGGTGTGTGGGTTCTCAAGAAAGGACTGGAACTGCGTGGAGTGCCAGTGGTAGCGCCGCGCCATGCCCGCATCGCCATTCATGCCCTGCTGTATCACGGCCCACTCGCCGGTATCAGAGAGTATGAAGGAGTGCAGGTACAGCTGAAAGCCATTCTGTATGGCGGTGTTGTCTACCTTGGCGCTGAGCTTGCTGGCGTGCACTAGTTTCAGCCCATCCAGGCCGGTCTTATTGGCTATGGCCATCAGCTCTGCAGGTGTTTGCTTGGAGTATTTGCCTTTGCCTCCGCAGATGTAGATGCCCAGCTCGCGGCTCCTGGGCTCGATGGCTTTCTTCAGCGCACCCATGACCGATGTGGTGATGCCCGATGAGTGCCAGTCCATGCCCAGTACACAGCCAAAGGACTGAAACCAGAGCGGGTCGCTGAGGCGGCGCAGGGCTTCGCTTTTGCCATAGTCCAGTACGATGCTCTCTATGATGGCACCACCCAGCGCGCTCATGCGCTCGGAGAGCCAGAGGGGCACCTTGCCATAGTGCAGGGGTAGGTCTGCGGTACCACGACCGAAGTATAGCTTAGGCATACCTAAAGGTAACGGATGAAGGGGAGAATCCTTACTGGCTGGCACCTGAGCAGCAGGTGATAATTGTCCACAAAGCACCACCTGGCAGGCGGCAAAATGGATTCGGCTTTTAGCCTCCTAATGATACCTTTACAGCAACCAAAACTTTAAACATATGAAAAGCATCCAGACTTGTCTTCTCCTCTCACTCTCCCTCTTTATCATCACCCTATCGGCCTGCAGCAAGAAAGGCGACACGGGTCCGCAGGGACTACAAGGTGCGACTGGCGCTACGGGAGCTACCGGCGCTACGGGCTATAGTGTCCCCGTGATCGTAGAGGACTTTAGCGTCGGGCCTACTGACTGGCAGCATACCGGCACTGCTGGTAGTGCAGGTGCTCATGACTACTACTATCATACGTCCTCAAACCTGACCACAGATGTGATGAATGGCGGGGCAGTACTGCTCTACCAGCAGACCACTGTGAATAGCGGTACTGGCTACAGCGCTGTACCTAATAGTTTCTATAGTACCTCTGGCCGGATGGTGTCGGTACGTTTCGCGTACACTACTCACCAGCTGGATGTGCAGTACTACCTGGATGATTTCAGCTTTGCTACCTTCAGCTCTGCGGTGACTTTCCGTATGGTCGTGATACCTAATGTGGGTAAGACCTCATGGCCGGTAGATCTGACTGACTATAATGCTGTAAAGGCATACTTCCACCTGAAGGACTAAGACATATGCAGTATGTATGGAGAGGGGCTTATGGCCCCTCTTTGTTTTAGTAGATATGGCTGTAATGCAAAGAGCCTCTCCGTGGGGAGAGGCTCTTGTGCCCGAAGGGAGACTCGAACTCCCATGCCCTTTCGGGCGCTACCACCTCAAGGTAGTACGTCTACCAATTTCGCCATCCGGGCAGACAATAAGACTGAGGCCTTATTCCTTGAGAGGGTGCAAATATAGCTATTTGGAGGAAATAGTCAAGATGCTGCCGCAAAATGCCTGAAAGCCAATACAGGAGCGGGTCCTAGTGGTTTGTGGCCTTTGACAGGAGGCGGTGAGATGACCTGCCATCTGCAGTAGAGAGCCCTATCAGGTAGGGGCCATCTGCCAGCATAGAGATATCTATCTGCTGCGCGGCTCCGTCTGCATCCAGCACGTGCTGGCCGGCCAGAGTATAGATGCTGATCGCGCTCAGGCGCTCTGCAGGGCGGATATGGAGGATACCTGTGGCAGGATTGGGATAGAGATCACATGCCACTGGCTCGCCCACCTCGGCGAGGCCGGTAGCTGCACTACCCAGTCGCGCTACGAAGGCATGGGAATTAAACTTACCGCATACCAGCAGCCGGCCATCTGCCTGGAAGCAGGACCCAAAGATGGAATTGGAGGCAGAAAAGGATAGGTTTTGCACATTGCTGAAGGGATGAAAAGTAGTATCGGCGTCAAAGGGAATCGCTGACGTCGTACGCACCAGTGCTGCCCCCGTCAGGGAATTGGTGCTGACATTGTAATCCGGATCCAGCCCAGCTACAAACAGGTATCCGCCACGTGCTGCACTGGTATAGAAGGCCTGATTGTTCCCATAGTTCTGGCGCGTGTAGCGCAGCCCTCCGTCGGGCGTATAGCAGGCAGTCATACAGTCGCCACCCGCCTGGCCGGAGGCATAGATATTATCCTGCGGGTCTACGCTGAGGGCATAGTTCTCATAGATATCGCCGCCGGTCTGTATTATTACCCCGCTATTGCTATTGAAGGTACCATCTATCGTGCCATCTGGCCAGATGCGTATGACGATGCCCTGAGTCTGTGGTGCTATCTCATGGCCTGCTACGATGATGCGCCCGTCAGACTGCACATCCAGGGCCCGCGCCTGTGCATCGGTGCCAAAGCTATAAGTGCGCTCCTCCAGGGCAGGGTCATTGATCATGCCGGTCAGGCGGCCACCAGTGATATGCGGGTGATAGCGGGATACAAACATGGCGCTGGTACCCGATACGGTAGCCCTGCCACATACCAGCAGTGCACCATTGGTCAGCGCCTTCATACTGTACACATCTATGCCGGAGATAGTAGATGTTCTAGGATGATAGTCTACAAACAGGCTGTCTGTGGTCATAAAGATGAGCTGCCCGGGCGTGTCTATATTGGTAGCTATGGCTATGCCCTGGCCGTTTGGCAGTGTATCACAGGCATAGGCCATGCCAGCCAGCCCATTGGTATAGCTGGAGAGCAGCTGGCCGTAGCGGTCATACATGCTTATGTTGCTACGAAAGGAGTTGGCAGCGGCATCATACTGGTCGCCGCATATCAGCACATTGCCATTGCTGAAGGAGCGGACACAGCGTGCCTCGTAGTTATTGATCATCTCCTTAAATCCAAAGGGCTGGTCTACCGCGCCGTTCTGGGCCTGGAGCAGGGCTGATAGGGTGAGCAGGAGGGAGAGGAGCAGGTGTCTGGCGGTGGTGGTACGCATGGTGGTAGATTTAGATGGATGAATGGGATGGCTGTGATAGCCAGCAGCAAGGATAGGACAGACCTGCCGCCCGCCCTACTCGAAGTGCCGATATCTGTGACAGTGAGCTAATTTCAATGTTGGTTTAATCCGATAGAAATCAATATTTTGTATGGGTGAAAGGAAAATGCTATAGCCAGCTCTCTCTACTGACTCCTGCGGAGAAGAAGACCCTGCTGCGCCAACTCGATACGCGCAAGGACAATCTGGGCCAGCTGGCTGCCTTGATGCTGCGCTGCATAGACAAGGACCAGCCCCTGCCACCTAATGAGGACCTGGCCCTGCGCATCTACCGGACTCCCTACACACGCCGCATAGAGGACTTGATACGCTCTGACCAGCGCCATATATCTGATCTGGCAGAGCGCCTGCTCATACAGCGGGAGGCGGAGAGCGGGAGGCACTACATCACGTCCGTGTATGACAGCTACCACCTGTGCCTGGCCTATATCAGCCGGGGCGATTTTGACCTCTTCCGCCAGGAGGCGGAGGCAGCACTGACCAGGCTGGAGGCCAATCAGGACTTTGCCAGCTATATCCTGTTTTACAACCTGTACAAGGAGTACTCTAACCGGTGGGAGCCTACTACCAGAGACAACTATGAGCAGCTCTACAATGAGCTCATAGACCGCGAGAGTATCATCATCAGGAGCTTCCTGCAGCAGTGGCATATACACCAGACACGGCGTGCCTTTGCCCTGAGCAATGTGCGCATCTACCGGCCGGACTACGAGCCTGCAGAGACGAGGAGTTTCGCAGAATTGGAGCAGGCTTATCCCTTCCCTATGCTGGACTTTCTCATTACCAAGGCTGAGACCTACAGCGGCACGATAGAGCAGCGCAAGGAGGCGCTGAAGAAGGTGTACACGCAGCTACAGCAGGTCAGTGAGGGCTACCCCGGCCTGGCACAGGAGCGCCTGACCAACGGGGTCAACCTTTTCACCCTCTGCTGTATCACGAGCGAGGAGGAGCGCGGCTTTGCGGTAGCAGCCGAGGTGCTGGACCTCATAGCGGCCAATGACTTTGACAAGCGGCTGCTGCATATCTTCTACTTCAACCTTTGCAGCATGAAGCTGCGCTATGGCTATATAGAGGAGGGGCTGGCGCTGATCCGTGCGTATGCAGAGCAGTTTTATAGCTCGCCTTATGGCACGCGGTTCAGGTTCCTGCGGGTGTATCAGTTGCTCTTTGACGGGCAGCCGGAGGAGGCCTATGCAGCCATCCCTACAGACTTCTCCGCCTCGCCGGAGGACCGGCTTTATATCAAGCTCATAGAGACCATCGTCTTCTTCCTCAGAGAGGACATCGACCTCGTACTAGCCAGCCTGCGCAACATACGGCAGAACACCGACTATAATGAGTTCTCCAACCCTACGTATGAGTACTTTGCCCGGTGCCTGCAGCGGCTGGTCAATGCGACAGCGCGGGCCGAGCGGCATGAGATAGCTGCTGAGCTACGAAGCTACTACGAGGAGCAGCGCCAGACGCCTAATCCCTACCTGCTGCCTATCGTGTGGCTGGATCATTACCTTCAGAAGAATAGCTTGTAAACTACCTAGCGCACCAGCGTCACATTGCCGGCCTCGCTATGATGGATCATGGTGTAGGGGTCTATGTAGCGCATGTACCAGACGAAGACGGAGAGGGGCTGTATCTGGCCCTTGTAGGTGCCGTCCCACCAGTCGGTGATATTGTCAGAGCTGAAGACCTGCTCGCCCCAGCGGTTGTAGATCAGGAGGGAGAAGTCCAGCGGGGTGCAGGGGCTCACGGCGCCGTACTTGTCATTGATGCCGTCGCCATTGGGTGAGAAGGCGGTAGGGATGAGCACGATGCACTGGCAGACCTCCACGGCTACATTGATCGTATCTGAGGCCTGGCCGCAGGAATTGGAGTCGGTCACGATATAGGTGGCTGCACTGTCTACGTGCAGCTGTGAGGAGATAGAGCCGGTATTCCAATGGTAGTAAGCGTCGGGCTGGTAGGCGTTCAGCGCGAGGGGAAAGATGGAGCAGATGGTAGTGTCTGCCCCGAGGGAGAAAGCCGAAGGCTGGCGGACGAACTTCACATTGATGGCGTCTGCGGCAGAGCAGCCATTTACGGTGACTGTGACGGCATAGGTGCCGGTAGTGGTAGTAGTGAAGGTCTGCCCGGTGGACTGGTCCTGCCAGTGATAGGTGGCTCCGGTATTGCCAGCATTGAGCGTCACGGTGCCTCCTGCGCAGAGCATGGTGTCACGACCCAGAGAGATGACTGGCAGGGGTTTTTCACTGATAGTGATAGCGTCGGTGGCGCTGCCGCAAAGGTTGGTAGCTGTAGCAGTGATGGTGCCGGGTGCGGTGACAGTGACCTGTGCGCCTGTCTGGCCGGTAGACCAGGTAGTCATAGGGATACCCGTACTCAGTACTCGGGCAAATGGCCCGCAGTAGACCGTATCTGGCGGCAGGGTGATACTATATACCGGCAGTACGGTGAAAGTGCGCGTGGCACTGTCTACACAGAGTGTGGCAGAGGTGACGAACAGCCTGACGGTATAGGTGCCGGTGGTGGCTGGTATGTACGTGGTGTCTGCTGCGCGGCTGTAGGCAGTGCCATTCACATCCCACTGGTAGCTGACGCCACCTATGCTGGCATTGTGAAAGGTGACGGTACTGCCGGGGCAGGTGATAGTATCAGAGAGCGTGATGGCCGGATGCGGGCAGCCACGACAGGTGTCTGTAGTGTGGGCGTATGCGGTGTCTGCGCAGCCACTCGGCGAGGTGACCACCAGCATGAGTGCATTGCTACCAGCGCCGGAGAGGAGGATGGTGTCGCGGCTCTGGCTATAGAGCGCACCATTCACATACCAGTGGAAGACGGTGCCATGTACGCCGCCGCTCCGCAGCAGCACGGTGTCTGCCGCACAGGCAAAGGTGTCAGGCAGGTCTATAGCCGCATAGGGGCAGTCATTGCAGGTGTCTATGATATTGAAGGTGAGGCTGCGGCTGATACCACAGTTGTCATACACGATCATGGTATAGGTGCCAGCTACACGGGTGGGGAAGATGCCCGTATTGCCCGCCAGGTGCACCGTGTCAAAACCCGGTATCTCTACTGTATAGGGTATAGAACCGCCATACACCTGATAGGTGACTGAGTCTGCAGAGACCACAGAGTCGCACACCAGCGCCACGGAGGAGAGGAGGTAGGGCACCTGTGTATTGGCCATGAAGACGGAGCCGGTGTCTATGGGACAGATGGAGTCATACCGCATCTGGGCAGAGCTATCGAGGGGATTGACCACATAGATCTGGTAGTGGTAGGTGCCGGAGCCTACGATATTGGCAGTGATGTCGGTGTCTGTAGAGGCATATATATTGTAGAGCATGGCACCCTGGTAGTAGACCTTGATACGGATCATGGACGCCTGTGCAGCACCATAGCAGTAGGTATACGGCGTGCTGTGAAAGGTAATGACAGGCTGGCCTACGCAGGGCAGGTATGCAGAGGCAAGGACAGCGGGAGGGTCTGCCGGTGGCGTGGTGAGTGTGGTGCGGCAGCCGCTGTCAGAGATGAGCGGGTAGCTGGTGTTGGTAGCCAGGTGGTAGAAGTTGGCATTGAAGAAGCGGGTGGAGTCGCCTGCTATGGTATCATGCGGCGGGTAGATGATAGAGTAGGTCTCCGGCGTAGTGATGGTGGTGCTGTACTCCCAGGCGTTGTGGCAGGAGGCGTCCTTCATCAGGGTGAAGCAGCCAGCGGAGAAGTAAGGGATGGTGACGTAGGCTCGGGGCGTGTCATTGCACAGCGGGCCTATGAAGGCGGTGACGATGTAGAAGCCGTCAGGCATATTCTCAAAGAGGCCTGTGGTATTGGCAGCTACCGTAGGGCCATAGAGCACGTGGGTGAGCACAAAGGAGTCTACGGCTACGGCTGCGCCATGGTTGGACACGGAGGCCTTGAAGCTCTTGCAGCTGAGGAAGCGGATGTCCAGCGTGATGTCAGTGCTGATGCCCGGTGGGGCATGACGGATGGTGTCGCCACCGCAGGCAGAGCTGAGGACCACGATGTCATAGCTGGTGCTCTGCGGCTGATGCAGGAAGAGGCTATCGGCCGCTATGGGCGTGCCATCATACACGCGGGTCACGGTCTGAGGGCCGGGGATACAGTTGGTACAGATGAAGGTCAGGGTGTCTGGCACTGCAGGCGGGGCGATGCCTGCGAGGTAGATGATGCTATCTGAGGGGCAGTGCTGCGTGAGCGAGACAGTGGGCGGCGGTACATACTGGTCATAGTGCTGGCCGCAGGCATCTGTGATATGGAGCGTGTCCGTATAGTATGCCGGCAGCCCGGTGAACTGGCCCGTGCTATTGCTCTGGCCGGCTATGCTGTAGGTGTATGGTGGGCGGCCTCCGGAGGCTGTCACGCTGAGGCTCCCCTTGGAGTAGTTGAGGCAGGCTATGCTGGCAGCTATGGGGTCGGTGTAGGTGACCTCATTCGTATAGATATTGCCGCAGGAGTCTATGACACGGACCCAGTAGAAGCCGGGGCACAGGCCCGTGAAGCTATCGGCTGCCTGATAGGTGCCAAAGCCTGTATTGGAACCGGTGGAGGAGATGGCATAGGCGTAGGGTGCCCTGCCGCCGGTGATGGTGCCCACTATGGTGCCGCTATGTATGGCAAAGGCCAGCGTAGGGAACTGGTAGGTGCCCGGTACACTGCCCGTAGCGGTGCCCGTAGCACCACCGGCATCAGTGATGGTAATGGAGTAGCTACCCGCAGGCAGCCCGCCAAAGGTGGTGAGCCCCGCAGCGAGGGTGACAGGGTAGGTGATATTGGGGTCGGCGGGGCCGGAGGCGAGGGTCAGGGTGTAGGGTGCAGTACCACCGGAAGGGGTGACGGTGAGGGTGCCATCATCATAGCAGAGAGAGGTGGTGCTGGTGACCGTAGCCGAGACAGCAGCATAGCCCATCTGACCGCTGCATAGCAGCAGCAGGGCAGCCCATAGCAGGCGGCGCAGTAGGTGGTGGATGGCTCTCAAACGGTGGTGTCTGTGTGTAAGACAAAGGTCGGGGTTATAAGTTTAACTAGCACAGGGGTTTGCCACAAAAAGTGGTGGAGAGGCCGGGAGTGTAGGTGAAAAGAGGGCAAGTTTTCCGACTATGGAGTGAAAGTGGTGGGGTATGACCACCCTTATGTAAGGGATTGGAGGTCACGGGGTTTCTTTGAGTGTTGCGACATGGTGTTTTTAGTGGGTAAATATTGGAAAGGTGTTATTTGCTGATGTGGCTTATTTTTGCTTTATTTGTAATGCTTTTTTAACCGCAAAAACGCGAAAGCATTTTTAACCGTAGAGGAGGCGCTGGTAGTTTTTCGATGGTGATTGTGGGGGCTTCAAATCCCCCTTTGCTCCCTTTTCTAAAGGGGGAGTTTCAACAATGTGTCATATGTGTAGTAGCCGAACGCCTGATGTGATGGCGTGCACAAAATTTCCCTGCGCCTGGGCTTTCATTCTTGTTTCTTTTTTATCATTATAAATACTGAATCTATGTCTGCAAAAAATGGAAACCGCTATGCGGAAAAATGGACCTATGAGGCGACCATGATGGCGCTCGAGAAGATCAACAGATTTGCCATGATGGAGGATACGCTCTACCTGGGCATGGCGCTGGCCCGCGCGGGCTACTATGACGATATCTGGCGCTACTGGCGGCGCAAGTGGGCGCGCAACTTTGAGATCATACATGAGATGAAGCAACTGATGCAGCACTTTGAGGCGCGTATCTACACTCACACAGCTCATGGCAAGATACCGCTACGGCTGGGCATCTTTACGCTACAGCATCACTATGGCTGGGGCAAGGAGGTACAGAGCGATGATGACCTGGGCTACCTGGCAGAGGCGGATAAAATGCCTGATGCTCCTTTCTCCGAAGGAGGAAATGCAGATGCCAGTCAGAAAATGAATGAGGCTACAACATCAGAACTGAAAGCACCGGTAGCCATAGAGGAAACTGTATGTGAGAGGCCCGCTGATGCGACAGGCAGGCGCTACCCGATAGAGCTGACGCCTGAGGAGCTACTGATGGAAACCGGTATCTCTGATATCCATGAGATAGAGCGCCGCATGCGAGAGGATGACCCTGAACTGGCAGAGCTGGAGGACGATGAGCTGGAAGATGAAGATACGGAGTATGAGATCGTGACACCGGATACGTACAGGCGTAGCTGATAAAACTACTGCGAGTCACATGCTCATAGCTATGCAGCGGCAAGTTCTCTCTATAGGCTACGCTCGTAGCGGAATGTGGACTGAATGAGGAGGTGCCCGGAGCTGACCTAGGCCACTATGGCATTGCGCTCACGGATACGGGCTAGGGCTGCATCCCATAGGGCTATGCGAGCGGCCAGTGATCTTTTCACAGCGTCTGTGGCGTCGCGCCATTTGCGCTCGTCTGTACCGCAGAGCTCAGTGGTCATCTCATAGGCCATGTGTGAGTGATGGCCGCCGTCTACCTCTATATGGCGCTCTATGTAGTACTCCAGCACACCCAGCTGGCCACTGAGGGATCTATTTAATTCTTTGATCAGACCGAGGAACATATCAGGTATCAGGTCCTCGCGCCCAAAGGTAAATACGGCTGCCTGCAGGTGAGTCTGCTGCGAGCCGATCACATCAAAGGTGCTGCGCATGAAGGCGCGCACGCCGTCATTCAGCCCGGTGCGCTGCGCTGCAGTGTCTACTGCGCAGCCGTCACGCACCTGCGCGATGAATGCATGTATGGGCTGATGGTCTGCGCCGGACTGCTGCATGGCATCTAGGTATAGCTCAAAATGGCTGACGCGCCTGCCCTGCTGATCTACATCACTCTCTTCACCTGTCACTATCTCATTGATCAGGTAGCGCGTCTGTGCGCTGCCTACCGGTACCCATGGCAGGCTGACACAGGTGAGTGCGCGCTGTAGTGATTTCAGCAGGCTCATAAAATCCCACACGGCATAGACATGATGCTCCATGAATATATGCAGATCCCCTACGGTACGGATGTGGTCGTAGAGCGGATGCGTGATGATCTGCTGCCTCAGAGGGGCTACCTCAGTACGCAGATGGTCTATATGATTTGTACTCATGTCCTATGCTGTATGCGGCGCGAATGTAGCACGACATTGCTACAATCCTACTATGGGAAGGCGCACCTCGTGATAGTAAGATTCTATGAATGTTTGATTTTTATACATTTTAATATTCGGCAAATGATATGGATAGCATGCTATAAATTAAGTACATGTACCCATTGTATTCTTTTATAATAAATAAAAAATTTGTAAAAAACAATGTATGAAAAAGGACAGTACCAAAAAACAATTTTACCCTGAGCTCGTAAGTATAGCCAACAGGATGCATCAGATACGCCAGCTCAGAGGATACAAGCAAGCTGTGGTGGCAGAACTGATGGGTATCACACAGCAGGCCTACAGCATCATGGAGAATAGCGATGCCTCTATGGGCATACTGACGCTGATGAGATTTTGCAAGGCGGTGGAGGTACCGGTCTGGTTTCTGGTCGCTACCAAGGTAGCGGTGACCCAGGAGAACATGGACCTCTTCTGTAGTAAGGATATGGCTGCGATACTCAAGGAATACTCGATGCTACAGTACAGTGTATCACAGTACGCCGGCATGATGCGCGCCTGATCCAAACAAAAGGGCCAGAAAATAGTTGAGTAAAAAAGTAATCATGCCGGGAAAGGCGATACTGATAGTAGAAGACGAAGACAACCTGCGAAACAGCCTGGCAGAGATGCTGCAGTATAATGACTATACTGTAGCCGCTGCTGCCCACGGGCAGGAGGCCCTGCAGGTGATGGCAGACGGATACACGCCGGATATCATCCTGAGCGATATCATCATGCCGGAGATGGATGGCCTGGCGCTGTGCCGTGCGCTGCAGCATGACACGCGGCTGGGGCAGATCCCCTTTATCTTTCTATCAGCTAAGTCTGACCTCGATGAGATACGCGAGGGCATGAATATCGGCGCAGATGACTACCTGACCAAGCCAGTGAAATTTGCAGACCTGGTAAAAGCGATAGAACTGCGGATAGGCAAACGGGAAGCCCTGCGGCAGCATGTGGCAGACCAGACGCGGCAGGCCGGTACGGAGGCCGATCAGGTGCGCCGCGAAGAGCTGCTGGCGCAGCTGGCACTCGTGACCGACTCAGAGCGCCGTGTGCTGCGCGAGCTGGCCGACCTGAAAATATCCAAGCTGATAGCGCAGAAGCTATTCCTCAGTATAAAGACAGTCCAGAATCACCGCTCTCATATGGTTTTGAAATTTGGTATGAAGGGGCAGAATACGCTGCTGGCCTTTGCTGTGGAGTGCAGGTCTATGGGAATACTGGACTGACAGGGCCAAGCAAATGAGCACATGTACCTATACCGGCCGATAGGGGCGCAAGGTATCTTTGAGCAAAAACAAGCTATGTACGGAATGGTGAACATAGCCATACAGGAAATGGTGAAGAACCAGTATGGCACTGATAAGTGGGAAGCTGTGAAAACGGCTCTGGGACTGGAGGAGGACGGATTTGTGATGATGCAGTCCTATCCCGATGCGCTGACGGTATCACTGATAGGCAAGACAGCAGAGGTGACCGGCCGCGCGCCCGCTATGCTGCTGGAGGAGATAGGCTACTACTGGATCAGCTATACGGCTGTGGCGGGATATGGCGAGCTACTGGATATGCTGGGAGATGATCTCATCACCTTTATGAAAAATGTAAACTCGATGCACACGCGCCTGATAGATAATATGCCGCATATGAGGGTCCCCACCTTTGAGGTAGAGGCCCTGTCTGACAGGAGCATGAGCGTACACTACCACAGCCAGCGCAAAGGGCTGGAGCCGATGGTAGTGGGCCTGATCAAAGGAGCAGGCCATAAATTTGGCCATACGTGTACGGTGCAGATGCGGGAGTCGCATCCGGCCGAGGGCGTGAGCCAGGTATTTCTAGTACAATGGTAGACCTGATAGCAAACGAGGAACTGCTGGACAGACTGTATCCGGTGTACATCATCACCGACCGCGAGGGTGTGGTGGTGCGGGTGCGTAGTATCTTTGCAGATGTGCATGAGCATATCGCAGCGGGCAGCAGGCTGATGGACCATGTGACTACGGTGCACCCGGAGGTGATGCACCAGCCGCTGGACCTCACTGCTATCAATGGTAACATACACCTCTGCATAGGCGTGCGCGGCGCCGTTTCCAAAATATTTGGCTACGAGATACGAGACCATATCCTCTGGATATCGAGCATACTGCCGGGCGATAAGGTGACTATAGGAGACTTCCCAAAGGAACTGCGGAAGTATGAGCAGTACTACAGGCTGCAAGATAAGCTCGTAGCGATGAAGAGCGTGAAACTCTCCCTGCTGGATGCCCAAAAACTATATGAGAAGGTAGCGGAGAAAAATAAAGAACTGAGCGCAGCGCATGAGAAGTACCTAGATGTGATAGAGTCTGTGAATGACATCATCTTCCAGACGGATGTAACGGGCAACTGGATATTCCTGAATAAGGCATGGGAGAAAGCGATGGGCTATAGTGTAGAGGAATCTATGAATGTACCGTTCTTTCAATACCTGCACCCGGATGATGTGCAGCGGAATGCTGACCTCTTCGCCCCCCTGATCAGCCGGCAAAAAACCTACTGCAGCCACCAGATACGCTACATCAAAAAAGATGGCAGCATCAGGTGGATGAAGGTCTATGCCGTACTGATCATAGACAAGGAAGACCAGATACAGGGTACGTCAGGCACACTCACGGACATCACTGCCGAGGTAGAGAACTTTGAGAAGTACCGGCTACTGGCAGATAATATTCATGACATCGTGTGCCTGCATGACATGGAGGGCACGTTTGAATATGTAGCGCCGTCAGTGACCTCGTTGCTAGGATATACGCCAGAAGAACTCGAGGGGTACCATCCGTATCAATTCATCCATCCGGATGACAAGGCCAGGGTAAATGAGATATACCGCGAGCAACTAGCCAGTGGCGAAGCGTACCTGGTCTCCTATAGGTTTCGCTCCCGATCAGGCCAATACCGCTGGCTGGAGACAAGCAATAAAATCATAAAAGAAGCCGGCATCAATAGCAAGCTGATCTCTTCCTCACGCATCATAGATGAGCGTGTGAGGGCTGAGGAAAATACGATGATGGCACTGGATGAGCGCCGCAGGCTGAATGACCAGAAGGCACGTTTTATCTCTATGGCCTCGCATGAGTTTCGCACGCCGATGGCCAGTATACAGATGAGCACGGACCTGATCGATATGAAGATAAAGTCTGATACACGCTATGACGATATCCGCAAGCACATAGAGGTGATCAATAAAGAGATAGACCGCTTCCGCCTGATCATGGATAATATCCTGACCTTTGGCAAGGCAGAAAATGGTACTATAGCGCTGTCTAAAAGCCATGTGAACCTGCTCTATCTGGTCTCCAAGTGCTGCGAACGGGTGCGCACTACACTGAATGAGGAAAGAAAGGTGATCGTCACCTACATAGGCCATGAACGCCTGGTAGAGATAGACGAGCCACTGATGGAGCATATCCTGGAGAATATCCTGTCCAACGCTTATAAATTTTCAAAGGGAAAAGCCGCACCGGAGCTGGCGGTAGTTTTTCATCCTGACCGCTTCGTACTGCTGCTGAAAGATCATGGCATAGGCATACCGACGGCAGATCTGCCACATCTTTTTTCCTCTTTCTACAGGGCATCTAATACTGCTGCCATACGCGGTACGGGGCTAGGCCTGGTGATCGTAAAAAACCTGGTACAGCGCCACGGCGGCAAACTGGAAATATCCAGCCGGCAGGGTGAGGGCACAGAGGTGAGCATCAGCATACCTCTGGCATAAAAAGACTAACTTTTCCCTTCCCACTCCTCATAAAACTGCTCGAGATAGTTGATCATAAAGTCGTGGCGTTTTTGCGCCATGTCTTTGCCTGTAGCAGTATTCATGCGGTCTTTGAGCAGCAGGAGTTTCTCGTAGAAGTGATTGATGGTAGGCGCTGCCGAGGTTTTGTATTCCTCTTTGGTCATGTGCAGGTTGGGTGGTACGTCCGGGTCGTAGAGCGCGCGACCCTTGTAGCCACCATAGTTGAAAGCGCGGGCTATGCCTATCGCGCCGATGGCATCCAGCCTGTCCGCGTCCTGCACCACATCCAGCTCTATAGAGTGAAAGGTGCGGTCCGTCTTGCCTCCTTTGAATGAAATATTGCGGATGATCTGTACGACATGCGTGATCACATCGTCCTCTACACTGATGGAGCGCAGCCAGGCCTCTGCCCGCTGCGGCCCTATCTCCTCATCACCTCCATGAAACTTGGAGTCAGCTATATCATGCAGCAGCGCTGCCAGCTCTACTACATAGGTATCGCAGGCTTCATGCGTGGCTATTTCTTTGGCGGTACGCCAGACGCGGTAGATGTGGTGCCAGTCATGGCCGCCTTCGGCTGTGGAGAGGGTGGCTTTGACATAGTCTACGGTGTCATTTATCTTTTGCTGGTGCTTCACGGGCGGGCAGGGTTGATTCGTCTTTGGTAGATTTGAGTGTGTCCATGGACTGCTTGTAGGCTTTGCGGCCTACATCTATCAGCTCCGCCGCGCGGTAAAATTCAAACACAGAGGCAGCAGTACGCGGTATCTCTATCAGGATATCTACGGGGTGCATCTGCAGCATGATCTCTACCAGACGGTCCAGAGAGGCGTCATAGGACTCACTCAGCAGGTCAAACATAGACAAAGATGGCAGATTTGTGATCTGCTGCACATCTTTTTCAGTCACGGTGCTGGCGGATTTTTCTGGTTTGGCCGGAGGCGTGTCTTCCGTACTGTCGTTGTCTTTCTCTCCGGTGAAGAAGCTCTTCAGCCGTGCTATGATCTGCGCTGCGCTGCTCTCGGTCTCCTCTGCAGTCACGGTCTGTGTGGCTACATCTGCTACCAGGTCGTGTGGTACGGCGCCGTTGAGGTTTACTGCCACCACTATCGCATCATCCCTGCGCTGAAAGATGTCTATCGGCAGCGGATTGAGCACGCCGCCATCTACATAGAGACCTTTCTCATGGGCTATCGGCGTGAAGACGCCCGGTATGCCCGAGGAGGCGCGGATAGCTTTGTACAGATCGCCGCTGCTGAAGTGTATCTCCTTGCGCGCTATAATATCTGTAGCTACGGCTATGAACTCTATCGGCAGGTCTTCTATATTCTTGGCCCCCGACATCTGCTGCAGCAGGCCAAATATCTTTTCACCCTTCACAAACCCCGCCATGGAGAAGGTGATATCAAACAGGCGGTACACATCGCTCTTGGTCTGCTTGAGCAGCCAGTCCGTGTATTCCTTCATGATGCCCGCGCAGTAGAGCCCACCGATGATCGCACCCATAGAGCAGCCGTACACGCCTACTATCTCATAGCCCTCCTCCTCCAGCATCTGTATCACGCCTATGTGGGCTATGCCACGGGCGCCGCCGCTGCCCAGTACGAGTTGCACTTTCTTCTTGCCATTCATATGGATAAAAGTATTGCAAAATAGTGTGCCACCCCTGTGATATCCGCGAACGCCCGAAATGTATAGGGGACTGGTAGTTTGGCTAAGTATTTGATTTTAACAAATTCTAAACATCAATCACATGAAACGCATTCTGCTATATGGAGCTACGGGCCGCACAGGCCGCCATGTACTCGACCTCGCGCTGCAGCGCGGCTATGAGGTAGTGGCGTTGGTGCGGGATAGCAGCAGTATCACCGCGAGTAGCGGCCAGCTCAAAGTGATACAAGGCGATACTACCAGCCTCGATGATATACGCCGCGCCATACAGGGCTGCGATGCGGTAGTGAGCACACTCGGTGCACTGCATCAGTCAGATATACTCAAACTGGGCAAAATAGACCCGCCGCATACCCTGGAGCAGACCATGAGGGCTACCATTCAGGCTATGAAAGAAGCTGGTGTGAAACGCATCATCGTGCAGACTGCGCTGGGCGCAGGTGACAGCTATCCTGATGTACACTGGATCATGCGCCTACTCATGCGCTGGACCAGGTTTAAGGTAGTCTACTCTGATCATAATATGCAGGAGCAGCTGCTGCAGGAGTCAGGGCTGGACTGGACCTTTGTGCGCCCCGTCGGGCTCAATGACAAAGAAGAGCTACGCAAACTGAATGTCACACTCCATGGCGCGCCACCATCCTTTCAGATCAGCAGAAGGCATGTCGCGCAGTTTATGCTTGACTGCCTGGATAAGGAGGCATACATACATCAGGCGCCGGCAGTATCAGAGTCATGAGTCTCCGCCCTTACGCCAGTACTTTCTGAAATTCAATGAAGGGACCTACCTCATGCCTGTAGGCTCGCGCTAATGTCCGCGCTATCTGTATCTGATGGCTCAGGTCATGCGTGGCCCAGGTAGCCAGTAGCTGCTGCAGTGTCACAGTGCCCAGGCGGGGATGTATAGCAGTGCGCCGGAGGTCAGCATCAGAAAGCTGCATCGCTACCAAGCGCGCCACATTATCCTGCCTCAGCCGGCGAAACTGCCGGAGCAGCTCTATCATAGAGGTAGCCGCCGCCACCTCCAGGTGCGAGGCCATATCTACAGGCGTGAATGTCCTGAAATCTGTGGCTGCCATGATGATCCCGACACGCACCATCCAGTTCTCCTGCTCGCAGAGCAGCAGATGTGCTACTACCTCGCGCGGGCTCCAGTCGGTGGGAGCTTCGCGGGCATCTATCCAGTCAGCGCTCAGATGGCCGAGCTGCGCCTCCAGTACGCTGGGCGTACTACGTAGTATTTCCAGCGTTTTGCTCAGTGAAAAATCCATTACTGCTTGTCCTTTAGAAATTCATCAGTGAAGTGTGCCTTCTGTTTTGGCTGCGCAAATTTGTCAGCGTTATAGGTCTGCGAGTTGCCTTTGGGTATGGAGAGGGATGCCCATGTTTCAGCGGCCATCTTGCCTATGAAAACGATCTGGCCGATGTGGTAAGGGTAGTGCGCCAGTTGCCTGTTGATGGCTTCTGTCACGGTGTGCCCCTGATTGCGGATGTAGATGATCTTACTGAGGTCTTCCTCTTGCAGCGAGTGCAGCGTATCCAGAAATACCTTCCAGCCGCGCTCCCACAGTGCTATCATTTCTTGCCGCGTCCTGATGTCTGCTTCAAATTCTCCATCCCGGTTGCGCCATTCTTTCTCTCCATCCGTGGTGAGGAAATCGGTCCAGCGGCTCAGCATATTGCCGGCCAGGTGCTTTACGATCGTAGCGATGCTGTTGCTTTCTTCATTGTATTGCCAGAAGAGCTTATCGTCCGGCAGCTGGGCAAATGTTTTTTCGCCGAGTAGTTTATAGTATTCAAACTGCTTGGTCACGCTCTGCAGATAGTCTGATGACATATGGGTGGTTTTATTGGTTGAATAATATTAAAGACGAATAGGTCAGCGCAAAGATTTTACCCGCTCCTCAAAAGTAAATGCTGTCTCCAGTGGCGAGACGATATTGCCAAAGAATTGCATCAGTTCCTCGGAGTGTTTGTGCCCTGCGCGGCTTTTGAGATCATAGTGCGCCAGGCGGGTCCACATCACAGCTTTGACCTGCGTTTTGGCCTCATTGCACATCACGGCCTCTACCATTAGCGCCTTGTCTGTGTAGGCCATCAGGCGGGTCTGTATGGTCACGATCTCCATCAGTGCTGCCGGGGCCAGGTAGGCTATCTGGGTCTGCGCCACCACCCACGATAGCCCTTGCTCTCTGGCCAGTTTATATACATCAAAATCGTAGTAGCTCATCAGCTGGTCCTCACGTGCATTGATGATGTAGTCTATATAGCGTGAGTTGTTCAGATGGTTGAAAGGGTCACAGTCAGGGAAGCGGATCAGGGACTGGCTTTCGAGTTCTTTGGGCAAGGTTGTGGTAGTCATGTTGTTTATGTTTTAGTGAATGATCTGTTTTAAAATATACCAATCGGTATATTTTGTTTCAAAAAAAATCAAGGCCGCAGGCTCACGATAAAATTCTCAAGGTACCGCATGCTGATACGCAGCTCTGTAGCCCTGCCATGCACTTTGGCCTGCATCACGGCTCCCTCTATCAGTGACATCAGGATCACAGCTACCTCGGTAGGGTTTGTGTCCTGGTGGATCTCTTTGCGCTCTATGCCGCGCTTCACCTGGCTTTCCAGTGCCTTCTTCCAGAATGTCAGCGCCTGTGAGGTTTTCTCCCGCAGTGCCGGATGGGTGTCATCGGCCTCTACGGAGGTATTGAGCAGCGGGCAGCCGGCCTTGAGGAATGATATCTTGAGAAAGTCACTATACACACGCGGATAGACCAGCAGGCGGTCTATGGCGCTCTCCTCTGCCAGTATGCGCTCGCGTAGATAGGCCGTGACCCTGCCAAAATTATAGTCAAAAGCCGCGAGCGCTACTTCATCTTTATTTTCAAAGTTGCCGTATATGCTCCCCTTGGTCAGGCCTGTGGCATCGGTGAGGTCTGTCATAGACGTGCCGGCATACCCCTTCTCATTAAAGACGGGGGCTGTCCGCTCTATGATGTACTGTCGCGTACGCTCTGCTTTGGAGGTTGCCTCGCTCATTTGATGAAACAAAAGTAATAAAATATACCAATTGGTATATTTTATTGTCATTTCAGTTTTTCCCCGGTCTTTCCGATCATGATATTCAGGCAGTGGCGCAGTATATCTCCCATGCTCTGGCACTGGCCAAAGTCCACCTTATAGTGCTTTGATAGCTCAGAGCAGAGTTGCGACACTTTCTCCGCAGGAGCTATGGTGTCATGCTCCATGGCCGTGAGCAGGGCCTGCAGCTGTACACGCGAGGCGCTGATACGCTGCGATATGAGTGTGCGCTCTTCACTCTGATATTGCTTGATCACCTCATCATTGATGTGCTTCTTGACCAGGGCTACCAGCTCCTTGTTTTCTTTGAAGAACTGTGGCAGGTAAAGGTTTTTGCGGCCCTCATAGCTCTGCTGGTCAAAATCTATGGCCCGGATGCGAAACTGTACCTCTTCAAAATCCGGTGTGATATCAAAGACATAGTTGTAAGAACGCATATCGCCCAGCAGGCGGACGAAGGAGCGCTCATTGAATTTGACAAACTCCTTTGCGATGCGCTTTTGGTTAAACTCCGGATTGCTCAGGTAGTTTGTGATAAAGACATCTCCCGGTATGCCTGCTATATGCTCCTCTATCAGCGTATGTGTATCTACAAAGTAATTGATGCGGCTGGGGGAGAGGATATGCTCCAGCTCGAGCCCGTACACACGTGAGGCATCGGCCTGCTTGATATAGAAGTAGTCGTAGACGTCATTGTAGTTGTTGACGATCTTGACACGGAAAGGGTTCGAATTGCCAAAGGTGCAGAAGTCTACGCGCTCTATGTGCAGATGTTTGTGCACGCTCTTATCACCTCCTGTCTTCAGGATCGAGTAGATCTCTTTAAGCCCCTGATGCAGCTCCGATGTTTCACTCTGAGAATAGATGGCAGATACCCATAGCGTATCCTTGCCATGTTTGTCATAGACCACCATCGAGTTCTCAAAGCGCTTCAGGTCGGCATACTGTACCGGCAGGGGGCGCTCACGGTCATAGGTACGCAGGTAGCTATGCAGCTCCGGCGAGACGCGGTACATGATCTTTTTCTTAGATATGTGAGGGGTAGGAGCGCGCTTGGTCATAAGGGAAAGATAGTGAATTTGGTGGTGGCATGGCCTGATCACCTCGGAGGTACGAGTTCTTTCCAGTCTTTTACCTTTCTAAAATAGGGGATGCCGTCGTTTCTTGTCAGGATAGCATCATAGTACATAAATGCAGACAGAATCTCGTTTTGGTCTAACGTCAGTCCGGGTTTCCACATAGCTTTAATGAAGTTGTTTGTACTGGCTGTGTCGTTTTGAAGCCTCAACTCCCCAGCACAAATGGTACTCCATATATTCAGGACCTGTTCTGACAGTTTCCCTTTGCCAATAAAGTAATTCAGAAATTCCTCCTCGTGATGCAGTACGTAGTCGAAGCCAGCAGCACAGAGGCCCTCACTGTACATGCCATCCGAGTAGTGATAGGACGAGGAGAGTGTGATAAAGTAAAAGCCCTTATGATAATCATCCATATCAGGAAAGCTGTCTAAGAGTAGGAGAAAGGAATCCGCAGCGGCAGTAGCAAAGGTGTTTTCTCTGTCGAGAAAAAGTCTTTTGGCCAGCGGCATGGTATTACTATCTGCTAATATCTCCCTGACGTGGAAACGCTTCTGCGCAGCAAGGCTCAACCTGCTGGTACGCGCCTGTGATGATAGAGGTAGCGCCTGCATAAGGATGCAACTGGATATAATGATGATAAGCCTGAGGCTACCAGTTTTCATCTTAGAGGTTTTGATCAGCCGAATACTACGATGGAATGGCTATACCTTATACACCACATCCAGGTACTTCTTGAGGATGTCCGTCACCACGCCACGGAATGGCAGTGTGGCGGCGAGGCCATATACCGGAGCGAGGCCTTCTTTATTGCCCGGATTGGCTTTGACGTAGGCTACGGATTCTTTCAGGTCTGAGATAAAGCGCTCCTTCACGCCGGGCTGCGTGTGGCGCAGGGTGAGGGCTATGTGAAAGCAGGATGGCTTGTGCAGGCCATTGAGGCTCCAGCGCTTCTGGCCCATCTGGTCCAGTACCTCGTAGATATTCAGTGATTCATCCCGGCTCTTGATGGCAAAGATCCAGAGCGGGCTGCCCATGAGTTCCAGCTCCGGTATAGACTTCAGCTCCTCGCGGATATAGTCTGCTGTGTCCATGATGGCTTTGGTAGACTTGAGGTAGCCCTCCTCACCCATACTCAGCATGGCAGCCCAGCAGGCGGCACTCAGTGCACCCGGGCGGCTACCGGCTATGGTAGGTGACATGTAGAGCCCCCCCGGCCACTCCGTAGCCGTATAGTACATGTAGTGACGCAGCTCCGGCGAGCGGAAGAGGACGACAGAAGTACCCTTGGCGGCGTAGCCGTATTTGTGTGTATCGACAGACATAGAGGTCACACCGGGCAGGCGGAAATCTATGACCGGCACCTTGTAGCCGAGCTTCTCAGCAAATGGCGTGATAAAACCACCGAGGCAAGAGTCCGTGTGGAAACCAATACCAGCCTGGCGTGCGATCTCAGATAGCGCCGGGATATCATCTATGATGCCGTGTGGGAAGGTAGGTGCAGAGCCTACCATCACGATCGTATTACGGTTGATAGCGCGGCGGGCGGCCTCTACATCTATACTGTAGTCAGCGCGCATGGGGATGCGGATCTGCTTGATGCCAAAGTAGTGAGAGGCTTTGTCAAAAGCTGTGTGCGCGGTGTCGCAGAGGATCATCTCCGGCGCAGTGATACCCTGCTCATAGGCACGGTCGCGGTAGCTCTTCATGGCGAGGAGGATGCTCTCCGTGCCACCGCTCGATACTGCACCGCACACCTGCGCGCCGTCAGGCGTATTGGCACTATTCATCATACCCGCCACCATGCTCACGATCTCCGCCTCAAACTTGGTCGCACTAGGGAAGATGTCCGTGTGCAGGGGATTGCTCTGAGACTGCAGCGCATACACCTTATTGAGGAACTCGATGTGTTCCTTATTGCCATTGTAGATGCCGCCAGATACATAGCCGCCCTCCCAGGTACCTATCTCATCATCGTGCATTTTCTGGATGTCGGCCAGGATCTTGTCACGGTCTATTCCTTTAGCCGGGATAGTAGGGTAGGAGTCGTACTTGCCACGGTATGGCTTCAGTGTATGCTCGAGTGTTGCTTCTACTTTGTCGCTTTCCTTCTGTATCATCTGCTGCACAGATCCTACATTCTTCATCTTCTTTTCAAAGTAGCGTGCTACCGGCTTGGGCAGCCAGCTCAGTCTTTTTGATATGGTTTCTATAGAGGCCACGGAATGAGTATTTAGTAGTTAGGGGAATAGTATTTAGTAGTTAGTATTCAGTATTAAGACCAATGCGAATATTGGGTATTGAGTAGTGTGTATTGAGTATTGAGACGAATACAAGTAGCTTTTCATTTTCAAATTACCACATCTTCAAATTTTCAAATCATCATCGGTTTTTCTTCGCCTCCTTGGCGTATTTAAACTGATAGTACATCTGCATGCCCCATGCCTCCAGGCGATTGATGCTTTTGGCACCGCCCAGGTATTTGGCTTCGGTCCATGCCTTAGCGGTTTTCTCCAGCAGCTGTGCTGCTATGTAGGCATCGTCCACACTGGTGCCTATGCAGAGGCAGCGGCCATCCGGCAGCACAGCAGCATAGCGGTTATTCAGCGCCCGGATCACAGACGCGATCCCCGCATCCTTTGCTATGCGGATAGATACACCCAGCAGCTGCGCCTGGTCATCGAGTATCGGTGGTACCTCCTCGCGGAGCGCAGAGCCGTATTCCTGCTTCGTCACGAGTATGCACTGCACACTCTTCTTCGCCGCAAAGATAGCCTGGTACAGCTTTGCATCCTGTGTGGGCAGGCTATCGCGCAGTACGATCTCCTGTATCTGCACATCGCCCCAGCTACGGTAGCCGGCCTTGATGCTCTCCACATTAGCCAGGAAGGTTTCCTTCTCGTCCCTGATGCTCATAGCGCTGCAGTTTTCTTCTTAAAGGAATC
>CAZNDJ010000044.1:0-25704 GCA_964571705.1 uncultured Chitinophagaceae bacterium
CAAGTTCATGTTTTACCATCCGCATATCGCACTCATCACAGGTGTGGCCTGGGATCATATCAATGTCTTTCCGGTCTACGAGGGCTACGTAGACCAGTTTCGGAAGTTTGCCGATAGCGTGGAGCCAGGAGGCGCTATAGCCTGGTACCAGGGCGATGCAGAGTTGCAGCGGATATTTGCCGGCTACAGAGGTTCGGCGCGCGCCTTCGCCTATGATACATCGCACTACGAGGTGCGGAACAATAAGTGCTACGTGATCTCGGACAGCGCAGAGTATCCGATGATCATCTTCGGTGCGCACAATATGCAGAACCTCGAGGGAGCCCGCCGTGTCTGCGCAGAGATGGGGCTCACCGATCATCAGTTCTACACTGCCATGGGCAGCTTTGAGGGCGCAGCAAACAGACTGGAGAAACTAGGAGAGAATAGTGATACTGTCGTCTATAAGGACTTTGCCCACTCACCTTCCAAGCTCAAGGCTACTGTCAATGCTATGAAGGAGCAATACCCGCAGCGCCGCCTCGTAGCAGTGATGGAGCTGCACACCTTTAGCAGCCTCAATAAGGACTTCCTCTCAGAATATGAAAATGCGATGGACCGCGCAGACGTAGCGGTAGTCTTTCTGGATGATGAGGCCATGAAGCTAAAGCAGATGCCACCACTCGATCATGAGCTGGTACGTACATCGTTCGGTAGGGGAGACCTCAGGATATTTACATCAAAGGATGAGCTGCAAACCTATCTCCTGTCACAGCAGTGGCCGCAAAGCAATCTACTGCTGATGACCAGTGGTCAGTTTGGAGGTATGGATGTGAAAGCGCTTACAAGCGCGGTTCTAAAATAGAGCTACTATTTCGACAGGCTACCTGTAGCTTCTACATGAGGAGCATGCTCCTTGGCAGAGAGGTAGCGCTCGGTCTCCAGTGCAGCCATACAGCCTGTACCGGCAGCAGTCACCGCCTGGCGGTAAACCTTGTCCTGCAGGTCACCGCAGGCGAAGACACCCTCCACATTGGTCTCCGTGCTACCCGGCACCGTGATCACATAGCCCTGGTCATCGGTATGGATAAACTCCTTGAAAACATCTGAGTTTGGCTTGTGGCCTATCGCTACGAAGAAGCCCTTGACAGGTATCTCGGTCTTCTCGTGTGTATCACAGTTTTTGATGCGTACGGCGTCTACTACCTGGTCGCCGAGTATCTCATCGGTCTGGCTATTCCAGTAGACTTTGATATTAGGTGTAGCGAGTACACGCTCCTGCATCACCTTAGAGGCGCGCATCACATCACGGCGCACGATCATGTGTACGGTAGAGCAGATCTTTGACAGGTACAGCGCCTCTTCGGCCGCTGTATCACCGGCACCTACTATCGCTACTTCCTGATTTTTGTAGAAGAAGCCATCACACACTGCACAGGCACTCACGCCGGAGCCGTTCAGGCGCTTCTCAGAGTCCAGCCCTAGCCACTTGGCCTCAGCACCGGTAGCCAGTATCACGGCATCAGCCTCCAGCTCTATGGTCTCATCTATCCAGACTTTGTGCGGCGGATGCTGGTTAAACTGCACCCTGGTAGCCATACCAAAGCGTATATCAGTGCCGAAGCGCTCAGCCTGCTCTTTAAAGTCGTTCATCATCTCAGGTCCCAATATACCTTTAGGGTAGCCGGGATAGTTCTCTACGTCAGTAGTATTCATGAGCTGCCCTCCCTGCTGCAGGCCGGTGTACATGATAGGCTTCAGCCCAGCGCGGGCAGCATAGATGGCAGCAGTATATCCGGCCGGACCGGAACCGATGATAAGGCAATGGATCTTTTCGCTCATAAACTATTAATTGTGACTGTTGTTAGTCGTCTGTTGTCTTTAAAACTTACGTGGGCCCAAATATGGCGCAAGATTTTCATACCACCGATAGATTTTATCTAACGTGTAGAAGCTGTGGAAAAGCTCGTGCCGGGTGATAAATATCAGGAGCCTCTTTCACTGCTTATACAGCTACTTCAGCTGCGATAGTAGGATGGGGATCGTAGTTTAGCAGTTCAAAGTCTTCGTACTTGAAGTCAAAGATATTTTTCACTGCAGTATTAAGTTTCATCTGTGGCAGCGGACGGGGCTCGCGGGTTAGTTGCAGCTTGGCCTGATCCACGTGATTGCTGTACAGGTGCACATCCCCAAATGTATGTACAAAGTCACCCAGACCCAGATCGCATACCTGCGCGATCATCATGGTGAGCAGTGCATAGGAGGCTATATTGAATGGTACACCCAGGAAAACATCAGCGCTCCGCTGGTATAGCTGGCAGCTCAGTTTTCCTCTTGTTTCACCCTTAGCCGCATCCGGAGGTGCTACATAAAACTGGAACATGGTGTGGCATGGTGGCAGTGCCATCTGATCTATGTATGGCACATTCCAGGCGCTGATGATATGCCTGCGCGAATCAGGATTTTTTTTGATCTGCTCGATCAGCTGCGATATCTGATCTATGGTCTGGCCATTGCCTGCAGGCCATGAGCGCCACTGCACGCCATACACCGGACCTAGCTCACCCCACCTGGCAGCAAAAGCTTCATCCGCTGCGATCTTCGCCGCAAATTCTTTGATCGTCTCCCCGGCAAATTCAGGACTTGCTTTGTACTTGGCATACGGCCAGTCATCCCATATCCGCACGCCATGCTGGCAGAGATATCGGATATTAGATTCACCTTTCAGAAACCAAAGCAACTCATGTATCACAGCTTTGGTAAAGATCTTCTTGGTCGTCACCAGTGGAAAGCCTGCGGACAGGTCAAAGCGTATCTGATCACCAAAACAGCTATACGTACCTGTGCCGGTGCGGTCTGATTTGTAGGCGCCCTTGTCCATGATACGGCGGAGGAGATCGAGATACTGCTGCACGTTATTGATTTTGAGCCAAAGTACCCAAATCGGATACGATCGCATCGCAAAAATAATACACATCCCTGTAAAAGTCTTTCTGACCGGACTTTGGCGGAGTTTGTTATAGATTTGCTATGCTAAAAACCGCCTATCAGCCGTCTCGCACATATCCTCCTCTGGCCTCTGGCACGCATCTACCAGCTCATCACAGATATCCGAAATTACCTGTATGATATTAAGATGTTGAAAGCGGCATCATTTGAGCTGCCTGTGATATCTGTAGGCAATCTGTCTGTGGGTGGTACCGGCAAATCTCCTCATATAGAGTACCTCATTCAGCTCCTGAAATACAACTATCAGGTAGGCACACTCAGCAGGGGCTATGGCCGCAAGTCACATGGTTTCCAGGTGGCAGATCAGGCGGCTACAGCTGCTATGATAGGAGACGAGCCGATGCTGTTTCATGTCAAGCATCCGGAGACGCTCGTGGCGGTGGCAGAGGAGCGTGTCATAGGCATACCACGCATGCTCACTATGAATCCCGGCCTGGATGTGGTCCTGCTGGATGATGCCTATCAGCATCGTACTATCAGGGCCGGACTGTCTATACTCCTCACTGAGTATGATGCCCCTTTCTGGCGGGACCATGTACTGCCACGCGGCTGGCTGCGCGAGGCCAGGAAACATTACCATCGTGCAGATATCATCATCGTGACGAAATGTCCGCCATCTCTGGCTGATGCTGACCGTCAGCGCATGATCTCAGATATCGCTCCGCTTCCCTATCAGCATGTATATTTCTCCCACATAGAGTATGGACCGCTGTATCCGCTATTTCGCACAGAGCAGCCCCAGCCGCCAGTCAGTATCCCCGATAGTGATGTACTGCTGGTGACAGGCATAGCCAGCCACGCGAAACTCAAAAAGCATCTCGAGCAATCAGCAGGGAATGTGTACCTCAGCACCTTTAAGGACCACCATACCTATGATGTGTACGACCTCGAGCGTATACGTGATACATATCATAATATCAAAAGCGCACACAAGGTGATCGTCACGACTGAGAAGGACGCCGTGCGCCTCTGGCCCTTCCGCTCTTGGTTTTTGGAAAATAATATCCCAATATTTGTGCAGCCCATACGGGTAGCCTTTAGTGCAGATGACCGGCAAAAATTTGAAGCGGATATCATAAAATACATGGAGGTCACGCGGGGCAAGAACATTAACGAACAAATAAACTATACAGCAGAGTAAAATGAGCGACCTGATCAGCAAAATAAATGCAAGTGCAGACTATCTCAAGTCAAAAGTGAGCGGTGAATATGGATACGGAGTGATACTGGGCAGCGGCCTGGGCAATCTGACCGCACAGATGGACGTACACCATCAGATATCTTATGGTGATATACCAGGTTTCCCGGTGTCTACGGTAGAGGGCCACAAGGGCAGCCTGATCTTTGGCTCACTGGGAGGCAAGAATGTGGTATGTATGAGCGGCCGTTTTCACTATTATGAGGGCTATTCTATGCAGGAGGTCACTTTCCCTATCCGCGTTATGAAGTTCATAGGTGTACACACCCTGCTCATATCTAATGCGTCTGGTGGCGTCAATGGGGATTTCGAAGTAGGCGATCTGATGATCCTGCGCGACCACATCTACCTGCAGCCTGAGCATCCGCTACGCGGCAAGAATGATGAAAAGCTCGGACCTCGCTTTCCTAATATGAATGATGCCTATGACCCTGCTCTCGTACAGATGGGCATGGCTATCGCCAAAGAACATGACATAGCCTGCCACACCGGAGTATATGTAGGTGTACAGGGGCCCACTTTCGAGACGCCTTCAGAGTACAGGTACTTTGCCCTGATAGGTGGGGATGCGGTAGGCATGAGCACCACGCCGGAGGTGGTAGTAGCCCGCCACATGGATATGAGGTGTTTTGCTATATCTGTGATCAGTGATATCGGCTATCCTTTTGATAAGGCCGACCACGTATCCCACGCCTTTGTGCTGGAGAAAGCCTCAGCAGCGGAACCCAAGATGACGAAAGTGATCGTCGAACTTCTCAAAAAATTATAAAAAATGCGTCGCTACATCTCATCCGGTACTGTGTGGGAGGAGCGCTTTGGCTACTCTCGCGCCGTGCGCGTTGGGAATATAATAGAGGTCGCAGGCACTACTGCCGTAGATGGCGATATGGTGATAGGCGAGGGCAATATTTACGAACAAACGCAGTTTATCTTCCGCAAAATAGAACGTGCGCTGACGGAGGCCGGAGGTACTATGGCAGACGTGGTACGTACACGGATGTACGTGACCGATATCTCACAGTCTGATGCAGTAGGTCGTGCTCATGCAGAGTTTTTTGCTGAGATCAGGCCCGCAGCGTCCATGATAGAGGTCAAAGGATTCATCGATCCACGTCTGCTCATAGAGATAGAGGTCACTGCCATACTCGGTCTATAGACGACATTTGCTACATTCGTACCCAGCCAAACGCGGACAAATTTTTGAATCCACGCTTTTCTCATATCGCATTTATCCTGTGCCTGCTAGCCACTCTGTGGACTGCTCATGCGCATGGTCAGGGTATAGCAGACAGCACCCGGCCTGTAGTAGATACGATGCCCGGCCGCACACCTGTAGTGCCGGCTTACAATCCGTATCATCATGATACGACCATAACACATATCGATAGCAGCAGGGTCAGGCACAGTAGATCCAGACTGGATAGAGTGGCCATTTCTCCTGATAGCACCCTCCCGGCACCAGATACCGTATCCGGACGTCGGAAACGCTCCACACTCAATGATACCTGGTACTATGGCTTTGAACCCAACCGTCGGTTCCTTATCGATTCCTCCATTTTTCAGTTGCATCGTTTTGATGTAGTGAGGGGAGATGGACCTGAGTATTTTCATCTGGGCAATATGGGCACAGGAGCATATCCGCTCGTTTTCAATCCTTCGCCCGCGGTCGGCTTCAATATGGGTTTCCACCAGTTTGATGCCTATCGCTATCAGAAGGACTCCATCCGCTACTATCAGGTCATCCGTCCATATGCGGAGATATTTTATTCACTGGGGATAAACAAGGATCAGCTTTTTAAAGGCCGCTTCGCCAATAGTCATAAAAATGGCCTGATGTACGGCGTAGAGTTCCGGCGGATCAACTCGCCCGGATTATATAACCGGCAGCGTGCCATCGACAATGGCTTTTCACTCTATGCGATCTACAATTCTAAAAATCGTCAGTGGGGCATAGAGACCGATATGATATTCAACTCATACCTGGTACAGGAAAATGGCGGGTTATCACGAGATATTTTCTTTAAAGATTCTGCACTTTTCCAAAAGAGCCTGGCGCCTGTCAATCTCCAATATGCAGGGCTGCAATACCGCGAGCTGAGTTGGTACCTCAAGGGGACATACGGCATAGGCAAAAAATACAATGAGCGGATAAATGACACCACAGTGATCCGTGTGGTATTGCCCGTCTTCAAAGTATCTTATCAGTTTAATCTGGATTATAACCGCTATCAATATTTTGACCTTCGTGCCGACTCAGCGTACTATTCCTATCTGAAAATGGGGGATACCATGCGCTATACCAGCGGCTATATCAAAGCCGGCAACCGCTTCGGACTGGACTATACGGCAAAGAAACTCACGTCAGACTCTACCTACCGGGAGCTCAACTTTATAATCGGCGCTTCGGCAAATCTTGACTACTATATACTACGTGAGTTCAGGTCCGGGTCCAGGTTTACAAACCTCTATGTAGATGGCTACATGAAGAGTAATCCTGCCGTCAATAGCCGCTTGCTTTACAAAGCAAACGTGACTTACTTTCTGGCAGGCTATAATGAGAATGACCTCACTGCCAATGGCGAGATCGGTGTAGACCTGCGCAAATTCGGTCGTCTCACTGCCGGAGCTGGATATCAGCTCAAGCATCCGGACTGGGTTTACCATAGTTTTCGCACGGATACCATCACAGGAGTGCATACTATCCTGCCTAATGGTACCACTTTCAATGGCAACTTTGACAGCCTGAACTATAAGTACGGATACAACCTGCCGCGTATGAGTATCTTCCGCTTCGGAGGGGAATACGTAGTAGATAAGATCGGTATCCGCGTATCTGCTTACAATTATGTACTGAAAAACTATTTCTACTTCTCAGGCCCGGTCACCCCTACCTACGAGGGTAGGGCTACCAATATGCTGGTCCTTTCTTTTTCAAACAGGTTTGGCATCAAAGGCTTTCATTTTGACAACGATGTCTGGTTTCAAAAGGCTGCCGGTAGCGATGTGATACGTCTGCCGCTCGTCACTACCAAAACAAGCGTTTACTATGAGCGTTATGTTTTCAAAAAAGCACTACTTTTTGCCATAGGTGTAGATCTCCGTTACTACACACCATTCAAGGGCAACGGCTACAACCCGCTCACAGGCCAGTTTTATCTGCAAAACGATTGGGAACTGAAATTTTACCCGGTGTTAGACGCATTCCTGAATGTCAAAATAAAAACTGTCCGTATCTACCTGATGGGGACTAATCTTTCGAGCTTCTTTGGCAAGCAGAAAGGCTACTATACTTCACCGCTGTATCCGGCAGCAGATGCCACCTTCAAATTTGGTGGCGCGTGGAGATTCTTCGAGTAGTGTAGTTAAATTGAATTTTTAAACCCCGTGTCTTCCAGCCAGGGGCCAAAGTCTGCTGCACGCGTAGCCAGTACATCGCAGCGTTCATTGTAGTGGTGATTATTATGCCCTTTGATCCAGGTAAATCGCACATGGTGCCTCCTGTATGCCCTCAGGAAGCGTTGCCAGAGATCGGGATTTTTTTTGTCCTTATAGTTCTTCTGCTCCCAGCCAAAGACCCATTTTTTCTCAACGGCCTCCACCACATATTTTGAGTCGCTGTAGATCATCACATTCAGGCCATCGCGGGTCAGCGTCTCCAGCGCTACTATAGTGGCTAGTAGCTCCATACGATTATTGGTGGTCAGGTGGTAGCCTTGAGACAGCTCGCGCTCATGCTGCCCGTATTTCAGGATGGCGCCATAGCCGCCAGGGCCGGGATTGCCCCGGGCAGAGCCATCAGTATAGATCTCTACTGTCATCTGCGGCAAATATATGTTTTACCCACGGCCCGTCTCAGCTACTTATTCACTTGCCATTCATGGCTGATGTGGGCAAAACCGATTTTACCGTTTCACCTTTATACTTTTATTTTGATGAAATGATACAAGCTGAGATCTCATCTGTCGCTACACGACTAGATACCGCTATCCGTGATGTACCTGATTTTCCCAAGCCAGGTATTTTGTTCAAAGATATCACGCCCGTTTTCCTGGACTGGCAGCTGTGCGACGATATCACTACAGCGATCATCAGTCAGCTCAAGGAGAAGCTGGATGCTATCTGCGTAGTAGAAAGCCGTGGTTTTTTCATAGGCATGCTGCTGGCCAATAAGCTGCAGATACCACTGGTGCCGGTCCGGAAGAAAGGAAAGCTGCCAGCCAGGACAAAGTCTTACACCTATACGCTGGAGTACGGCACAGCTACGCTGGAGATACACGAGGGCGTGATACAGCCCGGGTGGAAGGTGCTGATCCATGATGATGTGCTGGCCACAGGCGGCACTGCCATCGCGGCGGCCGAGCTGGTCCGGGCCGAGGGGGGTATCGTGGCAGGTTTTGCTTTCATCGTTGAGCTGGGTTTTCTATCCGGACTTAGCAAAATTTCAGCGTACACCCCTGATATCGTATCTATCATCACCTATTGAAAAACCAATCTGCACTATATTCGTACACTCAATAAAGAAGTGATATTATGAAATTGTATAGTGCTGAAAGGGTAGAAGTGCTGCGGGACAGGCTGTATCTCGAGGATCTGCGCCGCCGTGCTTTTCGTCTGCCCGCCATGGTTTTTTTCTTCACCACGCTGCTACTGCTGCTGGCCTATCACTCCTATCAGCATACTGACCTCTGGGGCCGGATGCCTATGGCCGGGGGCAATGCATTTCACTTTTGCGAGGCAAATCACATGGATGAGGCCATACGCCAGCCAGCAAATACCTGGTCCAATCTCGCTTATCTCGCAGTCGGCCTCTTTGCGCTTACACTGGGCGTGCATGACTACAAGAATCGCAACCGCCGGGACTCAGAAAACTTTCTGGTACGCTATCCGCTTTTCTCTATAATGTATGGGGTGTCATGCTTTTATCTGTTTATTGGGAGCTTCTTTTATCATGCTTCACTCACTGCTTTCTTTCAGAAGCTGGATCAGACGGGCCTCTACTCCGTGATCGCTATGATATTGGTCTTAAATCTGTATAAGATCTTCCCGTATTTCAATCACCGTGGCACCACTCGTGACTCTCACAAATGGGCCAAGGTCCTCGTGATACTTCTCAATATTGCTTTCTTCAACTGGCTATGGCGTATCAACATTAATGCACTGGTACCAGGGCTGCTGCTGATGATCATCATCACTGGTATGTATTATACACTCGCTGTCAATCGTACCGGCTTTTTTACAAAGTATATGTATGCTGCCTTTCTGGCTCTCTTTGCTGCGGGTAGTGTATGGGTGCTGGATCGTCAGCGCATGGTTTGCCAGCCGGATAGTTTCCTGCAGGGACATGCGCTCTGGCATATCCTTACTGCGGTGAGTATATTCTTCATCTACCTCTACTATCGCTCTGGTAGTCTGGATACCAGCGAGGGAGAGGACGATCTTCAGATCGCCGGGTGACCCCATTTTAGGTGAGTAATTTTTCACTGGCCGTGGCCTGCCAAATCGCTATTTTAGTAGGCCGCAATGCAGTATGCCATAGTAGATATAGAGACCACGGGAGGCCATGCCTCTGCCAATGGGATCACCGAGGTGGCTATCTATGTCCATGACGGGCAGCGGGTCACAGATAGCTATCAGACGCTCATCAATCCTGGCCAGGATATCCCATATTACATCACTGGTCTCACCGGCATTAGCAATGCGATGGTCAAAGATGCCCCCGAGTTTTGGGAGGTGGCTGACCGGATCTATGATATGCTCTATGGCAAAGTGTTCATAGCGCATAATGTCAACTTCGATTACTCTTTTCTGAAAAGCGAACTGGCCAACTGTGGCTATGATCTCACGAGCAATAAACTTTGTACCGTACGTCTCGCGCGCAAGATATTTCCGGGACTGGACTCCTACGGCCTCGGCAAAATATGCGGCTACCTGGATATCAAAATAGAGAACCGCCACCGCGCAGACGGCGATGCGGCTGCCACAGTCAAACTCTTTGAGCTGCTGCTGGAAAACGATAGGGAAGAGCTGATCACAAAGGCGCTGAAGCGCAACTCTAAAGAGCAAGCGCTGCCGCCTAATGTGCCCCGCGAGCATTTTGAGAAATTGCCCGACCTGCCGGGTATCTACTACTTCCACGATCAGAAGGGCAAAGTAGTCTATGTGGGCAAGGCTAAACGCATCCGCAAGCGCGTCAGCAGTCATTTTTCTAATAATTCCACCTCGCGTCAGAAGCAGGACTTCATGCGCTCCATTTTCTCTATCACATATGAGCTCTGTGGCAATGAGCTGATGGCGCTCCTCCTCGAGTCTCACGAGATCAAGCGGCTTTGGCCCAGGTTCAATCGCTCTCAAAAGGTTTACGAACCCCGCTTTGGCATCCTGGCCTATCAGGATCAGCGAGGAGTGACCCGTATGGGCATAGAGAAACTAAAAAAAGGTGCTACCGCATTAGCCTTCTTCAATAATATCACAGAGTGTCTCAGCTATCTCAAAGCGCTCGCAGAGGAATACGAGCTTTGCCCCCGCCTCATGAGCATCGCTACGCATGAGGATACTTGTGACAGTGAAAAATGCCCCTGCCGGTCAGGCGATAAGCGCCATATTGCTTCTTACAATAAGCGTACTACTATTGCTATCACTGCCATGTCTGAGCAGGAGTCTTTTGTGATCATAGACGAGGGTAGGACCTCAGAAGAGTCTGCATTTATTGTAGTAGAGAAGGGGCACTTTGCCGGTATGGGCTACAAGCCTACTACAGAGCTGCCACGTGATAAAGCGACACTGGAGCACTTTCGCGAGCTATCACCATACCGCGAAAACTTTAACATACGAGGAATGCTATCACGCTTCATACTTGAGAATCCTCACAAGGTCATGCACCTGTCATCTGCTTCTTAAAAGCCAAGCGCAAACTTAAGTCCTGGCGTGAGGAGCGTGAGGCTATTGCCACTACGCCATGTCATACCGTTGCCTGAAGGGACATCGTAGCCTTGTATATAGCGCACATTCTGAAAGTCAGCATTGAGAGATAGATTAAAGTTGACCCTGCGCTTTGAGAAGAACTTCACACCAAAGCCTACGCCACCCATAGCGCCGCTCTGGTGGTAGTCATTGTAGTAATATGGGTAATAAGCAGGGTAAGCCACAGGACCACGGCCACTATTGAATCGTACCGCATAGCCCATATCCACGCTATAGAATGGTGTGATACGCTTGCGCAGGATATCTCCGGAGTAGTGTAGAAATACAGGCAGGTAGGTACCAGCATATGGATACCCATTGCCGCCAAAGTTATATCTACCCACCGGCGCGAAGCCGATGAGGTCTACCCCCACACCTATGCCCAGGTAGCCAAACTGGCTGAACTTATAGCCATTGATGATCCTCAGGCCGCCCTGGCCCATCTCTGCCAGCAGCTGCGCCTCAAAGAAGTAACCCTTTTTGCGATAGTGAAATTCCCGTGGTCCCTTCTTGTCGGTGGAGTCAAAACGATAGTAGCGATGGAAATTATTATGATGGAAATATCGCGGTCCATGATCATTCCTCTCCGGCTGGCGGCCTTCGGGGCCACGCATACCTGCATGGTCAGCGTCAGGATTCATAGCAGGATCATTATCAGGCACTACTTTTTTCTCTTTAGTGATTTTAGTGATATCGCTGATTTGTACTGTGAAGACGTTGCCACCCAGCGTTTCCACCTTCAGTGTCTGTCCGGGTACTTGCTCTATTATTACGCCTCGATAGATATTACCATTTTTCAGGTAGACCACATCTTCCCTATCATCCTGAGCCGATAGAGTGAAAGATGAGAAGATACACAGGATAAAAAAGGCGAGTAAGATTTTCGGAGATTTCATGATATACATATTGTGTTACGCGAAAACGCTACCTCTAAGGTAATATTATCCCGTCATACGGATATCTACGCAATGTGATTGCTAGTAGTTTTAACAATATGTGGTAGGGGAGAGCAGTTACCTACTGATCAAAGCCATTTTCGTAGCCCGCGATCCTGATCTCGCGGATAGAGTTTTCGACCTTCTCGCGCAGCTGATTTTTAAAGACCACTAGCTTTGTTGCTATAGCTTTGTCAGCAGTACCGAGTATCTGCGCGGCCAGGATACCTGCGTTCTTTGAGCCATTGAGAGCTACGGTAGCTACCGGCACACCAGATGGCATTTGCAGAATCGACAGCACTGAGTCCCAACCGTCTATAGAGTTGGAGGATTTGATAGGCACGCCGATCACAGGCAGGGTAGTAAAGGATGCCACCATACCAGGCAGATGCGCTGCACCGCCGGCCCCGGCTATGATCACCTTGATGCCGCGCTCGGCGGCAGTAGTAGCATAGTCGCGCATCCTGTCGGGAGTACGGTGCGCACTGACCACTGTCAGTTCAAAGGAGGCTCCGAGTTCCCTTAGTACTTCTGCTGCCTCATTCATCACTTTCAGGTCGCTCTCGCTGCCCATGATGATGCCTATCTGTGGTGATACCATGTGTAGTAGTCGTATTTACGTGATAAATGTAGCAAGAATTGAAACAATGGTGCAACAAAGCCCGTACTAGGCGGTATAATCCATAAAAGATGAAGCAGATCTTACTCTTTGCATCATTATTCGGTACCATGAGTTCTTTTGCCGCCAAAGATGCCGGCATTGTGAACCATAAGATACAGCAACACGAGACGCTATTCCGCATATCTCTGATGTACAATAGCACTGTAAATGATATAGAAAAAGCCAATCCCGGAGTGGATGCAAAACACATCCGCGATGGTTCCGTCATCCGGGTGCCAAAGAACACCAAGATGCGTGACCCGGAGTTCGTAGCCTCTTTTCTGAATGAGAATCACTATAGCGAGGCTCCCGTGCAGCAAGTTGCAGCGAAGATCACTGTCACTACAGAAAGATCAGCTCCCACAGAGCGCCCACGCCAGATATCCATGCCTGCACAGCAGCCAGCACCCAAAAGCGACGTACGCGAAGAAAAGCCAGTCAATGGCGCTAAGGTAGAGCCGGCTAAACCAGCCGATGAACCTGGCACAGCCGCTCAGAAGCCAGCTATAGCACCGTCCTCTACCAGCAATTTTACCGGTGATGAAAATCCATTTATCACGCCATCGGACCCCAAGCCGAGCGCAGCAGCAGAAGAGCAGCATGCCAAGGCTGATGCGGATAAGAATAAATCGGATGATACAGAAGACGAGAACCCTTTTGTGACCCCCAAACAGAAGGCAGAAGAAAGTAAAGATGCCGCCAAGACATCTTCCAATGACTGATCAGAAATAATCATAGCTCACTACTTTGAGCAGTGACTTTAATGACCTGGCTTTTTCTAGCAGGTCATTTTTGTTTTTACCCAATATGGTCATGTGGCCCATCTTGCGGCCGGGCTTGGTCTCATGCTTGCCGTAGAGGTGTATATACACTCCCTGTATCTGCAGGGCTTCATCCAGCCCCTGGTAGCGCACCGGGCCCGAGTGGCCCTCTTCTCCGATCAGGTTTAGCATGAGTGAGGGGAGGATGGTCTCTGTACTGCCCAGGGACAATTGCTGCAGCACGCGCATCTGCATATCATACTGTGAGCTATAGTTCCCTTCTATGCTTTGATGTCCGCTATTGTGTGCCCGTGGGGCTGTTTCATTTACCAGCACCTGTCCCGATTTGTCGATGAACATCTCTACGGCAAATACTCCGGCCGATCCCAGCGCGTCTATCACCATACGTGCCACACGCTGTACCTCTGCGGTCTGCTCTGGAGTGATGTCTGCCGGAGATACCAGCATATCCACCAGGTTATACTTAGGATCAAATACCATTTCCACTGGTGGGTACACGGCCATACCACCATTGTGGTCGCGGGCTACCATTACAGCTATTTCTTTGTCTATGTCTACCAGCTTTTCCAGTACAGATGGTTCCTTAAAGGCCTTCTCTATATCTGCTTCAGACTTCAGGATACTTACCCCTTTACCATCATAGCCACCGGTACGCAGTTTATGCGCGGCAGGTAGATAGGCTGTTTGCAGCTTTGCATCCTCTTCATTCTCCGTCAGGATAAAATCAGCTGTAGGTATCCCGTGATCCCGGTAAAACTGTTTTTGCAGTCCCTTATCCTTGATCGTCTGTAGCACAGCCGTGCTTGGCACCACTCGTACACCCTCGGCCTCCAGTTTAAAGAGGGCCTCTACATTCACATTCTCTATCTCAATAGTGAGCACATCCACCTTTTTGCCAAAGGCATATACGGCATCAAAGTCACGGATATCCCCCTCTATGAAATGATGGCACAAAGAGGAGGCAGGAGGCGTGGCCCCACTCTCCAGTACAAAGGTTTCTACATGATAGTTAGCCGCAGACTGTAGTAGCATCCGGCCTAGCTGGCCGCCGCCGAGAATACCTATTTTGAGTGGTTTCAATGAGAGTAATTAGTAGTTTTTAGTAAGTATTTAGACAGCGCAAATATAATTAGCTGAAGGCAAGCTGGTAGTCTTTTATATTTATCTTAATACTTCCGACTAGCTATTGAATACTAATTAATATTGGTCAGATCGAGATGGATCTTGGTGACCTGTGGCACGAGCTCCATGATGGTATCATTGTAGATGATATAGTCGGCGTATTTGACCTTCTGCTCCTCGGGCATCTGGGCCTTGATACGGGCCAGCACCTGCTCTCTCGTAGCCTGGTCGCGCTCCATCACACGCTTGATGCGGTCTTCCTCGGGCGCAGATACTACGATCAGTTTATCCAGTGTGAGATACGAGCCTGTCTCGACCAGGAGAGCAGCCTCCTTTAGTGTGTATGGATAGCCTTTCCTGGCCAGTACTTCATTCCAGGACTGATTGTCTTTGAACACCGCAGGATGTACCAGGCTATTGAGTTTGACCAGCAGTTCTTCATTGTTGAAGACGATCTCTGCCAGCTTTTTGCGCTGCAGGCGGCCCTCGGCATCATAGACCTCATCTCCAAACTCGCGGCGGATATCAGCGACCAGCTCCTTGTCATCTTCCATCAGCTCTTTGGCCCGCTGGTCGGCGTAGTATATGGGCACACCCAGCCGCTCAAATATCTGGCAGACCGTGGTCTTGCCGCTGCCTATACCTCCTGTGATACCTACTTTCAGCATGATGATCTATGTATGCGCAAATCTATACCAAAAAACAAAACCCTCAGCACCGTGCCGAGGGTTTTGATCTATAAACAGAAATTCCTGCGTTTACATACGGAAGGCATACAGGTAGCTCTCCTGTTTATTAGGATACACCCCTTCTATGAGCACCTTGCCTGATTTTTCTTTCATGATGTTTACAAAGTCCTGCACACTATTCACAGGCTGGTCATCTATCTGTGTGATCACAAAACCCTTGTGCATATTGGTCAGCTCAGATAGCTTGCCATCCTTGAGGTCTGTGATGCGTACACCACCTGGCACGCGGAGCTGTGCTTTCTCCTGATTGGAGAGGTCGCCTACCGTCACACCGAGCTGCTCCAGGATGTCATTGACATTGTCTACTGTCGCTACCGTATTGTATTTATTCTTGAGCTGTACAGAGGCGGTCTGCACCTTGCCATCGCGGAGGTATTCTACAGTGATCTTATCGCCGGGGCGGTACTTGGCTACCTGCTCCTGCAGCTCAGGAGAGCTGGCCACAGGGAAGCCGTTGATCTTCAGGATCACGTCCTTATTCTTCAGACCTCCGGCCTCACCGGCAGAGCCTTTATTCACGCCATCTACATATACACCCTGAGGCTCATTCATACCGAGGTTTTTGGCAGTCTCATCATCCAGCGTGCGGATGGTGACACCCAGGAAGCCGCGCTGCGCAGTGCCAAATTTCTCGAGGTCATAGATCACCTTGTGTACGATATTGGCCGGCACGGCAAAGGAGTAACCTGCGTAGCTTCCTGTAGGGGATGCGATGGCTGTATTGATACCTACCAGCTGGCCATTGGCATTGACCAGTGCGCCACCGCTATTGCCCGGATTGACCGCAGCATCAGTTTGTATAAAGGACTCTATGGCGGTATTGGCATGCGCCTCGCCAGCATCACCCATCATATTCAGATTGCGCCCCTTAGCGCTCACAATACCGGCGGTGACGGTAGATGCTAGGTTAAATGGATTGCCTACTGCAAGTACCCACTCTCCCACCAATACTGAGTCAGAGTTGGCAAACTGTATAGCGGGGAAATTATCTCCTTCTATCTTCAGCAGGGCTATATCAGTGTCAGGGTCGCGGCCCACGATCTTTGCTTTATATGAGCGGTTATTGTGCAGCACTACCTGCACATTAGTAGCGTTTTCTACCACGTGGTTATTGGTCACGATATAGCCGTCTGGAGAGACGATCACACCAGAGCCGGTGGCCATCTGCTCACGCGGTGTGCGTTGGTACGGGTTTGGCCCCTGGAAGAACTGGAAGAAATCATCGCCGAAGAGATCCTGCTGCCTGCCGCCTCGCATCGCTACGGGCTCCGCCTTGAAAGTGGACTTGACGTGTACGACAGCGGGTGTAGATGCCGAGGCCGCATAGCGGAAATCTATAGGCTGAGATGAAGAAGTATTCATAGCTGCAGCCATGGCTGTGCGGTGGATAGGAAGGTTGTTGTCTATGTAAGTAATGCGTTCTGGCGCCAGGTAATGCTGGTAAGCCATCACTGAGCCCAGGGCACATACCACTGAGGCTACTACTGTGAAAAATGATTTTTTGAAATTCATGGCTATTCCGTTTTGTTTTCTTGTTTGAACGAATACGAACACAAAATTATTTCAGCAGTTGCATGAAATCAAGTCCCACGCACCTGTCCTTAACTCTGTTTAACAGCACCTTTTTAATGAACGTTAAAAGCGGTTTTATCGTGTAAGAGTAGAACGCAGAACCTGCAGGAAGTAACAACGCAGGTGCCCAAAGGTTTACTTGCGCTTGTACACCACTATGCCGGTGGCCTTGGCAAATTCCTTTTTCTGCTCGGTAAGTACCTTGTAGAGCTGGATCAGCTCATCTATCTGCTCTGGCGTCTCTGCGGTGCGCATGCGCTCCTCCACTTCATAGAGGGTGGCAAAATTTTTCATCTGCTTCATACGCATGGTAGAGGAGACGATGTCCTGTATATAGATGGTCTTCTTGTCAGGTACGATCACCTCGTATTTCTCCCACCAGCCGGGGCTGAGCTGATCCTGCGCAGAGGCCGTGACAAGGTCTATGGCCAGCCGGCTGATCTCAGGATCTGTATGCTGCGTGTAGAAAGTCTCCGGGTGGATACGCCCCGCGTCAAACTCCGAGCGGATGTAGTCGTAGGCATACTTATACTTAGACTCAAAGAGGATGCCCTCCAGCGTGTCAAAGATAAAATGTGTGGCTGTCTCAGGCTCCCCACCGTCTACCGGTACCTCCCAGGTGCCATACTCCATCAGTGCACGGACGATATCGCGCTCTATGGGCTCCGGATTGTGCGTAGAGGCCAGCAGCTGCTCTTGATGCACCTGTGCATTGGCAGCTATATCCTGTATCTCTATGTGCGGGGCTACGTCTTCTTTGGTCTTATCCTTGGCGCGGGAGTTGCGCATCTTATTGACCTCGGCTATCAGTATCTGCTCCGACATCTGCATGCTGTGAGCACACTGCTGTATGTACACAGAGCGCTGTATCATGTCCGGTATGCGCGAGATAGACTGCACGATGTCACGGATCATGTCAGCCTTCTTGACAGGGTCGTTTTTGGCCTCGGCAGCATACAGGTCCGTCTTGAAAATGATGAGGTCCTTTTTATTCTCCCTGATAAAATCAGTAAAGGCAGTGGCGCCTACTCTGCGCACATAGCTATCGGGATCCTCCTGATCGGGGAGGATCACGATCCGCACATTCATACCCTCCTCCAGTACCATATCGGTACCACGCAGGGCTGCCTTGATACCTGCAGCATCACCATCATAGAGGATGGTCACATTGTGCGTGAAACGCTTAATGAGCCTGATCTGATCCGTAGTGAGGGCCGTGCCGCTGGAGGCTACCACATTATCTATTCCCGCCTGTACGAGTGATATGACATCGGTATAGCCCTCTACCAGCAGGCATTCATCCTGCTTGCGTATATCGCCCTTGGCCTGGTAGATGCCGTAGAGGATCTTGCTTTTGACATAGACCTCGCTCTCACCTGTGTTGACATACTTTGGAGACTTCTCATCCTTCACCATGATACGCCCGCCAAAGGCGATCACCTTGCCCACCAGGTTGTGCACCGGGAACATCACCCTATTGCGGAAGAAGTCGTATTTAGAACCTTCCTTGGGCGAGGTGAGGCCGGCCTTCTTGAGGATATCGAGCTGGTAGCCGGCCTTCAGCGCGGTCTCTGTAAACTCGGTGCCACTCTCAGGTGCAAAGCCCAGTTGAAATTTCTCTATGGTCTGCGTGCTAAAGCCACGCTCTTTGAAATAGGAAAGACCCACAGCGCCCTTCTCATTGTGCAGCAGATAGTCGGTAAAGAAGCGCTGCCCAAAGGCATTGGCTATCAGGACACTCTCTGTCAACGATTGCTTCTCGTCTTCTTCCTTTTTCTGTTCCTCACTGCGGTACTCTTCTACTACCTCTATGTTATACTTTTTGGCCAGGTACTTCAGCGCCTCTACGTAGGTCATCTGCTGGCTCTCCATGAGAAAGGTCACCGAGTTGCCCGCCTTGCCACAGCCAAAGCACTTGTAGATGCCCCGTGATACGGAGACATTGAAGGATGGCGTTTTTTCATTGTGGAAAGGGCAATTGCCGATCAGGCTGGAGCCGCGCTTCTTGAGGGTCACAAACTCCCCTACGACCTCGTCTATACGGGCCTCCTCCATGATGCGCGCTATGGTAAACTTTGGGATCACCTCTGACCGGATTTGGGATGCCGAAGGTAATGAAAATCTGCCACCTGAGCCGTGCAGGCATGTAGGCGGGGGATGGCATATTCGCCAACGAAAGTTTTTACGTGTTTTAACAGTAAAGAAATGCGTTTTTCATCGTCAGATACGTTAGCTATATAGTGACTGAATAGCTGAACGACCGTTTCGTAGTTTTGTTTATAGGTTTGGGTTTGGGCCCTCCTGCCGTAACGGGAGGGCCTTTCTTTTGCCCATAAAAAAGCCGGTTCGGATCGCTCCTGCCGGCTAGCTTGCAATTTATACCGATTCACAATTTTTCGTCCTGGACCTTTTCCTTCAGGTCGGCTGTGGCGCGATCATGATCGGCAGCGTACCGCTTCATGATGGCCAGAAGATTATCATAGTAATCTGTCAGTATTTTGGCATTGATCTCCGGATGTTCGGTATCCGGATTGGTCACAGGCATCTCGCCTATGTACTTACTCATCTCCGGGTATTTCTCCCTGATCTCCAGGGTGAGGCGGGAGATGGCTTCTGTCATTTCTTTTTCTGTGAGCATGGCTTATTTTTTTGATGGTGATTGAATTACCTCGGTCCCCTGCCTGGTCCGCCGCCGCCATTATTCATAGGTGGTGCCTGATGCATTGGCTCCTGCCTCATAGGCTGTGGTGGTGGTGCTTGGTGCATCGGCTCCTGCCTCATAGGCTGAGACTGCGGCATCTGGCGTGGCTGCTCCATACGAGGTTGCTCCATACGCGGCTGAGGAGCTTGCCTTGGTTGTTCCATCCTTGGCTGCGGTGTAGGTGCCTGCCGCATTGGTTCCTGCTGACGCGGCATTGGTGCCTGACGTATAGGCTCTGACTGGCGCTGCATCGGTGCCTGCCTGATAGGCTCGGTACGCTGCTGCGGCGCAGGGCGCTGAGCAGGTTCCTGCCTCATCGGTTGCTGCGGGCGCTGTTGTGGTGCAGGCCTTTGAGCAGGTTCGCTCCTCTGAGCCGGCATCGTACGCTGCTGCGGTGCATCGCGTTTCACAGGCGCATTGTTACCTCTATTCATATCAGGCCTCGCAGGGGCAGCCTTGCCATTGACAGGATTGGCCTGCCGGACAGGTGCTACACCTTTATTGTTTTCGGGCCTGGCCGCTGGCTGTCCTGCACTACGCTGCTGCACAGGTTTTATATCTTTCATGTCAGCTACTTTGGTAGGTGCAGGCTTTTGTCCGCCAGGTGCTGCAGTATGCTCTACACGCGGGCGGTAAACTTCCACAGCATTGCCGCTCGCAGCTGTCCTCCCAGCCTTAGGAGCATCATGTATAGCTACGGTATTTACCGTGCGGCCTGTAGCGCGCTGTACGTCATTAGCCGGCGGTCCCGCCACATAGGTCTGATTGGTAGAGCGGTTTACCACGGTATTATTGACTATGGTCGTATGATTGATGATCGTGTTGTTCTGCGTGCGGCTGACCACATGGTTTACGATATTGGGCTGGCCAAAGTCGCGCTCCCTTACGAAACACCAATGGTCTGCGGGTATACTGTAGCCTCCGCTCAGGTAGACATCTACACCTATGCCCGGTGCCATAGGCGCCCAGCCCCAGTAGCCGTCTGCATGCCTCCATGTCACCCAGGCCGGTCCCCACTCAGTGCCAGGTACCCACATAGCGCCATATACCGGGTCCATATACCATCGGCCATAGTGAAATGGCGCCCAGCCCCAGTCATAGTCAGACACCCACGTCCAGCCATATTCCGTGTAGACCCAGTGGCCGCCGGTCTCGTAGGGTACGAAGCCCGGTCCCGCATTGGGTACCCAAACGTAGCCATATGTGGGATTATTTACCCACACACCATACGGACTGAGGTCGTCATAGAAAACCTGAAAACTCACAGAGACTTGTGCCTTGCCCTGCTCAGGACAAAGGAAAGTGGTGCCTGCCAAAAGCAGCACCATGAGGATTTTTGCGATCCGATTCATGAGATGGATTTTTAGTGTTTTTAATTGTGGTGGGTGCCCAGATGTCCTGTGGTTGTATCTGCATCCTTAGAGGGAGTAGGGTAGTGGGTTTTATTTGGCTTGGTGAGGTCAGATACTACTACATGACGGTTACATCCCGAAGCCAGGCCTGCGCCGATCACCAGTATCAGCAGCAGTGTTTTATATAGTTGCCTTTTCATTGTGTTTAGTTTTTATGTGATTTAGTTTTCCAAAGCCGTGCCAACCTTTCACATTTTTTCGCAGCAGGGGTTTAAACACTTTGGTCTATCTTTGGTCATACGCGCAATACGATCGATATGAGATACCTCGTCCTCACTCTGGCTATCACTGCTGCACTCCATGCCACTGCAGGCTGCGAAAACTCCACCATGGAGGTTCACACCGCGCTGCACCGCCCTATCAAGGTCTATGTAGATGGCCACACGGGCAGCAACCCTCCCACAGTAGATGTGGTCGTCAATAACATCCCTCCCGGCATGCACCGCATACAGGTGGTAGAGGTCCGCACCAACCGGTATGGGGAACAAACGCACACGACTGTCTACAATGGCAACATAGATGTACGCCCATCAGTGTATATGGATGCCCGTGTGGATGAGTACCGCGGCATCTCTATCCATGATACGCACGTACCATGTGACCAGACGGGCAGTACGCCACCTCCAGCTAGTGGCAGCGCTGGCTACAGCAGTACTCCATCCGATGCGCCTGTTCAGGCTGCGCCCCCTGTGCCCGCTGTACCTGAGCACATGAGCGATGGAGACTTCAAAAAGCTGGTGAATACGATCACGGCGTCTAAGTACGAGACCAAAAAACTGGATACGCTGAATGCCAGCATCACCGGCGCTGCCTTTGCTACGGACCAGGTGCGGCAGGTCATGAACCTCTTCTCATTTGAGAGCAATAAACTGGCGGTGGCCAAGCTGCTGTATGACCATACGGTAGATCAGCAGAATTATAGTAAGTTGGCATCAGGATTCAACTTCCAGGCAAATAAGGATGCCTTTGAGAAGTTCCTGTCTGGCAAATGAACAATACGACCATCCGGCTGGTAAAACCTGAAGAAGCGGCGGAGCTAAAAGACATGTGTGCAGAATACATGCACCAGATGTACGCGCCGCGCAAGATAGACGTCACGCCCATGTATCCCTTTATGGACCGCTACTTTACAGAGGCGGACCGATTCCCGTACTACATTTTTCACAATGACACGCTGTGTGGCTTTGCGTTGGTCAATTCACACTGTGTGATAGAGTCACGCAGCCCACGCTATAGCTTTGGAGAATTTTATGTCCGGCAGGAGTTTCGGCTGCATGGGGTAGGCACGGCTGCGGCCACGCAGCTATTTGACCTGCACCGAGGCTACTGGGAGATCCGCGAGCTGGCAGACAATGCCTCGGGCACCGCTTTCTGGCGTCGCCTGCTGACGCAATACGCTGATGGCAACTTCACTGAAATGGAGCTGAATGATGAGAGGTGGAAGGGATGGGTGCAGTTGTTTAGTAATGTGTGATTATTCGCTTTTGCCAAACTTGCGAAAAGCTGCTATGGTTTGATAGATGCCGAAAGCAAGAGGTATTCTTCCAATGTAAAACCAATTCACCTCCCAATTGGATTGGAAATATTTTGGAACCGTGATAAGCGAAGAGATAGAAGATAAATATCCGCTTAGAAAATTCCCTACTCCTTCTGCATTAATCTGTAAAGGTCTGAAGCAATAGCTAAGACTAACCATTAGAAGGTTTACGACTAAAACAAAAACTACGCCCCACGTCCATTTCGTTCCAAAATCATTGCTCCATTTCATGGCAAAGAGCTGGAACCAGGTCGCAGGCGTTTCTTTAAAGCTTATAGTTCTAAAATAACTTTCTAGTTCCGCTGCCTGATAATGCAGAAACATTCTTCGGTCATTCTGTTTCTGAGCAATTGTTTTAAGTTGATTATAACCATCGCGCAGTATATCATGCTTACTTTGTTTCTGCGTAAATTTACTAGGGACACAAATTTTATCGGGGAATCGTGTATTAGTATAAAATGTGTCAGTAATTTTACTGCTGTATATAGTTAATTTTGATTGATAAAAATCACAATTAACAAGATCCCACTTACCCATGACACACTCCTCTAGTTCAATGGTTCCGACTCGAAGGTGGTTCCATTGCATATATCCGTAATTAATTAATCCATCTAGAATTATTTTTTCAATTGTAGAATCACTAATATTTAGATAAAGTTTATCTTGAACATCCCAAATCGACAAGCTCTTTAATTCGCATTCTGTAATATTCAGTTTCGCCGAATTTTTGTCTAACCAAACCTGGCTACCTAACTCGCATCTATCAAGCCAGATCTCTTTTGCTGTATTTTCTGTTATTCTTACGGAGGAGATTCCAACATTGGTCTTCGAAATGACAATTTCATTTGTAACAGCATTCTCCTCAAAATGGAAGTTTCCTTTTATTATAGTCCGTTCAATTTGAAAATCTCCTTTACAAGTATTGTTACTAAAGATTAGCCCGCTTCTAAAATTTGAAAGTGTTATAAATACATCAGTAAAATTGCAATCAGTTATTACTATTTTATGTTCGAATGAGAGACTCTCAATCTCTATAAAGTCTTTGACTTCTATATCGCTGATTATTATATTTTTTGGGGTGGTTGTTGAGAAGAAGTCGAGGGGTTTCCCATGTAGATCTTTCCCTGTTCCTGACTCAAGCGCCTTGATGAACCCCGCAGCCGACATTTCTAATTTAGGTTTCATTATCGTTTTTATAAATATAAGTATTTCGCTTCGGTCCCCCATTCCCCCTCTTATCCACACCCCCTTTCCCTCTACCTTTTAAAACCGTATTTTTGTATTTATCCTGACACCAGCCAACTAACAACTGCCACCAGATCATGCCTGAATTTGTCCACCTACACTGCCATACTCAATACTCGCTGCTGGACGGAGCGGCAGATATCTCTACCATGTTTAAGAAGGCCGCGGCTGATGGCATGAAGGGAATCGCCATCACTGACCACGGCAATATGTTTGGCGTGTTCCAGTTCGTAGCCGAGGCGGCGAAGCACAAGCTGCCGGACGGCACTGCGCTGAAGCCTATTGTAGGCTGCGAGTTTTATGTGGTGGACAGGCGGGAGAAAAAGTCTTTCACCGGAGGTGAAAAGGACAAACGCTACCACCAGCTCATGCTGGCTAAAAATGCCGAGGGCTACAAAAACCTCGTGAAGCTCTGCTCCCTCGGCTATATACAGGGTCTGTATGGCAAGTATCCCCGCATCGACAAAGAGCTGATTCTCCAATATCACAAAGGCCTGATAGCAACAACATGTTGCATCGGTGCCAGTGTGCCACAGGCTATCCTTAGCAAGGGCGAGGACGCCGCGGAGAAAGAATTCAAATGGTGGCTCGACCTCTTTGGTGAGGACTACTATGTGGAGCTGCAGCGCCACGGCATGGAGGAGCAGGAGAAGGTCAACCAGGTCCTGATCAAATTTGCACAGAAGTACAATGTGAAGATCATCGCATCGAATGACTCCCACTATGTAGACCAGGCAGACAGCAACGCGCACGACATCCTCCTCTGTATCAATACAGGTGAGAAGCAGAGTACGCCGATCATGAAGGACTTTAGCGATGACGAGGTCTCTACCAAGGGCAAGCGCTTTGCGTTCTTCAATGACCAGTTCTACTTCAAGACGCAGGCGGAGATGACCAAGGTCTTCCACGACCTGCCGCAAGCGATAGACAATACAGGCGAAATCTTCTCTAAGATCGAGCCGCTGAAACTCAAAAAAGACATCGCCCTCCCGCTGTATAAGTTGCCCGATGGCTTTACGGATCAGGACGCCTATCTGCATCACCTCACTATGACGGGCGCCAAGGCGCGCTACACAGACATCACGCCGGAGATACAGGAGCGCCTCGACTTTGAGCTGGGTGTGATCCGTACCATGGGATTTGCGGGCTACTTCCTCATCGTGCAGGACTTTATCAATCACGGCAAGGATATCGGCGTACTGATCGGACCGGGCCGTGGATCGGCTGCGGGCTCTGCGGTGGCTTTCTGTATTGGTATCACCAATATTGACCCGATCAAGTATAATCTGCTCTTTGAGAGGTTTCTCAATCCGGACCGTAAGTCAATGCCCGATATTGATACGGACTTTGATGATGAGGGTCGCCAGCGTGTGATAGACTATGTAGTGCAGAAGTACGGCCAGAACCAGGTGGCACAGATCATCACCTACGGTACCATGGCCGCCAAGATGAGTATCAAAGACGTCGCCCGTGTGATGGACCTCCCGCTGGCCGATGCCAATAATCTGGTGAAACTGGTACCGGATAAACCTGGCACGGACCTGAACCGTGTCATGTTTGCCCCGACAGATGGGCCGAAATCGCTCAAGGACAAGGAAGGCTACGGCTCTGATGATATGGAGAATATCAAAAAGCTGCGCGAGATATATGCCGGAGATGACCTGCAGGCCAAGGTACTCAAAGAAGCCGTAGTGCTGGAGGGCTCTGTGCGCAATACAGGTATCCACGCTGCGGGTATCATCATCGCGCCGCATGACCTGACAGATATCCTCCCGGTAGCTACGGCGAAGGATAGCCCGCTGTGGGTGACACAGTTTGAAGGAAACATCATCGAGGACGCTG